>NZ_FQTP01000008.1 GCF_900128515.1 Bathymodiolus heckerae thiotrophic gill symbiont
CTAGTGGGGCAGATTGAAGTATGGATAGTTCTACAATTCTAAGCCTAATAGCGGTTAAATATTTGTTGATTGTTTGTCTGCTCAATCCTGTTAATTCCTTGATTTGAACTGCGTTCAAATCAAGAGAGAAATACTTAATTATTTCTCTAAATCTCTTCTCTGAAATACGGGAACGATTTACATACTTGTTTTTTTACTTTCATAACGGTACTTTAACATGGTTTTAAATATGCTTGGGTTGTCATGACCCAATAAATTATAGGTATTGAATGTAATTCTAGTGTGTCTAGAAGAGGGTTTTTTGTAACAAAGTGTAAGCGGATGTTGTGCGAATGCACATAATAATGGCTTGCTTGTAACGTCTAGTTACTTTGGTAAGATAAGGTATGCAGAAACTCCACCTTTGCTGGCGTTTTCTATTCTAAGACTTCCACCATGCTCAATAGCAATATTTCTGGCGATACTAAGCCCCAACCCAGTGCCACCAGTTTTGTTATTTCTGGATTCTTCCAATCGATAAAATGGCTCAAAAATTTTATCTAAATCTTTATCTGGTATCGAATCACCATTGCTGTATATAACAATTTCAACAGTTTCTTTATGATCTTGAATTTCAACTGAAACTTCCCCATTTCCATACCGATATGCATTTTCCAATAGATTGGTTAAACAGCGCCTAATAGAAACCAATTGAATATACAGGGGTTTTTCTACCTTTCCATGAATTTCAAATGGCATGCCCAAAACTCTAAAGTCTTCTTGCAGGCTTTCTAATAAAGCTTCTAAATTGACCTTTTTCCTCAACTCATTTTTTTCTGTTCCACGCATAAAGGAAAGAGTGGTATTTACCATTTTTTCCATATGATCTAAGTCGCCTTTTATTTCATTACTGAGTTTTTTGTCATCCAATAATTCAAGACGAAGTCGAAGGCGTGTTATTGGTGTTTTTAGATCGTGTGACACTGCAGATAGAATACGTACCCGATCACTTACAAATTTTACAAGTCTTTCTTGCATAGTATTAAAGGCCATGGTAGCCAATTTAACTTCTGTAGGTCCTTTTACATCTAATGGTGGGCTCTTAATATTTTTTCCCAATGCTTCGGCAGCTTGAGATAGTGTAGATAATGGCCTTGTAACCCAACGTACTGCAATCCATGTTAAGAATAAAACAGCAACCATCAATACTAATAATGCCACTACTAAACGAACAGGCCACTCAAAAATTTTCTTAGGTAAGAAGTAATGAAAATCTGCCCAAACCCCATCTTTAAGTTTAATTTGAACATGGAACGACTGAATCAATAAAATAGACTGAGAGTCGTTATTTATTAATTGTGTCTCGATATTTGGACGGCCATGTCTAATAATATCTAAAGAATGCCTAGATTCAACAATTTCAACATGAGCCTCATATCCTAAAGGCAGTCCTTGTTGTAAATATTCCTTAAACAAGTGAACCAATCCCTCATTATTTTCAGATGTCGAATGATTGGAATGATTCTTAAAATTACCCAAGGAAACTTCAAGAGGGTAGCCATTAATTGCATCAATAACTGCCGGCCTAGATTGAATATCAATAGAATCTAGTAGTGTAACGATCGAACTTATTTTATCCGCACTATCTGCGCCAATTGTTTGATGTAAGACAGAATCCCTATCATAAAGATGAACAAGACCACTCAAAAGCTGTGGCACCATAAGTCCAACTAGAAGAATTGTCAATAAACGCCCATAAAGCGATTGAGGTATTATTTTCATACCATTATTAATAAAATTTTACCAAAGGAGAGAATAAATAGCCTTCACTACGCACGGCATGCAATATCTTTAGGTTTTTAGGGGTTTCATCAAGTCTTTTTCTAATGCAGCCTACTAGTACATCAATACTACGATCAAACGAATCACTCTCTCTACCCTGGGTAAGGTTTAATAACTGTTCTCGACTTAGCGTCCTACCACTATTGTCAATAAAAACTTTCAATAATTGAAATTCGCCATCACTCAATGGAATCACAACCCCCTCTGGAGAAGTTAAATGACGCTGCTGAAAATTTAATACCCAATTAGAAAACTCCGCTCTAATAGTTTTTGCATTACTAGATGTATCATCAGACATTGAAGCTCTACGTAAAACACTCTTAATGCGGGCTAACAACTCTCTAGGATTAAACGGCTTAGAAATGTAATCATCGGCACCCATTTCCAAACCTAGAATTCGATCTGTTTCTTCACCCATTGCAGTTAGCATAATAACAGGGGTGTTCGAATCAGCGCGCAATCTCCTAAGCAAAGATAACCCATCTTCGCCCGGCAACATTAGATCCAATATAATTAAATCAAATGACTCTTCTCTCAATATTGAAAACATCTCCTGACCATCAGCAACAACACTTACTTGAAACTCTGTCTTCTGTAAATACTGTTTTAACAAATGACGAATTTCTGAATCATCATCAACAACCAATAGTTTTAATTTATTATTTTTCATGTATTTTTAAATTTTACGCTTGTTTTTTTTACAAGAAATAAATTAAAATATTGGTGAATTTCATAAAAAAACCCCCTGCAAATCATTTAAAAAATCATAGCCTTTAGTGGTTGGTATGATTCGATTTTTATCAATATCGAGCAATCCATCTAATGCCACCTTATCAAGATTGTTCTTAATACTATCAATAGAGAGACCCGTCCTTCTATCAAACAAATCCATATCAAATCCATCTTTTAAACGCAGTGCATTGAGCATAAACTCAAAGCCGGGATTGCTAATAATTTCAGTCGTTTTTTGTCGTTGATTAATATAATCTTTGGGGGATTTTGACTTTAGTGTGCGAATAATTTTTTGTTCATTTTTCAGGGTAATTTTCCCGTGCGCACCTGCACCAATGCCAATATAATCACCAAACTCCCAATAATTAATATTGTGTTTTGAGGGTGTTTTTCCAAAAGCAGAAACCTCGTAACGATTAAAACCTTTATCTTCCAACAGTTTAACACCCGCTTCGCCCATTTTCCAAATATCATCCTCTTTTGGCAAGGTGGGCGGAAATTTTGCAAACAAGGTATTTGGCTCAATGGTGAGTTGATAAAAAGAAATATGGGTTGGTCCAAGCTCAATCGCTTGTCTTAGATCTAACAAGCAACCTTCTAATGTTTGACCTTTCAGCCCATACATTAAATCAATATTAAAATTATCAAACAACTTTGCAGCTTCGGTGCAGGCCTTGCCTGCCTCATCTGCATCATGAATACGACCTAAAGACTTTAAATTCTGGTCATTAAAGGATTGCACACCAATAGATAAACGATTAATACCAATACCCTTGAAAGCCTTAAATTTTTCGATTTCAAAAGTACCTGGATTGGCCTCTAAGGTAATTTCAATATCATTTTCAAATGTTAATCTAGATCTAAGCCCCTCAAATAACTTGGATAAATCTAACTCACTCATTAGGCTTGGTGTTCCGCCACCAATAAATATCGAGCCAATTGATCGACCTTGTGCGTAACTTAGATCTTCATCAAGATCTTCAAGTAATAATTCGATATAACCTTCTCTATTATCGCCTTCATGAGAATTAAAGTCACAATAAGGGCATTTTTTTACACACCATGGATAATGAATATAGAGTGCTAATGGTGGCAATTCCAACATGCTTTCTAGGTAAGAATTAAGCTTGTAACTCGATCAACAATGCTTGCAATGCTTTGCCACGATGAGAGATGTTATTCTTTTGCTCTGGAGTCAACTCTGCTGAGGCTTTTTGATGTATAGAAACATAGAAAATTGGATCATAGCCAAAACCATTTTCACCTACTTTTTCACGTAGAATTTCACCTTCCCAGCCACGCTGAATAATAATTGGCGTCGGATCATTTGCATGTTCAACAAAAACAATCGCACACCAAAATCGTGCTGTGCGCTTACCGTCAGGCACATCTTGCATATCCTCTAAAACCTTAATTGTATTAGCCTCGTCATCACCATGATTACCCGCATACCGAGCAGAATAAATACCTGGCGCACCATTTAAAGCATCTATAACAATACCAGAATCATCAGCTAGTGCAGGTAAGCCAGATTGCTCACTAGCATTACGCGCTTTAATCAGTGCATTTTCAACAAAGGTTAGGCCGATTTCTGGCACCTCTTCTACACTCATATCACTCATCGAAACAACATCATAAAGCCCCTCTAACATGGTGTTAAATTCTCTAATTTTTCCCTTGTTGTTACTAGCAAGAATGATTTTTTTCATAATAGATAAGCGTAAAGTCTCAGTGTATAATCGACTGAATATAAAAAAAATTTGGAGCACATTATGACTCAAGACGAAATGAAATTTGCAGTTGCGCAAGAGGCACTTAAGTACGTTGTTAAGGATACTATTATAGGCGTAGGCACAGGATCTACTGCTAATTTTTTCATTGATGCATTGGCAACTATGAAAGGCGATATTAAAGGCTGTGTTGCAAGTTCAGTTGCAACAGCTGAGCGCTTAGAAGGCCATGGCATTAAAGTATTTGACTTGAACGAAGTTGAAGCTATTTCTGTTTATATTGATGGTGCTGATGAGTCTGACGATGGATTAAACCTTATTAAAGGCGGTGGTGGTGCGCTTACGCGTGAAAAGATTGTTGCTGCTGTTGCTGACAAATTTGTTTGTATTGCTGATGAATCTAAATTGGTTAAAGTAATGGGCAACTTCCCATTGCCAGTAGAAGTTATTCCTATGGCTGCAAACTACGTCATGCATCAAATTACACGTAGAATTGGTGGCACACCTTTTATCAGAGAAAATTTTACGACTGATAATGGCAACTTAATTTTAGACGTAGAAGGGCTAAAAATTACAGATGCAAAAACCATGGAAACAGAAATAGATAGTATTATTGGTGTTGTTACCAATGGTTTATTTGCCAATCGTGGTGCAAATGTATTATTACTCGGCACACCAAATGGTGTGAAAGTAGTCGGCACTTAAACTAATTTAGGGCAATTCTTTGTAAAGATCGATGCGCTTTTCCAAGCGTTCAATTTCTACATCAATAACATCAAATAAATCTTGCGAGTTAGTGATTGCTTTGGCACGCTCATAACGAGTAATTGCTAAGTTTAATTTACCCTGTTGGATTAACGCTTTGGCATTATGAATATGAACCCTATCCAGGTACCCAAGATCTACATATAAAGAAGATAGCAACTTGTGCGATAGATAAGTACCCTGATTTTTCTTTAAATAACGCTTTAATAGGCTAATACCTTTTTGCGTTTGTTGATTATCAAGATAGGCTTGAGCCGCAAAATAAATAGCCGCTTCATCATCAATTGCCTGTGCAAAATACTGTTGTGATTTTTCAATTTGATTAAGCTTAGCGTAAATTCTTCCAGCTAGTAAATTGCTAGATACACTGTCATTTGAAACCAACAATTGATCAACAAATCTTTTGGCAACTGAATAATTTTGACTCTCTAAGGCATCATAAGCTTGCATATACACGGTTAAATTTTTATCTTTTTCAAGCTTAATACGCTTATGCTGATGATAATACAAGCGCGCCTTAACTGTTTTATAAGTGAACGAATCTTCTCGATGATCACCTTCTATTCGGCTTGATCGTTGCATAGAATCAGAAATACGGTTAATGCTCAATGGATGAGAGCGCAGAAACTCTTGAGCATCGGCACTGTCTTTTAATTTTTCAAAAAAGTGCGCCATGCCTTTTGGATCAAATCCTGATTTAATCAGCATATTGGTGCCAATACGGTCTGCCTCCCATTCATGCTCGCGGGTAAAGTTAATGTTTTGCTGAGCAGTTGCGGCTATGGTAGAAGTGGCAATAGCCTGTGAAACCTCTGAACTTTCCACTAAAGCAGCAGCCAACATACCTGCCATCATAATATAAGTTTGCTTGTTGGTTTTGTCACTAAAACGCGCCAGATGATTTTGAGTGACATGGGAAATTTCATGTGACAGCACACCCGCCAATTCAGCTTCAGAATCAGAACGCAACAACATGCCCGTGTGCACGCCAATATAACCATAAGAGCCCGCAAAGGCATTAATACTGTCATCATTTAATAGAAAAAATCCAAAATGTTTTTCAGGATTTTCACTGTATCGAGCCAACTCATGCCCCAATGTCTTTAAATAAACTTGCGCTTCAATATCGGCAACAACGGAATTGGTATCCCAAATAATTTGTAAAAATTCATTACCATGCTTTTGCTCTTGTAGCGATTCACCTAAAGCCAACTCAGGAACCTTAAGTGCATTGAGATTAAAACTCAGTAATAGTAATAGTAAAAACTTAATCATGAGTTTATTATATTTGACTCTTACCCTTCGTGCGACTAAAATGATTAGACTTGTCTTATTAAAAGATAGGATTAATTAATTAATTTCAATATACAAAGGAGTCCACAATGGCTGACGAAACTTTAGATGCATCAGGCTTAAACTGCCCATTACCAATTTTAAAAACTAAGAAAGCACTATCAAAAATGGATGCAGGCAAAATCTTAGACGTAATTTCTACAGATGCTGGCTCAGTAAAAGATATTGAGGCTTTTTGTAACCAAACTGGCAACAAGCTTATTTCTACAACTGAAGATGGTGGTAAGTACATCTTCACAATTGAAAAAGTTTAATTCATAATCGCTTCAAAGGGGAATAACTATGGCAGCTAAAGAAAACAATAAAATGACTATCATCGCTACTAAAGGTACTTTTGATTGGGCATTCCCGCCTTTCATTATTGCTTCTACTGGTGTTGCAATGGATAAAGAAGTAACCATCTTCTTTACTTTTTACGGTTTAAATCTTTTATTAAAAGACACTTCAAAGCTTAGAGTTTCTCCAATTGGGAACCCTTCTATGCCGATGAAAATGCCTTTTGGCCCTAAGTGGTTACAAAAAATTGATTTTGGCCCTAAACTGCCTAATCTTTTTTGGCAAATTCCTGGTACTGAGTGGTTAGCAACTTATCTAATGAAAAAAACTATGGCTAAGCATGGCGTTGCTAAGATGGAAGAATTACGTGAAATGTGTCAAGAATTTGATGTTAAATTTATTGCTTGTGAAATGACAGTTGAGTTATTTGGCTTTGATAAAGCAGACTTTATTGATGGCGTTGAATTCGCTGGCGCTGCAATGTACTTTGATGAAGCGGCTTCGGGCGATCACCACTTATATATGTAATTTTTACTTTGTCTTTTTATCTTTATACTGCGTTAGACTCTTCAAAATTCTCAATCACATAGTTTCATCTATGCTCAATCGAGATTTTGTAAAATCCGCCTTGTAAAAGAAAAAAATACTAGCAAAAAAAGTGATAAAAAAAACCTCCGAAAGGAGGTTTTTTATTATCTAAATATTGATCGATTTAAGTCCAATCTAAACTAAGCCAGTTTCGTTCTTTAGCGATTTGAAGAAGTTTGTCATCGCCATGCACAACTATCGGATTATCAACTAGCTCAAGCATTGGCAAATCATTATGTGAATCGGAATAAAAATAAGCACCAGACATACTCTCGCCTGTTTGCTCTAGCCAACGATTCAAATGCACAATTTTTCCTGCTTGAAAACAAGGCTCGCCTTCAACTTTTCCAGTGAAACCACCATTCACCATTTCAGGATTAGTAGCCAAAAGATTATCGATACCATAACGCTTTACAATCGGCGCTGTTACAAAGCTATTAGTTGCTGTAATAACCAAAATTGTGTCGCCTTTAGCCTTGTGCTCATCAATTACAGCTTGAGCCTTGGGTAATAATATTTTCTCAATTTTGTCATGCATAAATTGTTGATGCCAAGTATTAAGTGTTGACAAGGTATTTTTTGATAAAGGCTCTAAACAAAATTCTAAATATTCATTAATATCAAGCTTTCCGAGTGCATATTGATCAAAGAAATATTGATTTTTAGCCTGATAGCTTTTAGGGTCTACTGCACCAATTTCACTCATAAACTCACCCCAGAGAAAATCACTATCTCCACCAATGAGTGTTTTATCTAAATCAAAAATTGCCAATGCCATATTCTTACCTACCTTTTAATATCGTTAATTATTTGACTAAAATCATCTACTAAATGAAGTAACTCTAAATCAGTTTTATCAATATAGCCCAACTGAGCAAGCGACTCGAACCAGCTAATAATAGGCGACCAAAAATCAGTGCCAAATAAAAACAGTTTAATAGGTTTGTTTTTTCTAGTTTGAATCAATGTCAACACTTCCAATAATTCATCCGCAGTGCCAAACCCTCCTGGAAAAAATACACAGGCGTCAGCCTGCTTTATTAGAGCCACCTTCCGAGTAAAAAAATGCTCAAACAAAATACATTCATCTAGATAGGGATTGGGTGCTTGTTCTTTTGGTAGCTTAATATTCAAACCAATACTTTTTGATTTTCTTTCAAAGGCGCCCTGGTTAGCTGCCTGCATAATGCCTGGCCCTGCGCCTGTCAACACATTAAACCCAAGATCTGACAACAGCCTTCCCAATTGAAAAGCTTGCTGAGCCAAAGGGTCTGATTGGGAAATTCTGGCAGATCCAAAGATACTAACACTTGGACCCAAGCCATCAAGCTGACTAATCGCCCTATCTAGTTCAGATTTAATAACTTCAGTATTCATTAAATAACTTTACAGTTTGGTAAACACTCGTCCTGCTGCATCAATCGTTGCCTGAATGTCTTCGTCAGAATGTGCACTTGAAACAAAACCAGCTTCATAGGCAGAAGGTGCCATATAAATACCTTCTTCCAACATTAAGTGATAAAACTTTTTAAATCGATCAACGTCACATTGAGAGGTTTCATGAAAATTTGTTACCGCTGTAGAATCGGTAAAGAAAAGACCAAACATGCCGCCCACAACATTCGCCGTCATACCAATATTGTTTTCTTTTGCTTTGGCCAGGACTCCGTCAATCAAAGTTTTTACCTTTGCGCCTAATGTTTTGTAGAAGCCCTTATCTGCAGACAATGCTTCAAGCATCGCCAAACCTGCCGACATAGACATAGGGTTGCCTGACAATGTGCCCGCCTGATATACAGGACCTAATGGCGCAATTGATGACATAATCTCACGCTTGCCGCCAAAAGCGCCCACTGGCAAACCACCACCAATAATCTTGCCCAGTGTCGTTAAATCAGGCTTAACGCCATAAACCTCTTGAGCGCCACCAAGTGCTACGCGGAATCCCGTCATTACTTCATCAAAAATTAAAATCACCCCGTGTTCGTCACAAACTTCGCGCAAGCCTTGTAAAAATCCATCAATGGGTGGAATGCAATTCATGTTGCCAGCTACTGGCTCAACAATAATACAAGCCACTTCATCGCCAACTTCGCTTAAAGTTTGACGAACCTGAGCGATATTGTTGTATTCTAGGGTTAGTGTATGCTTGGCAAAATCAGCTGGCACGCCTGGCGAGGTTGGTACGCCAAGTGTCAATGCACCCGATCCTGCTTTAACCAATAAAGAATCAGAGTGGCCATGGTAACAACCCTCAAATTTAATGATTTTATCTCTGCCAGTGTGTCCACGAGCAAGGCGAATCGCACTCATAGTTGCCTCTGTACCGGAGCTAACCATACGCACCATTTCAATAGATGGTACCAATTCACACACTTTTTCAGCCAGTGTGGTCTCGATTTGCGTTGGCGCACCAAATCCCAATCCATTTTCTAAAGTAGCTTTAACGGCATTGACCACATCTTGATTAGCATGGCCAAGAATCATAGGACCCCATGAAGCAACATAATCAATATATTTTTTATCATCTACATCAAATAAATAGGCGCCTTTGCCTTTGGTAAAAAAGATCGGATTTCCACCAACACCATTAAAGGCACGAACGGGCGAGTTAACCCCACCTGGAATAACTTTTTTTGCTTGTTCGAATAAAATATCTGATTGACTCATGCTTGCTCCTAATAATTTGCGCTGATTTGTGGATACTCTTTTAAATGGGTAATATGTGACCACACGATCAAGATATTATCCAATAATAATTTGAGGTTGACACTGGTTTTTGACAGTCTAATGGCTCGCTGAACATCGTCCAATAATTGAAATAAAAAATCTGATCTCACATTGCCAATCACTTGATTGAGCTCTACTAGACCACCTTCTTCTTTTGTTGTCTTCAGTCTAATAGCCTCAATAATTAGATTCTGTAAACAAGCTAATACCTCCAACTCGTTACCTTCAAATTCACTGATTTGATTGATCATCAATGGATGTGTAGCAATACTAAGTAGTTGGTTTTGATATGCCTGATAAGCAATAAAACCGCCATCAGATAATTCACTCAATACTTTAAAAGGCACGCCATGTGTATTTTCAAGTAATTGAGCTACATCAAAATCAGCATTTTGAGTCTCACTTAACTGACTTGTTAGCCATTGCTGTGTCTGTTCGCTATAACTAGGTGCAATGTGAATATTCTGACAACGAGATACAATAGTTGTTGGCAAGTTTTGAACATTATGCGCTAGAATGATAATCAGTGTATTTTCTCTTGGCTCTTCCAATGTTTTTAGCAAACTATTGGCAGCGTTAATATTCATCTGATCGCCATAAAAAATAACGCCAATTTGTAAGTCATCGGCGGTTTTATTTAAAGCCTCGCAAAATGCACGAATTTGATCGATGCGGATATCTTTAGAACGATTCTTAGTTTTTTCATTAATTTCACCTGCACGACAATAAATCATATTGGTGTAATTAGAGCGCCTAATCAATACTGGATGATCAAGCTCTTCAAGGATATTATCTCGTCGAATGATTGAATCATCCTTAAGCAATATACCAACCAACTGCTGCATTAACTCAAACTTTCCAATTTTCTCAACACCGGTAATTAACAATGCATGTGGCAGATGATTTAAATCAACCATCTTTTGTAACTTTGAGAGTGCTTGATCGTGCCAGGGAAGATTCATAAGCTTGCTAAAATTTGCTCAATTTGAGCACTGGTATGCTCTTTTGTCCTGGAGGAGTCAATCAGCTTAATGCGCTCTGGGTATTTTTCCGATCTAGCAATGTAAGCCTGTCGTACACGCTCAAAAAAATCCATCGCCTCAAGTTCGATCCGATCTTTTTTACCCCTTGATTCTACGCGTGACATGCCTTGCTCTACAGGGATGTCTAGTAACAATGTCATATCAGGTGTAAAGTCTTGCAATACCCACTGTTCTAATTGCTCAATACGCTCAGCATCAAGCCCACGACCACCGCCTTGATAAGCATAAGAAGCATCGGTAAAACGATCACTCAACACCCAATCACCACGCTCAAGTGCAGGGATAATTTTTTCATGAATGTGTTCATTTCTAGCAGCAAACATTAGTAATAATTCACTATCACTATGCATAGATTTAGTTTTGGTACTGAGCAATAACTCACGAATTTTCTCGCCTAAATCTGTCCCACCAGGCTCTCGAGTTAAAATAACGTTAATACCTTTAGCTTGTAAATAATCACAAATAAAGCTTATTTGTGTACTTTTTCCCGCCCCTTCAACGCCATCAATAGTGATAAATTTTCCTTTTTTCATGGGTTTTATTTTAGATGCTTCTTGATGTTGGTTAAATGTTGTTTGTAAGTTTTTGCAAATGCGTGAGACCCATCTTTCTTAGCTACAAAAAATAGATATTCTGTTTTTAAAGGATGCATAGCAGCGGTTAAAGAATCTTGCCCTACTGATCCAATAGGTCCGGGCGGCAAACCCTTGTTTCGATAAGTGTTATAAGGGCTTTTAACCCAAAGATCTTTCTTACTCAGCTTGCCTGTATAAGCATCACCTAGAGCGTACACTACCGTTGGATCGGTTTGCAAGCGCATATTTTTTTTCAGTCGATTAATAAACACACCAGAGATCTTAGATTTTTCAGCACTATTTGCCGTTTCTCGCTCAATCAAGGAGGCCAAAATCAGCGCCTGATTAGCGCTAGATAATGGATGATTTTTAACTCTACCTTTCCAAGCACTATCAAGTTTTTCTTGCAGAATAACATGCGCCCTATCCAGAACACTAACAACACTATCGCCATAATTAATTTGATAAGTATCTGGCCAAAAACTAGCCTCATAAGGCACTTCAGCGATTGAATTCTCCAATGTTTTGTCAAGCGAATATTTATTTGTCAAGGCCTTATTATTGCTAAGCAGTTGATAATATTCACGCACCGTCCTACCTTCGATTAAACTAATATTTCGAGTCGCCACATTAGCTGTTGAAAAATCTTTAAGCAACTGCCAGACACCCATTCCAGGGCTTACATCATAATAGCCTGATTTTAATTGTGCATCTGCACCTGATAATTTTGCCGACCAAAGTACAAATAAACTCGAATTAACCAAGCCGTAACGCTTAAGATCATTTGCAGTTGAATAAATCGTTGCACCTTTAGGTAGTTCATAAATAGTGGCTTTAACGGTATTAATATTATTCGCCCAAAATGACCAAGCCAGTATTAAACCAAGTGCTAATAACAGCCCAAACTTTACAAAGCCTTTTTTAAGTCTTAAAGGTATTGAATTTTTTCGTTTAGAAAGGTATTTATCAAAATTATTTGAGAGCTTTTCAGTCAAACTATATTGGCTAAAATTTTGCTCATTAACCTGATGAACTGGCTTAATGCCGATTACACTATTGGTGATAAAAATTTCATCACAGCTGAGTAATTCTTCCATACTCAAACTGCACACTTCTACTGAGATATTTAATTTTTTGGCCAAACCGATCACAGCCTGCCGTCTTGTACCTTCAATGCCACACACGTCTAAACTTGGCGTTAAAAGTACGCCATTTTTAAACGCAAATACGTTACCTTGACTAACTGAAATAACTTGACCTTGTGGATCAAGCATCAGGCATTCTTGTGTGTTTAGATTAGTACGCGCCAATATTTGCTCTAATCGATTGCAATGCTTTATTTCAGCCAGTAATTGATTCGTTGCATAACCACTAGCGCACAAACCTAAGGAATAGTTGCTCGCCAAATCTGGCATTTCAGAAACAATCACAATACGCGTTGGCTTAATATTTCTATCAAAGCCGTAGCCGCGGCTAGTCTCTCCACGAGAAAGAATAATCTTCACCACGGCATGATTTAATTTAGACAATGAAACTGCTTTAGCGATATCTTTTAACCACACCGATTGTTTAATTGGATTGATGTGCAGTCGTTGCGAACCTTTGTCCAATCGCGCAAAATGCTGCTGCGCTAAAATCAACTTGCCATCCTTTACCATGCAAGTTTCAAACAAACCGTCACCAAACTGAACTAAGCGATTAAACACGCTTAGTTTGCTTTGTTTTTTTCCATTAATTAAAATAACTGACTTCATGAGTAAGTATTATAATTCAGTGAATCTTTAAAGTAACACTGATAAATAAATCACCTTACCAATTTAAACAATATCACTTTTAATAGACTAAGTGTTGTTTAGGTAGATATTCCCACCCTTATGGTTAATTATGGTGCTAAAATCTTGAATTCGTAACAATTTATTAAATTTTAAAAAAGGGAGAGAAAAATGGGTGGAGTTATTAATTTAGTCAAATGGGTGTTAATGATTATTGGTGCAATCGCTGTTTATTACGGCGTATCACTGCAAGTTAAATACAATGGTGTAACTGGAAAGGTAATTAGTGAAATAATTTCTCCAACATTACACCCAGATTCAATGGCAAAAGTTTATATGCCAATGACAAATAAATTATTAGATACGGGTGACATCACCATGGCCTCTATTGTTCGTGTTAAAGTTGCCGACGATGTTTCAAATGAAGATGTTGAAGAAGCAATGGAAAGTATTGCAACTGCTGAAGGTATTCGTTCTGTAGGCATGTTGCCATTATCAGAAATGGTTGAACTACAAACTGGCGAAAAACAAAGATTCCTTAAAATATATCAGTACTGCTCTCCACGTACTGCAATGACAATGGTTGATCATTCAGATGCATTTTCTGCATACTTACCTTGTCGCTTGGCTCTAATCGAAGACAAAGAAGGTCAAAGATGGTTGTACACACTTGACATGAATGCAATGATTTATGGTGGCGCACCTCTTCCAGACTTCTTATTAGAGAAAGCGCTAGAAGTTAAGCGTGTTATCACAGCGATTCAAATGGGTGGCGCAGAAGGCGACTTCTAAACCAGCAACTGAATCAGTTAAAAACCGCCCATTTGGGCGGTTTTTTTTTGCTCTAAAATAACCAAATCAATCTAAATAATAATACATGAAGCCCATTTACCACAACCTAGAATTCGGCATTACTTGCATTGACACGCAGCATATGCGACAAGATTTTGTCGCTGCTTACTTAATAGAGAATAATAACCGAGCTGCTTTTATTGACACTGGTTGTTATTTATCTGTACCCACCCTGCTAGCAACTTTAGAGGCTAAAAATATTAGCCGAGAATCGGTTGATTATATTATTCTCACCCATATTCATTTGGATCATGCGGGTGGTCATCAAACCGATGAAAATCGCCATAAAGCTATTAAAGAATCGTTACTTAACTATCTGCTTGATATATCCACAAAACACGGCGTAATGCTTAATAAAGCGCAGCAAACAGAGTTATTTAAGGGTGATTTGGAAATCTGCGCACAAGGCTTAGGCATTTGGCTAGATAAAGAGGCTAGCTACCAGTAAGAACAGCAGTAATCTGTTACCTTTTTAACCTTTAATTTAAAGCTAGAATCTTTCGCTACTTCAAATGAACTACCCTTGGCAAAAGTTTGCCATTCACTTTCGCCAGGTAAAAGCACATCCATCTCACCCGCTTGAATCTCCATTAGCTCATTATCATCAGTACCAAACTCATAATCACCCGGCATCATAATACCTAGTGTTTTTTCGAGCCATCTGCAAACTGAACAACGCGGCTAGTCACCTTGCCATCACAATAAATATTCGCTTCTTTTATAACCGTTACATTTTCAAAACTTGACATAGATTCCTTAAATTTTATCCAAAATATATTGGGTTAATAATGGCACAGGGCGGCCAGTTGCGCCTTTTTTAGCACCACTTACCCAAGCTGTTCCAGCAATATCTAGATGTGCCCAGCGATAATCTTTGGCATATCTAGCCAAGAAACAAGCGGCAGTCACCGAGCCTGCTTCACGTCCACCAATATTACCCATATCAGCAAAATTTGACTTTAACAATTCATCGTACTCCTCATCAATTGGCAATTGCCAAGTAGTATCTAGGGAGGCTTTTCCTGCAGCAATTAAATCATCAGCCAGGTCTTGATCATTTGCCATCAAACCACAATGATGCTTTCCAAGCGCAACAATTACAGCGCCTGTTAATGTTGCTGTATCAATCACCACTTCAGGATTAAATTTTTCAACATAAGTTAGGGCATCGCACAAAATCAAACGCCCCTCTGCATCGGTATTTAAAATTTCAATAGTTTGGCCAGACATACTGGTTACCACATCACCTGGTTTTGAAGCATTATGCGCTGGCATATTTTCAACTGTTGGCACAACAATGGTTAAGTTAATTTTTGGCTGCATCTGTGCGATAGCACGCATCGTACCTAATACTGAAGCGGCGCCACACATATCATATTTCATTTCATCCATACCAGCACCAGGCTTCAAAGAAATACCACCACTATCAAAAGTAACACCCTTACCAATAATAACAATCGGCTTAGCATCACCATTGCCTTGATAACTTAAGCTAATTAATTTTGGTGGCTCAATAGAGCCTTTTGAAACAGACAATAACGAACCCATACCAAGTGCAGACATGTCTGACTCTTCAAGCACTTCACAGTCTAGACCAAACTCTTTGGCTAAATCTTGCGCAGTTTGTGCCAAATATGAAGGTGTGCAAATGTTTGAAGGAAGATCGCCCAAATGACGAGAAAGTGCCATACCATCTGCAATTGCTAGCGCTTTATCAATATCAATTTGACTGCCAGAATCAAAACAAATAGACTGCAAAGATTTGTCTTTTGGCGCATCTAGGTTGATTTTTTGCACTTGATAATTATCATTAGCTATGGCTTGTGTCATAATTTGAACAAATCTATCAATCTCAAGCACTGGTATAAATAAATCACTAATATCAAATTTATTAGCTGTTTGGGACAAGCTCAAAGCGAGTTTCTGAATCATCTTTGCGTTTAATATTGTATCTTTAACGCCAATTTTTATCTGTTTTTGTTCAAATTTAAGCTGGTTAAATTCTAATGTTTGATCAAATACCACTAAGGTTTGGCTGTTAATTACTTGCTCGGCTCTAAATTTCATATTATTTGCAACTCATATTTGTGAAATGCGTATAATTTTATCATCTACTTATATTAATCAATCCTATGTTTAAAAAAATACTGCTGACCTCACTACTAATTTCTACAACGATTATGGCGGACAAAAATGACATTGTCAAAAGCCTTAGTCCGATTTTTCAAGGTATTAGCATTGAAGATATTAGCAAAACCGATTTTAAAGGTGTATATGAGGTTATCAATAAAAACCCAATTGAGGCATTTTATGTTTCAGAAAACGGTCGTTATTTAATTCAGGGTGATGTTATTGATTTATTAAGTCGTAGCAGAATGCGCGGTAGCGATAAAGTATCGGCGTTTAAAAAATCACTTCTAGCTGGTATTAAAGAAAAAGATAAAATCATCTTCAAGGCTGACAACGAAAAACACGTTGTGCATGTTTTTACCGATGTAGATTGTCCATTTTGCAGGAAATTACACTTCGAAATGGACAACATGAATGCACTCGGAATTACAGTTAAATACCTAGCTGCACCACTAGCAAGTTTGCACCCAGCCGCTCAAGGAAAAATGGAAAAAATATGGTGTGCTGAAGACAGAGTGCAAGCCATGAATGACTACAAAAAAACCAAAAAACTACCTAATGTTACTGCTTGTGACAACCCAGTTGCCGAACAATTGGCTATTTCTGAGCAGCTTGGTGTCAATGGCACACCTGCCATTTTCTTAGAAAATGGCAGGCATATTCCTGGATACATGCCTGCTAAAAAACTACTAGCAGAAATACAATCAACACTTGGAAAATAATCCACGCATTATTGCACTTGATGCAATTTGTTCGGTTGTTCTTGATAAAAAATCACTTTCCAACTTTGTCTATCCTCAGCAGGATAACGCCTTAGTCAAATCCTTAGTATTTGGCACTATTCGTTTTTATCATCAGCTCAATGATATTGTTAGCAAACTGCTTGATCATTCCTTAAAAAAGCAGGATTTGGACATTCATTGTCTGATGTTGTTAGGTGCTTATCAAATTTTATACTCCAATGTTGCTACCCACGCTAGTGTATTTGAAACCGTCAATGTGACAGTTGATATTGATAAAAGCTGGGCAAAAGGCTTGGTGAATGCCATCCTCAGACAAATTGATCGCAACAAAGAAAAGCTATTAGCACAAACGCATTATTCACATCCAACCTGGATGGTCAAAAAAATCAAGCAAAACTACCCGAATGATTTTGAGCAAATCCTTGAGCAAAATAATATTCAAGCACCGATGACTATTCGCGTACATCCAAAAACTTCTACGGCTGATTATCAACAACAATTAAGTGATCTAGATATTACCAGTCAAACACTCGAAGTTGCGCCTCAGGCTTTGGTTTTAGACAAACCGATGAGTGTGTACGCTTTGCCTGATTTTGAAACAGGATCTTGTTATGTGCAAGACGGATCGCCACAATTATTCGCACCTCTGCTAGATCCAAAAGAAGGTGATCTTGTCCTTGATGCTTGCTCTGCGCCCGGTGGTAAAACTACGCATTTATCTGAACTTGCGCCCAAGGCAAAGATTATTGCGCTGGATAGTGACAAGGATAGGCTCGAGCGTGTTGCACAAAACGCCCAACGATTCAATATTAACAATATAGAAATTATCCGTGGCGATGCTCAAGAACAAGACTGGTGGGATAAAAAACACTTTGACAAAATCTTACTCGATGCGCCGTGTTCAGCTACCGGCGTTATCCGTCGCCATCCAGATATTAAGCTTTTACGAAAGCCTAAAGACATTACCGCCTTGGTTGAACTGCAATCTAAAATTTTGGACAATTTGTGGCAAATGCTAAAACCTGGCGGCACGCTACTTTATGCCACTTGCTCAATTTTAAAAGCTGAAAATGAATTTCAAATCGCTGACTTTCTTTACAGTCATGACGATGCTAGGGAAATTAAAATTGACTTAGACTGGGGTGTAAAAACAGTTATTGGCAAGCAACAACTTCCAAGCCCTAATTTTGATGGTTTTTATTACGCAAAATTAAGCAAAATTTCTTAACGCATAACAAGCCGATTAACCAGTAATCAAATACTTTTCAGCGTGCTCAATATCCTCAACTAAACCACTCAATACGATGTGATCATTGTCACGGATTCGCGTCTCTTCAGAAGGGTTTTCACCTCTAACATGCCCACGTTTAATTGCCTCAACTTTGACGTTGTAACTTTTTAATTTCAGGTCTTTTAGGCGACGACCAATAGCATACATCGAACCCTCAACCAATACACTATGAATAATACCTTTCATCACTTGATGCTGCTCCATCGGATTATCATCCTCACCAGGATAAAAATTTTCAAGAATTTTATATCGATCTTGACGAATTTGACGCGTCTGCCTTAATACTTTACTGGCTGGCTGACCAATCATTAGCATCAAATGCGAAGCCAACATAATGCTAGATTCAAAAGTATCAGGAATTACCTCTGTCGCTCCTGCTTCAAATAACTCATTGAGATGTGAATCATCCAATGTGCGCACTAAAATAGGTAACTTTTTATTGAGTTGCCTAGTCGTTTTAATTATTTTTAATGTAGCATGAAAATCACTAAAGGTAATAATCATTACCTTTGCTTTATTAATTTCTGCCGCCATTAAAATACTCTGCTTAGCTGCATCACCATAGTAAACTGCCTCACCCGCATCTTGAGCCTCATGTACACGCTTAATATCCATATCCAGTACAACAAACGCATGATTTGCCTTGTGCAAAAATCGCTCAACTGTTTGACCAACACGACCAAATCCACACAAAATAACATGGCCACTTAGGTATTTACTTTCCTCAATAATGGTATTTTCTATTTCTTGATGATTATTAGAATAAGAATCTTTATGCATAAATTTTGCAATTTTGCCATTAAATTTAATCATAAATGGCGCTAGAGACATACTCAACACTGCAGCAGTTAATAAAATATTGCCCGTTTCATTTGGCAGTAAATCAAATGCGAAGGCTAAGCTTAATAACACCAAGCCAAACTCTCCCACTTGTGACAAAGACAAGGCGATACGTAAAGATATACCACCCTCTTTACCAAACAATCGAGCAGTTACATAAAGAATGCCTCCTTTGATCAAGATAATCGCCAGAGTAATCAATATAATAACCAAAAAATGTTGGGCTAAGATTTCAAGAGAAATAGACATGCCGATGGTGACAAAAAACAGCCCTAATAAAATATCCTGAAAAGGCCTAATATCTGCCTCAATCTGATGTCGATATTCGGTTTCACTAAGCATTGTGCCCGCCAAAAAAGCACCCAATGTCATTGACAATCCCATTTCTTCAGTAAAGGCTGCTGCACTTAATGCAACGGTTAAAACCGTTAACGTAAAAAGCTCTTGAGACTTAGCACTAGCCACCTCATGAAATAGTGGCTTAAGTAAATATTTGCCAATCATATGAATCAAAACAACTACAAACATACCTTTTAAAAAGGCTATGCCTAACACCCAAGATATACTATCACCACCATCACCATTCATTGCCAAAGCAGGAATAAGAATCAATAATGGAATAACCATGATATCTTGAAAAATAAGAATGCCTAGCGCAGAACGACCATGTCGAGATTTAATTTCAGATTGTTCGGTTAATTGTTTGATCACAATAGCGGTTGAAGAAAGTGCAAAAGCACTTGCAATAACAATACTAGTGTTTGTATCCAAACCTGCCAAATAAGTAATCAAATAAATCACAATCGCAGTTACAAAAACCTGGACAGCACCCATACCAAATACTTGTTTTTGCATGGCGATCATTTGCCCAATAGAGAACTCCAAGCCAATTGCAAATAATAAAAATACAATGCCGAACTCAGCTAAAGCCTCAATATTTTCCGCTTTCTCAATAAATCCAAATCCATTTGGGCCAACAATAACACCAACAATAATGTATCCCAAAATAGGTGGGAAATGCAAACGACGCGATATAGAAACCGTTATCACAGCAATGGCAAGTAACAAAACAATTTGTATTAATAAGTGCTCGTTCATAATTAAATAAAAAATACTAATTCTATTATTTTAAACCAATTCGAGGCGCTTTCTTAAATTACTAGCATGATGATATCAAAGGAAATTAAAATTGACCTGGATTGGGGTATTAAAACAGATGTAAGATAATACTGCCTTTAATCGTAAAGGCATTTTAATCCTCGGGGGGGAATATGAAAAAAATACTATTAGCTATCATTGCTTTTACAACATTACCTTTAGCGCTTGTCAAAACACCATGAATGGCATTAAGAAAAAGAAAGGTCACTTTCCAAAGCTAACAGATGGTGTAACTATTACTCCTTCTGGTGTGGCTCGCATTGGCGAATTGCAACAACAAGGCTATTCTTATATTAGACCTTAGTTAAAAAAAATTCAATAAAAAAGGCGCTTAAAGCGCCTTTTTTATTGAATTATTTCTCTAAAGCAATATCCAGCACTTCATCAATCCACTTAACCTTGATAACATTAAGCTTGCCTTTAATTTTTTCAGGCACTTCAGAAAGCTCACGCTCGTTATCATCAGGGATGATCACGGTTTTAATGCCGCCACGCAATGCCGCTAGCATTTTTTCTTTGAGTCCACCAATTGGGGTGATCTCGCCTCTTAAGGTAATCTCACCTGTCATCGCCACATCCGCCTTAACTTTGCGACCCGTTAATACAGACACCAATGCTGTACACATTGCCGCACCCGCACTTGGGCCATCTTTAGGGGTTGAGCCATCAGGTACGTGAATGTGAATATCAAGTTTTTCTTGGAAGTCATTAGCAATGCCTAATTCTTTAGCACGCGTACGCACCACACTCATCGCTGCTTGAATAGACTCTTTCATCACATCGCCTAATTGTCCAGTATAGTTAAGCTTGCCTTTGCCCTTATAAGCAGTAGCCTCAATGGTAAGTAAATCACCACCCACTGACGTCCAAGCAAGACCTGTTACTTCACCAATTTGATTATTTTCTTCAGCTAAACCAAAGCGATGTTTTTTGACACCTAGATATTTCTCTAAATTTTTATCACTAATCGTTGCCTTGGTTTTGCGCTTTTTAATCACCACTTCTTTAACCACTTTTCGGCAAATAGTGCTAATGGTTCTACTTAAACCACGCACACCCGCTTCACGAGTGTAGTAACGAATAATATCTAAAATTGCTGAATCTTTAAAGCTAATTTCACCAGCCTTAACACCATTATTTTCCATCGCTTGCTTGATTAGATGACGTTTGGCAATTTCAAGTTTTTCATCTTCGGTGTACCCGGATAACTCGATAATTTCCATACGGTCTAACAGTGGCTGAGGCAAATCCAACGAATTGGCTGTGGCTACAAACATCACCTGAGAAAGGTCATAATCTACTTCTAAATAATGATCATTAAAAGTGTGGTTTTGCTCAGGATCTAGCACTTCAAGCATTGCCGAAGAAGGGTCACCTCGATAATCACTGGCCATTTTTTCAATTTCATCAAGCAAAAATAACGGATTTTTTACCTTTACTTTTTGCATTTTTTGCACGATTGAACCTGGCATAGCACCAATGTAGGTACGTCGATGACCACGAATCTCCGCCTCATCACGAACACCGCCTAAAGCCATGCGCACGTATTTACGATTAACTGCTTTAGCGATAGACTCACCCAATGAGGTTTTACCCACACCTGGAGGGCCAACCAAACATAAAATATTGGCTTTATTATGTGAAACACGTGTTTGTACAGCTAAATGTTCCAAGATTCGCTCTTTTACTTTGTTTAAACCGTAATGATCATCATCAAGAATTTTTTGTGCTTTTTTAAGATTCTTGTTGATGATGGTTTTTTTCTTCCACGGAACTTCGCATAAATTCTCAATATAGGTGCGAATGATAGAGGCATCAGAAGAATTTGATGACATACGTGATAATTTCTTTAGCTCACTCTGGGCTTTTTCCTTAACCACTTTAGGCATTTTTGCCTTATTAATACTAAGCTGTAATTCTTCAATTTCATTTTCATCTTCTGCTTGACCCAACTCTTTCTGGATTGATTTCATCTGCTCATTCAGATAATAATCACGTTGATTAGATTCCATTTGCTTACGTACACGAGATTGAATCTTGTGCTCAGTATCAAGTACTTCAATTTCACTTTGAATCACAGTTAAGATTTTATTTAATCTATCTTGGGCTTTATCACCACCTAATAAAGCTTGCTTTTCTGATACTTTAAGGGATAAATTGGCAATAATAACATCACTAAAACGCTCAACATCAGTTACATCTTTAAGCATTTTTAAAACTTCTTCTGGAATTTTTTTGTTAAGCTTAATGTATTTTTCAAAACTTTCTAACGCCAGTCTCATCATCGCTTCAACTTCAGTGTCATTTTCAATTGACAAAGATAATTCACTTAATTGCACTTCACTGTATTCTTCAAGATCAATAATCGCCTCAACTTTAGCACGCTTAACACCCTCTACTAAAACCTTAATAGTGCCATCTGGCAATTTTAACATTTGCAAAATAGTTGCTAATGTACCAACTTCATGTAGATCATCGTATTGAGGGTTTTCAATTTTATCGTCTTTTTGAGTTACCAGAAAGATGTATTTATTAGTGCCCATTGCCTGGGTGATAGCGTTGATTGAGGTATCTCTGCCAACGAATAATGGCATAACCGTATGTGGAAACACCACCACATCTCTAAGCGGTAGTAACGGAACATTCTCAAGATTTAAATCGATTTTTTCTATTTCGGGCTTTGTTCCCATAACAACTTAACACCTTTCTTGTTTAATAATTTAGATAGATAGTGATGAGTAACGTTAATTTCAAGTATCCAGCGACCGAAATCATCCACCTTTTCGTTGTGGATATAGCCAATATTATGAATTTCACTTCGAATATAAGCACTCATCACGTCCAGCTCTATCTTTGCATGCGTCATCATACCACTCAGCTGCTCTGCAAGCGCTAGATATAATAAATCAATACCCTCACCAGTTTTGCTAGAAATCCAAACTCGATACACTCTGCCAGATTCATCTCGATCTAAACGAGGCTCAACGTTTTCTATGCAATCAATCTTATTCATCACTAAGATTGTTGGTATTTTGCTAGCACCAATTTCATTAATAATTTTTTCAACCTGACCAATTTTTTCAATATTGTACTCATCAGCCGCATCGACAATATGCAGTAGCACATTAGAGCGCTTAGTTTCCTCTAGCGTGGACTTAAAAGCGTCAACCAAATCATGAGGTAAGTCTTGAATAAAACCCACTGTATCGGCAATAACAGCCTCGCCTGAAGCTGGCAATATAACGCGTCTAATGGTTGAATCTAGGGTTGCAAAAAGTTGGTCGTTAGCAAATACTTGAGCATTGGTCAGGGTGTTGAATAAAGTTGATTTTCCAGCGTTAGTATAGCCTGCCAGTGCAATCATTGGTAATTCGTTTTTAGTGCGAGATTTACGTCCTAAATCACTCTGCTTGTGCACTTTATCTAAGCGCTTAGTGATATTTTTAATGCGTACTGCAATCAAGCGTTTATCGGTTTCTAGCTGAGTCTCGCCTGGACCACGCATACCGATACCACCTTTTTGACGCTCAAGGTGTGTCCAACCACGCACTAAACGCGTTGATAGGTGGCGCAGTTGTGCCAACTCAACTTGTAATTTTCCTTCAAAAGAATTTGCCCTTAAAGCAAAAATATCCAAAATAAGACCGGTACGATCCATCACCTGACACTCTAATGTTTTTTCTAGGTTGCGCTCTTGAGAAGGAGAAAGTTCTGGCGAGAATATAACTAAATCAAGTTCAAGCTCTTTGACCATTTGTGCAATTTCATCAACTTTACCAGTACCAATATAATATTGTGCCTTGGCTGAATTTCGATTAACTTGAATAGAATTAATGATATCCAAGCCTGATGACTCGGCTAGCTCTTTAAATTCGGACTTTGCATTATGAATATTACGCGTTGAAGGTAGCTCAACATAAACCAACAAGGTTCGTTCACCTTGTCCTACAGCATCTTTTTGACGATCAAATAATTCCAATTAAATAAAACCTAACCAGCCTTTTTGGCAGGTTTATCTGATTTTGATTTTTTCTCAGACTTATAAACAATCAGTGGATCTTTGCTTTTTGCAACCACATCTTTATCAATAACTACTTCAGAAACTTCTTTCAATGAAGGTAACTCAAACATAGTATCAAGCAATAAATCTTCTAGGATTGATCTTAAACCTCTAGCGCCAGTTTTACGGGTAATGGCTAATTTAGCAATCGCAACCAAGGCTGGCTTTTTAAAGATTAGCTTAACACCTTCCAATTTGAAAATTTCTTGGAATTGCTTAACAACAGAATTTTTTGGCTTGATTAAGATTTGTATTAAAGCATCTTCATCTAATTCGCCCAATGCTGTTTGCACAGGTAGACGGCCCACTAATTCTGGAATCAACCCAAATTTAATTAAATCTTCCGGCTGAAGAAGCTCAAATAAATCAGTCAAACTTTTCTTTTTGTTATTATCCTTAACCGTAGCAGAAAAACCAATGCCTGTTGTTTTTTCAACACGACGGCCAATAATAGCATCTAGACCATCAAATGAACCACCACAAATAAATAGTATTTTTGAAGTGTCGACGTCAATGGTTTCTTGATTTGGATGCTTACGCCCACCTTGTGGTGGAACGCTTGCAACTGTACCCTCGATAAGTTTAAGCATGGCTTGTTGTACACCTTCACCCGACACGTCACGGGTAATTGAAGGCGAATCAGAGCGACGTGAAATTTTATCAATTTCATCAATAAAAATAATACCACGCTCTGCACGAGCAGGATCAAAATTACATTTTGACAATAAACTCTTAATAACGTTTTCAACATCATCGCCCACATATCCCGCTTCTGTAAGCGTGGTAGCATCAGCAACTGTAAATGGTACATCAAGAATTCTAGCCAAAGTTTGGGCCAATAACGTTTTACCCGAGCCAGTTGGGCCAATCATCAGAATGTTGGACTTATCTAACTCAACATCATTTGAAATATAATCACTCTTCAAACGTTTGTAATGATTGTAAACCGCTACTGATAAAACTTTTTTAGAATGATCTTGACCAATCACGTATTCATTTAAAAAATCACGCAATTGCATTGGTGTGTAATCCCAATCTTGATATTCTTGCGTAATCTCAGTCACTGATTGTTCTTCGATTAGGTCATGACAAGACTCAATACATTCGTTACAAATGTAGACACCAGGACCTGCAATCAGACGTTCAACTTCTGGTTTTAATTTGCCACAAAATGAACAAGAAAGTTCTTTTTTATCATCCTCTGCCATGATTAACGCTTATTTAGTACTTTATCAATTAACCCGTAATCTGCCGAATCTGCTGCTGACATAAAGTTATCTCTGTCTGTATCTTTTTCAATTGCTTTAAGGCTCTTGCCTGTGTGTAATTTCAAGATTTCGTTAAGCTTTTGTCTGACTGTTAAGATCTCTTTTGCATGAATATCAATGTCACTGGCTTGACCAGAAAAACCACCTAAAGGCTGATGAATCATCATTCTTGCATGTGGTAAAGCGAAGCGCTTATTTTTAGCGCCGGCTGTTAACAACAGAGCGCCCATTGACGCTGCTTGACCAATACATAGAGTTGAAACATCTGGCTTAATAAACTGCATGGTGTCGTAAATTGCCAAGCCAGCGGTTACTGAACCACCTGGAGAATTAATATATAAATGAATATCCTTTTCTGGATTTTCAGATTCTAAAAATAACATCTGGGCCACAACCACATTAGCCATGTAATCTTCAACTGGACCCACTAAAAAGATAATTCGCTCTTTTAAAAGTCGCGAATAAATATCATAAGCACGCTCACCACGGGCAGATTGCTCTACCACCATTGGGATTTGATTCAGATTGTTAATATCCATATATTAAGCTTTCTCAGTAATTTCAGTAAATTTTTTCTTAACTTTTTTAATTTTAGCCTTGTCTAAGATTAAGTCTTGAACCATCTTTTCAACAATCATCAACTCAACACTTGATTTTCTTGTTAAGTCTTCATTGTAATAATCAACCATTTGCTGTGCATTTTCACCATAAGATTCTGACATTTCCTTGATTCGTGCATCGATTTGCTCCATGTTGACGGTCATTTTATTGTCACTTGATACTTGGTTAATCATCAAACCTAGCTTAACACGACGCTCCGCTTCTTCATTAAAAATTGAAGCTGGCATATCAGCTGGTGCTGTTTGGCCTTGCTGTTGCATGCGCTCTTGCATTTCTTCTAACAAGTTTCGCGCTTCTGCATCAATACTACCTTGTGGTACATCGAATTTATTTGCTTCAGCTAAGACATTAAATAATGCATCTTTGTTTAACTGTTCAATACGGCCATCAATTTCAGTGCGCATTTGCTCTTTCATACTTACTAACAATGCGTCCATATTGTCTTCACCAAATTTCTTCGCAAATGCCGCGTCAAGCTTAGGCTCTTTTGGGGAGCTTACCGCTTTAATGGTAATGTTGAATTTAACTGGCTTACCTGCTAAATGTGTTGCATGGTAATCATCAGGGAAACTGACGTCAAGCTCAACCTCTTTACCAGTGGCAACATCGGTAAGGGCTTCTTCAAAGCCAGGAATCATGGTACCTTTGCCTAAAACTAATTTAAAGTCTTTAGCTTCGCCACCTTCAAATGTCTCGCCCTCGATTGTGCCTACGAAATCAACTGATACTTGGTCACCTTCTTTTGATTTACGCTTAACTTCTTTAAATTCAATTAATTGCTCTTGCAGGCCGCTTAACGTTCTGTCTTCATCAGCCTTGGTAATATCAACTTCAATTTGATCAACCGTTAATTTAGAGAAATCAGCTAATTTAAGCTCTGGAAATACTTCAAATTCAACCGTGTATGAGAAGTTAGTCTTACCTTCTGAATCAACTTTAGCTAACGATGGACGCGCTGCTGGCGTTACTTTTGCTTCTGTCAATGCGTCGACTAATGTCTCGTTAACAATCTCGTTAACTGCGTCTGACTTGGCATTATCACCAAAACGCTTTTTAACCATCGCGATTGGAACCTTACCCTTCCTAAAACCATCAATACTCACTTGAGATGCCATTGTCTTTAGCACTTTATTAACTTTCTCATTGTAAAGGTCAATTGATACGTCTACTGTTAATGATCTCTTTAGACCTTCTAATGTTTCTAGTGAAGTTTTCATGTATTAAATCCGTCTCGTTAGCTTATAAAAACAGACAATTATACCTAAATTGTAGACAATAAAAAAGGCAGTAAATACTGCCTTTTTTATGGGTTTAGCTAATTGGCTTAATGAAGCCCTGCAATGTACTGAGCCAATGCATCAATTTCTGTATTAGTTAAACTCTTAGTAAAGGCAATCATCATCTTGCGATTATCATTTGTTCTAGAAGTCGTTGTTGACTCTATTTGTAGGTTAATAGATACTTGGCGGAAATCCTTTAACTGTTTAGAAGTATAAGTTGCATGCTGAGATGCTAACGCTGGAAAACCTGCAGAAGGAATGCCTGCACCCTTAGCACCATGACAAGCCATACAAGCTGTAATACCTCTAGTTCTATCGCCACCACGGTATAGTCTTTCACCTAAAGCGATATTGGCAGTTTTGCTAGCAACACCCTGTGTCATTGCTTGCTTAGAAAAATGAGCTGATAAATTAGACATATCATCTACTGATAAACCAGCAACAATACCCGCCATCAAACCATCTTTACGAGCGCCAGATTTAAAATCTTTAAGTTGCTTGAAAAGGTAGCTTTCACCTTGACCAGATAATTTTGGAAAAGTTGGTACCATTGAATTACCATTAACACCATGACATGCTGTGCAAGTCGCAGATAGCGCCTTGCCTTTAGCTGCATCACCTGCTGCAATAGTATTTGTTGAAACAAGGGCTAATGTCGCAGTAAATATCAGTGCTAACTTATTCATAATATGTGTTTTTACAAAAAATAAGCCGATATTATACGTTAATATCGGCTTATTGAAATTACGAAATGCGTCAAAAATGACGCGAGTAATTTATTGACCAGCTAAGTAATCTGCAATTGCTTGCTCTTGACCGGCTACTAATGGTGCCATTGCACTCATTGTAGGGTCTTTACGTACACCAGATTGAAAGTCTTTAAGTGCTTTCACAACATCAAGATCTGGACGCGCTGATTTTGCTAACGACGGGTAAGTTGGAATAGCTGATTTACCACCAGCACCATGACAACCTGAACAGCCTAAAGCGTCAAATGGGTTTGCTTGAACTGTAAATGAACCCATTGCTAATGCAGCTGATGCCGCAACTAATAAAACCTTCTTCATTACTCTCTCCTTATTTGGTAATAATATAAAATGGTAAATAGTTCAAATACCACTAATTCCTGATTATACATACTTTTTATTAATGCGCAAACACTACCACCAAGCCAAATTCCTACTATCTTGCCCTTCAATTAAAGGTGCTCCAGCTGATGAGGGCTATGAAGTTATTTTTGCCGGAAGATCCAATGCCGGTAAATCAAGCTCAATTAACACACTAACTATGCAAAATAAATTAGCTAAAGTGTCTCGAACACCTGGTCGAACTCAACACTTGGTATTTTTTGAATTAGACAAAGACAGACGCCTGGTTGACTTGCCTGGCTACGGTTATGCTAGAGTGCCAGATCATGTTAAAAAACAATGGCATAAGGACATGGCTGAATACTTTGAAAAACGTGATTGCCTGCGTGGTGCAGTACTAGTTATGGATATTCGCCACCCTTTAAAGCCATTTGATAAAATGATGCTTGAATGGTGCATCAGTATTAATTTACCGACTCAAATCATTTTGACCAAATCGGACAAACTCAAAAAAGGTGCTGCTGCCAATACCTATCAGCAAATTAAAAAAGAAATTAAAAACCATCCTTATGTTGATGTTCAACTATTTTCTAGTCTTAAAAAAATAGGCTTAGAAGAACTTTGGACGCGTCTTGATACTTTTTTTGGCTATATTGAACAAAAAGGCCACCCTTAAATGCATTTAACCGCTGATCTTGCCCATATTGATGCAGCAGACATTATTGTTGTTGCTAATAATCGTCAAGTTTTAGCCTTTAAAAAAACCTATTCTCAGCAACATCCAAACATCCAACTACCAAATATTTTTTCATGGCAGCAATATCTTAAACACTATTGGCAATCACAACAATTTCAGAACGATAAGCGTCTGATTGATACTATAGAGCAGCGCTATTTATTAGAGTCTTCACTTGAATATTTTGATCAAGTTACACATGTTCAACTAATCAATGAAGTGGTTAAAAATTATGATTATTGTACCAATCATTTAATTGAATTATCTTCACTGTCCAATTCCAAAATCCAAATTTGTGAAGTTTTTGCTCAATGGATTGACCATTATCAACAAACCAAACAACACTTAAACTTAGTTGATACAAATGACTTAGGTGCATTAATCCTTAACCACCCAAATCAGCTGCAACAACCTCATGTGTATGGTTTTAAAACCCTGACTCCATTACAACAAAAAATTTTCAATACTTTAGACTACCAAACTATCAACTCTGAATATAGCAATGCTGGTGAGCAGCGTTGTTTTGAAAACATTGTTGATGAGATTAGCTCTGCAGCTATTTGGGCCAAGCAACAAAGCCAAGAGCACCCACAGCATTCAATTGTTATTGTTTGTCCGCAATTAAGTGAACTCCAGCATCAATTGATTTCTATTTTTGATCAAACTTTTAATGATCAATTAGTTGAAACAGGGGGGAAATCTTACAACATCTCTTTGGGATTGGCACTATCTCAATACAATCTTGTTCAAGATTGTATTGGTTTACTAGAGCTGTCTGATCAACTTAAGTCAAATAAGATTAACACAACCTTATTTACTCAAGTAGTGCGTAGTGTTTATATCAAGGGCCATCAACAAGAGCAAAGTGCTCGCCATTTACTTGCTAATCAAGCCAGAGCTTTAGCACTTGAATATTTTCAATTAGATAAACTAGGTCTTGAACACTGCCCAATATTACTTGCGATTATTGATCAAATTAAAGTCATTTCATCAAACATTCAATCTTTAGGTGATCACTTAGTTAGCTTTAACAATACATTGAGTATTTGGGGTTTTGCGACTGATCGAGCGTTAAGCAGTAGTGAATATCAATTATTTAAAAAATATCTAAGCAGCACACTAAAACTAAACCAACTTTCGCTACATCATGCTAAGTGCAGTTCAAGCACCGCCCGCCACAAATTGACAGAAATTACTAATCAAGTTGTTTTTCAAGCGCAAGCAAGCAAAACCAATGTCCAAATTATCGGCTCACTTGAAGCTGAAGGCTTACGTTTTGATCAGGCTTGGGTGATGGGTATGACGCATGATTTCTTACCCGCAAAATTAAACATGCCGCGTTTTATTAGTAGTGACATCGCTATTCAACATCATATTCCTTATAGTAGCTACGGGCTGGTTCAGTCCGATGCGAAAAATACACTAAACAACCTAAGCTCTTTGGCTGGTAGCGTTATTTTTTCCTATGCAAAATCGCATTTTGAATCTGAACAATTACCCTCATCTTTGCTTGATTTTCCAGAGAAATCCATCAATCAAGTGGGCATGCAAACCACGCCGATTGCCACTGAATTTATTGATGATGAGGTCACTATTGAGTTTAAGGCGGCCGAGGTTAAATCTGGCGTTAGCTTGCTAAAAGACCAAATGGCTTGCGCTTTTAAAGGCTTTGTACATCGACTCAATATCGAGCACTATGATGAACCACATATTGGTTTAAGCAGGCGCGAACAAGGCAATATAATTCATACCGCTTTGCAATATATCTATGAAGAAGTTGATTCGAAATCAAGCTTAGTAGCACTTGATCAAACAGAACTTGCAAGCTTAATCAGTCGAAAGATTTTCACTGCACTCAAGCGTCATGAAGATTCTGGTTTTAAAAATATTGAAAAAACTCGATTAGAAAGCCTACTACTCAAATTTATTCAAACTGACAAACTCAGGGAGGATTTTCGCGTACTTGAAACTGAGCGAAGTATACAAGTTGATATTGCTGGATTGAGCTTTAACACTCGGCTTGATCGTCTTGATCAAATGGATAATGGCGATCAAATTATTTTTGATTATAAAACTGGCAATACTTCAATTGCAAAATGGTGTGGACAAGCAATTACCGAGCCTCAACTACCCATCTACAGCATTACCAATAACACCCAAGGTGCTGCATTTATTGAGCTTAATTCTAGCTCGATTAACTTCAAGGGGCTGTCGAAAGATCCAGATTCATTACCCAAACAATCTTCTTATAAGGGTAAATGTCAACAGTGGGATGAGCAATTGGCCACCTGGAAAACAAAGCTAGATCAAGCCAGTGAAGATTTTCAATCAGGTCAAGCACAGGTTTTGCCAAATAAAACTGCTTGCGATTATTGTGAATTTGACTTATTGTGCCGTGTTCAACGATAATTCGATAATTGATTTTTTCTCATTAACAATTGCTTCAGCAATATTGGTTTTATCTAACGAGGCAACATCAATAGCGCCTAATAAATTTTTAAGTTTATTAATACCAGTAACATCTACCGATAATAATTGATAGACTTTGAGTAAATCTTCAAATCGATCCTTGCGTCTAAGTGCATCAGTCTTGGCAAAAAATTCATAGATTGAATCTGCTGTTTGGCCGTTAAATGATTTAACAAATCCATAAAACTGCGCACTCAGCTTTACTAACTGCTCATATTGTTTCGGACATTTTAGTCGCTGACACAGTTGGTCAATATCATCTACTTGTTCATTAATCAGCCAAATACAAAATTTAAGGTGTGCTTGATGGGTATTCAAATCATCTAAAAACTCAAACTTATTGCTATGACTTTGATGACTCTGTGTTGATAGAGGCGCGAATACACGGTCATAAGCATTACAAGCCGATAACACTTTAAAAAATGCTGACGGCGTTGCGTAACTTAATGATTTTTCTAATTCTTTAAAAACACGCTCAGGGGTTAGTGCATCCACCTCACCTGATAACACCATATCTTTCATCAATTTGTGTGTTGTATGAGCCACTTTAAAACCAAATGATTTGAAGCGTGCAGCAAATCTCGCTACGCGCAATACACGCACAGGATCTTCACTAAAGGCGCTCGATACATGTTTTAACAAACCTTTATTTAAATCTTCTTGACCATTAAACGGATCAAACAATTCATCATTGTTGCGGATATCTTGAGCAATGGCATTGATAGTTAAATCACGTCGTGATAAATCTTGCTCAAGCGTTACTTCACTCGAAGTATCAAACTCAAAGCCCTTATAGCCTTTGCCAACTTTTCTCTCAAGCCTTGCCAGTGCGTATTCTTCTTGTGTACCGGGATGCAAGAAAACTGGAAATTCCTTACCTACCTGGCGATAGCCTAAATCCAGCATTTCATCAGACGACGAACCGACTACCACCCAGTCTTTTTCGGTATTGTCATTGGCAATGTCTAATAAACGGTCACGAACTGCGCCGCCGACTAAATAAACTTTCATACTTGTAGGAAGAATTTTCTTAATTCTCATATAATACACGAATGGATTTATCTAAATTAACACCAGAACAGTTTAAAATTACGCAGCAATGTGGCACCGAAGCGCCATTTACTGGTAAGTATGTTGATCATCATGAAAATGGAGACTACATTTGTGTTTGTTGCAATCAAATACTATTCGCCTCGAATACAAAATTTGACTCTGGCACCGGATGGCCTAGTTTTTATGACATCGCCCAATCTGATAGCGTTAACCTAATCACTGATAATACCCACGGCATGACACGTACTGAAGTTAAATGCAACAATTGTGATGCACATCTTGGTCATGTATTTACTGATGGTCCGGCGCCTACTGGTCAGCGATACTGTATTAATTCGGCCTCGTTAGGTTTTAACCCAAACTCATAATGCACATTCATATCCTCGGGATTGCTGGCACCTTTATGGGCTCACTCGCATTGATCGCCAAACAACTTGGCCATATAGTTACTGGCCAAGATCAAGGTGTATATCCACCAATGAGTACCCAACTTGATCAGCAAAATATTAACTACACTCACGGCTATGATTCGTCTGACATGCCAAAAGCTGATGTTTTTATTATTGGCAATGCCTTATCTCGTGGCAATAAGTGTGTTGAAGAAATTCTAACCAAACAATACACCTACACTTCTGGTGCGCAATGGCTAAGTGAAAATGTACTGTGTAATAAATGGGTGTTAGCTGTTTCAGGTACTCACGGAAAAACCACGACAGCAAGCATGCTTGCGCATATTTTAGAAGTTTCTGGCTACAATCCGAGCTTTCTTATTGGTGGTGTAGTTGAAGATTTTGGCGTTTCATCCCGACTGACTGATTCAAACTTCTTTGTGATTGAAGCCGATGAATACGACACCGCTTTTTTTGATAAACGCTCAAAATTTGTACATTACCATCCAAAAACTTTGGTAATCAATAACCTCGAATTTGACCATGCTGATATTTTTGATAGTCTTAAAGATATTCAAAAACAATTTCACCATCTGCTGCGCACCGTGCCGAGTGATGGGCTCATTCTTTACCCTCAAAACACAACTAATGTTGATGAAGTGTTAGCCATGGGCACTTATTCAATGATACGGGCCTTGCCCGTATCATCTTTACATACGACTAATATAGGTAGTCAATTTAATGTTGAGAATGTCACAGTCAATTGGCATTTGCTTGGTGAACACAATATGCAAAATGGCTTGGGTGCTATTTATGCAGCACACCATGTTGGCGTACCTATTGCACTTGCTTGTGAAGCGCTTAATACTTTCAAAGGTATCAAACGCCGCCTAGAGGTTAAATATCAAACAGACAATATTACTCTATATGACGATTTTGCTCATCATCCAACCGCTATTAAAACCACCCTTCAAGGCTTACGCGCAAAAGTGGGTAATGAGCCTATAATTGCTATTTTAGAGCTTAGATCCAATACTATGAAATCTGGCGTTCACCAGCAAACCTTGGTTGATGCATTGGGTGAAGCAGATCAGTTGTTAATCCTAAAGCCTGAAAACCAAGACTGGGATATCGGCACTTTATTTGATGACAACACCTTGTTTACTAGTGTTGATGAAATTGTTAGTCAATTAGTCAAAATTAAAACAGGCCATTTTGTGGTGATGTCAAATGGCGGTTTTAATGATATATTCAATAAATTAATTAATCAATTAAACTCTGGAGATTCCAAGTGAAACCAATTGCAATTGCCCTAACAGGCGCCTCGGGCATGCCTTATGCACTTAGCCTACTTAAAGAACTGATTAAAACTCAAGAGCTTATTTATGTAATAATTTCAACTGCGGCCAATACCGTTATTGCTATGGAAACAGATCTTAATTTGGGTAGTGATACAGTTGCGGTTGAGGCAAATTTGTCAAAATATTTAGACGCTAAAGATGGACAAATTAAGGTTTTTTCAAAAAACCAATGGACTGCACCAGTCGCCTCAGGTTCTAATCCACCACGTGCGATGGTAGTATGCCCCTGCACCATGAGTACACTTTCTGCTATTGCTAATGGCCATGGAGACAATCTTATGCATCGCGCTGCTGATGTGGTGATTAAAGAACAAAAGAAGCTCATTCTAGTGCCAAGAGAAACGCCCTATTCAGCCATTCATTTAGAAAATATGCTAAAACTTTCACGCCTCGGTGTAGTAATCATGGATGCCAATCCGGCGTTTTATCAAAATCCAAAAAGTATGCAAGATTTGGTTGATTTTGTCGTGGCTAGAATTCTAGATCATTTAGAAGTTAAGCATAACTTATTACCACCTTGGCAAGGTTAAAAACTTAAAACATTTATGCCTAATAGTGCTAGAAATATCGCAAAGAATTTTTTCAGTTTTTTGCCGTCAACACTGTGCGTAACCTTGGCGCCAAGAGGTGCAAATAGCACGCTCGTCGCTACAATACTAATCAGTGCTTGAGTATGAATAAATCCTAATCCTTCGGCAATATTTTCAACATTCCAACCAGCAACTATAAAACCCAACGCACCAGCAACAGCAATTGGCATACCAACAGCAGCTGAAGTGGCAATAGCATTTTTAATATCCACCTTGTTATAGGTTAAAAATGGCGTGGTCATGGTGCCACCACCAATACCAACAACGGCCGAAACCAAGCCAATAATATAGCCTGTTACTCGCCACACCCGTTTTTTCAAGCTATCGACATAGGCAGAACTGCTAAATCCAAAATACATAATAACTGCAACAGTAAGCTCAAAAAATGCAAAGAATAGACGCATGAAATCAAAGCTCATCAACTTAGTCAGTAGCGCTCCACTAAATGCACCAAGCAGAATTGTAGGCATGAGTTTTCTAAAATTGTGCCAATGGATTGCACCATGCTGATGATGTGTCCAAACGCTAGAAATTGAGGTAAACACAATAGCCGCCAAAGCTGTACCTACCGCTGTATGCATAAGAATAGCTTGATCGACACTGCCAGTAAGTAAATACAACAACACCGGCACCATAATAAGCCCACCACCAACGCCCAAAAGTCCAGCTATAAAACCAGAAAAAACACCAAGCAATAAGAAAGGTACTACTTCAACCAATCACTAACCTCATCAATTAATAACTGATTTCTTTCATTAAAAAAATGATCCGCATCAACTCTTTTCTGTGTGTACTCTTTGTTGTTTGTATTAGCCCTATCAGCCGCACTACGCATAACCGATTGAATATCTTTATCACCATATAAATCTAAAATAGGTAGCTTGATATTCTTCAAATATCTAACTGTCATATCAGACATGCCAATACCGACAAAGCGTTTAACTGTGCCTAGATTACTGGTCAAAAAATGCGTAGACATCACGCCACCAAAACTATGCGCAATTAATACATCTGTCTCTAAACTCTCAGATTTTAAATAGTTTAGCGCCGATTGAATGCGAGCATCAGCTTTATCCAATAATGACATATAAGCATGTGAATCTGCCTCATTTTCTAATACTGGCATTTGCAATGATAAGGTATTAAACCCTTGCTCAGTAAGCGCTACACGAAGAACCTGAATAACCTGCGGCCAATCAGGATGAACACCTTTCCCATGGACAATAATAGCGGCTTTATTACTGTCCGTCTCACTTGGTGTATAGATTGACATAAACTCATGATCATTAGCCATTAGCCAAACCACATCACCATCCATAATCCCATCTTCAACTTGTTCAGCCCAACGTGCCTCTTTGGCAAAATCTGGTAAAGTTTGTGCAAAAGCAACATTGCTTAGTAATAATAACGAAATTAGTATTTTTCTCATATTTTCCCCTTAATAATAAGATTTATTATAAATCAAAATTTCGAAAATAATAAAAATATGTATTTTTATCAAAAAAAATACCGAAGAAAGCCTGATATTTAAGCAACATTGAGAAGAATGCAGATTGGATAGAAATGAAGATTAACAGCAATCTAAATATCAGACAAACGCATTATATC
>NZ_FQTP01000009.1 GCF_900128515.1 Bathymodiolus heckerae thiotrophic gill symbiont
TCATCGATTTCACCATTCCATTTTTTAGCTGAATAATCTTCAAGCAACTCAGCCATTTGTTCTAATTGATATTTTCCAGGTGGCTCATCAAATAATAAAGTGTTATCAAAAAGAGAGTTATCAGAAGGTGATGAGTAGGTGAAGCTTTACAAATTATATTTTTTAATATTTACTGTAGAGGAAAAACCTTCCGAGCTTAACACGTTATTAATTTTTGTTGGGTTTTGGATTTGACAGACACTTGTTGACGTGAGGAATTGCCCCAGGTTACGAATGTAAGGCGGATTTTGATTTACAATAAAGATAGCAATAAAGCTAAAGTGGTTGTATTTCACCCCTCAAGGGGGTGCTGAAAATAGTAAATAAGTGATGTTTTTTAATTATTGGCAGGCTAAGTTAGCGGGCATCCGCGGTACCAATGGTAATTTCTACAATCGTGGTGACTACACGTACTTGTGGAGTAGTACCGAGTCAGGTAGTAATGCCTACAGACACAACCTGAACACCAGTAACGCCACGGTGAACCGCAATACCAACAATAAGGCGAACGGCTTTAGTGTTCGCTGCCTAGGATTTGTATTTTGATGTTGTTAAATGTTCTTTTTTAAATATTTTTTTGCCCGTGTATAAGGTTAGTTATGATTTACTGCTAGATTTGTTTGTATTTACCAAGGAGTTTAATAAAGAATACAAATATACGGTGGGTGAAAGTATCAAAAAAGAAACCATTGAGATGATTGTGAATATCTATCGGGCTAATAGCAGAAAAGACAAGGTTAAGCACATTGTAAAAGCCAGAGAAAATATTGAAGTGATACGGGTTTTGTTAAGATTGTTGCGTGATCTTAAGCAGGTTAATATTAAGAAATTTGCTCGCCTGAATGACAAATGCGAAAGCGTCTCAAAACAACTAACTGCTTGGCATAAAAGCTCGCTCAATGCCACAAAATAGAGAGTTCTTACTTGAAAAACTGTTTGAAGCTTATTATTCAGCCAGAAAAAACAAGCGCAATACTCATTCTTGCGCTGAATATGAAGTAAATTATGAAAGCCATTTAATCGCTTTGTGCGATCGACTACTTGATAAAACTTACGAGCCTAAAAGGTCTATTTATTTTATCTCTTTTTACCCCGTACAAAGAGAGATTTTTGCCGCAAATTTTGAAGATAGAATTATCCATCATTTGATTTTTAATGCTATTAACCCTATTTTTGAGAGATTGTTTATCCATGATAGTTATAGCTGTCGGAAAAATAAAGGCACTTCTTGCGATATAAAACGAGCCAAAAAATTCACGAGAGCGGTGAGTGATAATTATACAAAAGAAGCGTACGTATTAAAGCTGGGTATTCGTGGGTATTTTATGAATATTAATAAGCGGGTTCTTTGCAGGCAAATTTTTGATGTGCTGGATAAATATAAGCATGAAATAACACCTGATTTTGATTTTTTAAGATGGATTATTAAGTTGGTGATTTTTCATGATCCTGTTAATAATGTTTTGATCAAAGGTAAGCGATCTGATTGGCAAGGGCTGCCAAAAGATAAATCTTTGTTTCATGCCAAGAAAGAGACTGGTTTGCCGATTGGCAATCTTACTTCACAATTGTTTGGTAATATTTACTTGCACGGGATGGATAAATTTATAAAGTACCATTCAGGGTTTAAGTATTACGGGCGATATGTGGATGATTTTTTGCTGTTTTCAAATGATAAGCAAAAGCTAGTAAAAAGCATTGAGCAAATAGCAGCTTATCTTCAAGGTATCGGGCTAGAGATTCACCCAAAGAAAATCTATTTGCAATCTATAAAACATGGTTTTAAATTTTTAGGGGTTTTTATATTGCCACATAGAGTGACTATTGATAGGCGCACGAAATCGAGTTTTTATCATGCATTGAGAAAAGACTATTCTTCTAATGAAGATTTTTTTGCATCGGTTAATTCATATTTAGGATATATGAATAATTATGATAGTTTTAGGTTGCGAGGAAAGCTATTATTTGACCAATCTTTAAAGCTAAAGGTGAAATTTACTGCTAATTCAAATTTGTCAAAAGTGAGCGTTTGTAGTGCGAGATAGATTTATTTTATTATTTACACGTTGGTTCAGATGTATTGTACAATTGCCTATATTTAATAAAAAATGAGAATTATTATAAATTTTGTTGATGAAATACTTTTTTATTTTTAGTGTTGTTCTTATTGCTGGCTGTGGTGGTGGAGGTGGCTCGTCTGCTGTGGTTAAAAATCCAGCTACTTATTATGAAACTACAGAATACGATAGCCAATATGGTTTAAGCAATATTAAAGCTTCTGATATTTATTTAGATGGTTATTCTGGTAGCGGGGTAACGGTTGCAGTTATTGATACAGGTGTAGATTTAGATCATCCAGATTTAGTCGCTAATATAGCATCCGGTGGTTATGATTTTATTGATAACGATGCTGATGCCAATCCTGATGGACAGGGTGCATTTATGAGTCATGGTACGCATGTGGCGGGTATTATCGCTGGAGTAAAAAATGATGTAGGTATGCATGGTGTGGCTTATAGCGCTAAAATATTAGCGCTTCGTGCTGGTGATTCAGATGGTAGTTTATTTACAAGTGCTATTGAAAACTCAATTGATCTTGCTATTAGCCAAGGCGCTAAAGTGATTAATGCTAGCTTTGGCAGCTCTGATATTGGCACGTCTACAAAAGATAAATGGCTATCTGCACATAATAATGATATTGTTAGCGTGCATGCCGCTGGTAATGATAGCAATACTGATCCTGATTATGGTGCAAAGCTCCCTGCTGATTCAGGCTATGAAGCACTTGAAAACACCTTAATTGCTGTCGTAGCGACGGATTCTAGTAATACAATTGCCAATTATAGTAATCAGTGTGGCGTGGCAAAAAATTGGTGCATGGCGGCCCCTGGTAGTGGTATTTATTCCACCGTCGATACGACGGATGATAATCATATAGGTGGCGATGGTTATGCTACTTCTAATGGTACTTCGATGGCCGCACCACACGTATCGGGTGCAGTAGCAGTATTACGCTCAAAATGGCCATCAAAAAGTGCCTCTGAGGTGGTTACTATTTTGTACGATACGGCAACCGATTTAGGCGATGCGGGTATTGATGTGGTATACGGCCGAGGTTTGTTAAATCTTGATAATGCTATTTATGCACAAGGCGCACTAACTGTGGCGACAGCTTCGGGCGGTAGTCATTATTTGAGTGATTCTGGTTTTTCTAGTAGTGGTGTATTGGGCGATGCTTTGGTACAATCAATAGAAACGGCGGTGTATGATAAATACAAGCGTGATTATTATTTTAATTTAAATAAAGTTGTGCTTGTCCCAAAATCAGCTTTAATGAGTACTGAATTAAAATTTGAAGATACTATACAACGTGGCATTCAGATTGACAAGTCTTATCAAAACTTGCAAGTTTCATTTGCGCAAGATAAATCTGTCGATAAAGTGTTTGCATTTGATGACAAAACCAATATAACAGGATTGTCAGATACTTATTCGTTGTATGCAGATTCACATCTTTCTCAAATTGATCACGCAACCGTTATTAATGTAGCTAGTACGGGAAATATTAAAACCTCTTTAGGCATGGTTTCTGGCTATACGGATAAAAATAAAACTCATGCTATTAATGGCGTTAATGCGGCTGTGTTGGTTAATTCTACTGATGATTTTTCATTCAGTGTACAGTTAAGCCATTTAAATGAGTCTGAAACCTTTTTATCTAATTATTTTAGGGGTGCTTATCAAACAGGTATTGCTAAAACCAATGCGATTAACCTTATTGTCAGTTCAAAATTAAGCAATAAGGTTGAATTTATTGCACAATACAGCAAAGGGCGGACTAAGGTTAATCCTTTAAAGGATTCTGTGGTTTCTAGTGTTTCAACTATTGATACTAAGGGTTACTCAATGTCTGTGGTTGCTAATACGGATAGTGGTACTTTGTTTGCTACTTTTAAACGTCCGATGAAAGTTACACAAGGAAATATGACACTTACTAGCGCAAATGGTTTAAATGCTGATGACAGTATTAGTTTTATTAATCAAGATATTAATTTAAGCCCAAGCGCTAGTGAAGAAAATATGACACTAGGTTATTTGTCAGACTATAATAACAACACTTTCGTTTTATTGTTAAACCATAAAAACAATACCAATCATGATGTGTTGGCTAAATCTGAACAGCAAATTATGCTAAAAATGAGCTATAAATTTTAATGAAAAAATTATTTTTAATGGTAATTTCAATATTATTATTTGGCTGCGAATCTGAAAATTATCAACCGATTGAAAAAACACAACAATCAAATAATAAAATCAAAAGCGATCTATACTACGTGCCAATTGGCAGAGATGATGACGGGTGTATGATGTATCAGGCAAAATCAGAGTCAATGATGACTATGCAAGCAATTATTTATCAAAACGGTTTGGGCAAGTTTTCGATGAGTAGAGATAAACCAAACTGTTTGTAATTTCAGCCATGCAAACTATTGTTCTACATAGTCAGAATTTATCAACAGCTAAGTTAGTCTCTAAATATATTAATGCAGATATTGAGCCAAAATTAACTCACTTTCGTTTTTATACTAATAAAAAAATTGATTTAGACAATCTAAGGGATAAGTTTAAACTTGATTTTAATATCATTCCTCAAGATTTTTCACCTGCACAGATAAAGCTATTTGTGAGTGACATGGATTCCACCTTGATTAATATTGAATGTATTGATGAAATTGCTGATTTTGCTAATATTAAGCCACAAGTGGCAGCTATTACTGAGCGTGCTATGCAAGGTGAATTAGACTTTGATAGTTCTTTAGTTGAGCGTGTTGCTTTGTTAGAAGGGTTGGATGTTGCTGTGCTGAATAAGGTTTATACTCAAAAACTACAAGTCAATTTGGGTGGTCAGGCGTTGATTCAATTTTTGAAAAGTAAAGATATAAAAAGTGCCGTAGTATCAGGCGGCTTTACTTATTTTACTGATCGACTGGCTAATGATATTGGTTTGGATTATTCGAGAGCAAATACTTTGGCGGTTGACAATGGCTATTTAAGTGGAAAAACCCAAGGTGCCATTATTAATGCCCAAGCTAAAGCTGATTTTATCCATGAGTTGTGTGAGCTTAATTCAATTAAGCCAAGTCAGGTAATCGCTATTGGTGATGGCGCTAATGATTTAAGTATGTTGGAGGTGGCTGGGTTGTCAATTGCCTACCATGCAAAACCAATTGTCACTCAACAGGCAGATATTGCCATTAACGTCGGTGGATTGGATAAAATCATAGATTTATTTGATGAATAATTTAACATGCTAATTGAACTCGGACATTTCGCATTAATTCTTGCTTTGGCTTTTGCTTTTTTACAGGTGGCGTTGCCGACAGTAGGCTTGTTTAGAGGTAATTTTTCATTAGCTCAATTGTCAAGACCTATGCTATGGGCGCAATTTTTTTGGATTTTAGTGGCATTCGTTATTTTGACAAGCGCATTTGTAGGCGATGATTTTTCCGTTAAATATGTTGCTAACAATTCTAATACTGAATTGCCAACGGTTTTCAAGGTATCTGCTGTTTGGGGTGCCCATGAGGGTTCGTTATTATTATGGGCATTAATATTATCAGGCTGGAGTGTTGCTGTATCAGTATTTTCTAAGCGTCTTCCAAGCGAGGTGCTTAATCATATTTTGATTATTCTTGGCATTATTAGTATTGGGTTTTTATTATTTCTACTATTAACTTCCAATCCTTTTGAGCGACTAGATATTATTCCAATACAGGGTAGAGAGCTTAATCCACTACTGCAAGATTTTGGCTTAATCATCCATCCGCCGATGCTTTATATGGGTTACGTGGGTTTGGCCGTTCCGTTTGCATTTGTATTGTCCTCTTTAATACGTGGTCAGCTTGATTCTACTTGGTTGCGCTGGTCTCGCCCATGGACCTTAATAGCCTGGGCATTTCTAACCTTTGGTATTACATTGGGCTCTTGGTGGGCGTACTATGAGCTTGGCTGGGGAGGTTGGTGGTTCTGGGATCCGGTTGAAAATGCTTCGTTCATGCCATGGCTGGTTGCAACAGCATTGGTTCATTCATTAAGTGTGAGCGAGAAACGTGGCGCTTTCAAACACTGGACGGTACTATTAGCCATTGCTGGATTTTCATTGAGTTTATTAGGTACTTTTTTGGTAAGATCTGGCATTTTGACTTCAGTACATTCTTTTGCTGCTGATCCAGCACGTGGCTTATTTATTTTGGTATTTTTGATTATTGTAATTGGTAGCTCTTTGGCATTATATGCTTGGCGAGCTTCATTAATGAAAAGTCACAATTCCTTTTCATGGTGGTCAAAAGAGAGCGGACTGCTAATTAATAACATCTTGTTAGTTGCTGCTATGTTGAGCGTGTTCTTAGGTACTTTATATCCATTATTATTAGATTCTCTAGGGCTGGGAAAGATATCAGTAGGCGCGCCTTATTTTGATGCGGTGTTTGTGCCTATTATGATTCCAGCAGTGATAGCGATGGTAATTGCACCATTCTTACGCTGGAAGAAAGACACAATTTCTCGTAGCATGACGCTTCTTAAACCTGTATGGATCGGTATTATTATTTTATTTGCTGGTAGTTTTTGGTTTGTTGAAAATCAGGCTGTACTATTGGCAGTATTTTTATTTATTTGGATAGTGCTTCATTCACTATCTTTGTTGATTAATCGAATTCGTCAAAAAGGTGCCTTAGGTCTGTCTTTTATTGGGATGATTTTTGCACATATCGGTATTGCAGTATTTTTATTGGGCGCTACAGTCACTACTCAACTAGGTGTAGAGAAAGACATTAAGATGGAAGTTGATCAGCCAATTAATATTGAAGGCTATACTTTTATCTTTAAAGGGGTAGATAGTTTTTCTCATGAAAATTACAAAGGCCATAAGGGCAATGTTGAAGTTTATTTTGAAGGTGGCTTGATTACTAATTTAAGCCCAGAAAAACGCCAATATGTTACTGGCATGCCAATGACTGAGGCGGCTATTGACCCGTCATTAACGCGAGATATTTATATTGCTTTAGGTGAGTCACTAGAGGGTAGTGCATGGAGTTTAAGGATTTATTATAAGCCACTTATTAGGTGGATTTGGCTTGGTGGTTTATTTATTTCATTTGGCGCTCTATTGGCAGCGTTTGATCGTAGATACCGTTTATCTTCTGTGAGGACTGCTGGAAATCGTCAAGGAGATAAGTTATGAATATGACGATTTGGATGGGCATCATGTTGATTGCTTCATTGGCATGGACTGTTTGGTTTCTAAAAAAACCGCTGGCAGATAATGGTATTGACTTGCGTCAGTCAAATGTTGATTTGGGTAAGCAAAGAAAATTAGAATTACAATCTGATCTTGATAAAGATTTGATTGATCAAGAACAGTTTGAATTTGCATTGGATGAAATCTCATCTACATTGGCTGTAGAGCTTGAGCAAAAAAATGTAAAAACTTCAAATACTAAAAGTGGTGGTCTTTCGATTTTTCTGGTGTTAATATTATTGCCATTTTTCTCTATTGGTGTTTATCAAAATTTAAGTACTTATGTGTCAACTCCTATTGTTGCATCGGTTGTTGATTCTGCGCCATTGAGCCTAGAGCAAAGTGTGGAAAAAATTAAGCAACATTTGCAAGATGAGCCGAATGATGACAAGGCTTGGGCAATATTAGGCTTGAGTTATTTTGAATTAAATCAAGATGAAGCCTCTGTTAATGCTTACGAAAAGGCTTATCAAATAAATCCCAATAATCCAAGATTATTGATTGAATACGCATCAACACTAATCAGTGTTAATGATAATCAATTTTCAGATCAATCGGTTGTATTAATCAAGCAGGCGCTTAAGCTTGATGCTAATGCGCCAGATGCTTTGTATTTGGCCGGTATGTTTGCCATTAGTATGCAAGATTTTGAATTAGCCAAAGGTTTGTGGAATAGGGCGTTATCTGCTTTACCAGAGCAGAGTGCTGATCGACAAGCCTTGTTGGGTATATTAGATGAATTAAGGCGAGCTGAAAGTGGACAGGTGAGCAGTACAGTAACGGTTAATGTTGTTATTTCTGATCAAATTTTAGCCAGTCGATCAGCTGAAGATTATTTAATGATTTATGTAAAAGCTGCCAAGGGTAGGCCGATGCCAATTGCTATTGAAAAACTTAAACTTAAAGATTTTAGTGGCCAAGTAGTACTGAGCGACATGAATTCTGTTATGCCAACAAAACTTCTGTCAGAGCATGACAAGGTGTTAGTAGTGGCAAGGTTAAGTCGAACTGGTGGCGCTATGAAGCAAGCGGATGATATACAAATTACCAGCGATGTTGTTGGTGTATCAGATAATCCAATCATCACTTTAAGGTTAAATTAGATTTATGAGTAATACAATAGAATTGGCACAAGCTTTAATTGGGATTGATTCAATAACACCTAATGATAAAGGTTGTCAGTTATTGATGACTGAGTATTTAAAACAGTCTAATTTTAAGATTACTGATTTAAAATTTGAAGAAGTGGACAACTTTTGGGCTGAGCATGGAGCGGGCTCCCCAGTATTTATGTTTGCAGGGCATACCGATGTTGTTCCTGTGGGCGATGCTGACAAGTGGAATTTAGATCCTTTTTCGGCGACGATAAAAAATGGCCTGTTGCATGGTCGTGGCGCAGCAGACATGAAGGGCTCTTTAGCTGCTATGTTGAGCGCTACTGAGAGATTTGTAACGGACTATCCAGATCATAAGGGTACGATCGGATATTTGATTACTTCTGATGAGGAAGGTCCTGCGATTAATGGCACGGTGAAAGTGTGTGAGCACTTGAACACAATTGGCCAAAATGTTGATTATTGTTTAGTTGGCGAGCCGTCAGCGACTAATGTATTGGGTGATGTAATCAAAAATGGGCGTCGTGGCTCTTTAAATGGTACGCTTAGAATTATTGGCAAGCAGGGGCATATTGCTTACCCACATTTAGCTAATAACCCCATTCACTTAGCCATTCCTGCTCTTGATGAGCTGTGTAATGAGCTATGGGATGGAGGTAATGATTATTTTCCAGCAACCAGTTTTCAAATTTCTAATATTCACTCTGGCACGGGTGTGACTAACGTTATTCCAGGAGAGATTGAAGTTGTTTTTAATTTTCGATATTCCACGCAGTCGACTCATAAAAGCTTGCAAACAAGAGTTTGTAATATTTTAGATAAGCATCAATTTGAATATAAAATTGACTGGAATCACTCAGGCTTTCCATTTTTAACCCCTAAGGGAGAGTTGGTTAGTGGTTGTGTTGATGCTATTAAAAAAGTGACTGGTGTTGATGCACAATTATCAACTTCAGGTGGCACTTCTGATGGACGTTTTATCGCGCCACTTCTTAATGCTCAAGTGGTTGAATTGGGGCCTTTAAATGCCACTATTCATCAGATAGATGAGTGTGTTTCTACAAAAGATCTAGATGATTTAAGCGATATTTATTACCATATTCTTAAAAATATCTTAACTTAGAATAATGCGTTTTGATGTAATAACGCTTTTCCCCGCTATGTTTTTAGCCATCAAAGAGGAAGGGGTTATTGCGCGCGGCATTACAAAATCATTATTAAGTATTAACACTTGGCAGCTAAGAGATTTTTCTAACAATAAGCATCGAAACATCGATGATAAATCTTATGGCGGTGGTGCAGGCATGGTGATGCAAGTTGAGCCTATTCGTCAATGTATTGCTAAAATCAAGCAAGAAAACCCTAATTCAAAGGTTATTTATCTATCCCCTCAGGGACAAAAACTAACCCAGAAACTGGCTGCAGAGCTATCAACACTTGATTCAATAACTTTGTTGTGCGGACGCTATGAAGGAGTGGATGAACGCATTATTAAGCACGATGTGGACATGGAAGTGTCAATTGGAGATTACGTGATTAGTGGTGGTGAATTAGCCGCCATGGTGTTAATCGATAGTATCAGTCGACAAGTTCCTGGTGTGCTTGGTAACCAAGATTCATTAAATGATTCATTTTCTGATGGACTACTTGATTATCCGCACTACACACGCCCAGAGGAAATTGACGGACAAAAGGTTCCAGAAGTATTGTTAAGCGGATATCAGGCTAATATTGACACTTGGCGACAAGACCAAGCATTGAAAAATACACAGCTAAAACGCCAAGACCTTATCCAAAAAATAGATCAATAAAGCGTATTTGCTTTTTTCCTAAAAAAATCTATAATAATCAATACGATTCTACAACGGTGTAGGATGTTTACACGAGCATAGTTGCTTACAAGTTACCCATGAAGGGTTTATTTCTATATTGCAAATCATGAGGTTTGCGAGTATCAAAGGAGAGAAGTATGAAATTTGTAACGGCAATTCTACGACCGCACAAATTAGATGATGTTAGAGAGGCACTTTCAGAAGTGGGCGTATCTGGCATTACTGTAACCGAAGTTAAAGGCTTTGGTCGTCAAAAAGGTCACACTGAGTTATATCGTGGCGCAGAGTATCAAATTGATTTTTTACCAAAGATTAAATTAGAAGTCGCAATAACCGCATCAAAATTAGATGAGGTTATTGAAGCAATCAGCGGTGTTGCCAGTTCTGGCAAAGTTGGTGACGGGAAAATTTTTGTATCTAATTTAGAAAAAGTGATTCGAATCCGTACTGGTGAGACGGATCAAGACGCGCTTTAAGGAGTAAAAAATGAAAAAATTATTATTAACATTATTGGCTTTAATGCCAATGACTGTGTTTGCCGAAGGTTTGGATGGTGCAAATACTTCATGGATTCTAACTTCTACTGCGTTAGTTTTATTTATGACATTGCCAGGCTTAGCCTTGTTCTATGGTGGCTTGGTTCGAACTAAAAATATCTTATCAGTATTGATGCAATGTTTTGCTATTGCTGGATTGGTATCGATTTTATGGCTAGTTGCTGGTTACTCGATTGCATTTGCAGATGGAAATGCATACTTTGGTAGCTTGTCAAAATTTATGCTAATTGGCGTGACTGAGGGATCTTTAAGTGGTGATATTCCTGAAAGTTTATTTGCATTATTTCAAATGACATTCGCGATTATTACACCAGCACTAATTATTGGTGGTTTTGCGGAGCGTATGAAGTTTTCAGCGGTATTGCTATTTAGTGCAATATGGCTAATTGTGGTTTATGCGCCAATTACTCACTGGGTATGGGGTGGCGGCTGGCTACAAGAAATGGGTTTATTAGACTTTGCGGGCGGTACTGTGGTTCATATTACTGCAGGTGTTGCAGCATTGGTGGCAGCAATTGTGATTGGCCCTAGAGCGGGCTTTCCAAATAAGCCGATGCCACCACACAACATGACCATGACTATTACTGGTGCAGCAATGCTATGGGTAGGTTGGTTCGGCTTTAATGGTGGATCGGCACTAGCTGCAAACGGCGATGCAGCAATGGCCATGTTGGTGACGCATATTTCAGCAGCAGCAGGTGCAATGACTTGGATGTTCTATGAATGGATTAAGTATGGCAAGCCAACTGCATTAGGTGCAGTAACTGGTATGGTTGCTGGACTGGGTACGATTACTCCAGCGTCAGGCTTTGTTGGCCCAGCTGGCGGCTTAGTGATTGGTATTGTTGCTGGTATCGTGTGTTTTAATGCAGTTATTTTGATTAAGCAAAAATGGAAAATTGATGATGCGTTAGATGTTTTTCCAGTGCATGGTGTGGGCGGAATTATCGGCACATTAATGGCAGCAGTTTTTGCTTCTGATCAGCTAGGTGTATTCTCTGGCCAAGGTTTGGCAGAGGGTATGACTATTATGTCCCAACTTCAGGTGCAAGCAATTGGTGTTACGGCAACGTTCGTTTATACAGCTATTGCAACCTATATTATTCTAAAGGTCGTTGGTATGATTACCGGCTTAAGAGTAAGTGCTGAAGAAGAGCAACAAGGTTTAGATATTGTCTCTCATGAAGAAAGAGGTTACGATTTATAGTGTAAATTTAGACTGATTAAACCCGTTGAAGACTTTGTTTTTAACGGGTTTTTTTTATGCCTAAAAAACTGCATTCGTATATAATTCTACTTAATCATTTTTATTGTTTTTGATAATGCGTATAAATCACTCTTTAACCGGCTCAATGGTCGCTTTAATTACACCGATGTTTGACAATGGATCGGTAGATTTTGCATCGCTTGAGGCTTTGGTTGAGTTCCATATTGAATCTGGAACTAAAGCGATTATCTCGATGGGCACAACGGGCGAAAGTGCAACGCTGAATCAGAAAGAACATATTGAAGTAATGCGTAAAACCATTGGTTTTTCGAATAAGCGTATTGCTATTATTGCTGGCACCGGTGCCAATTCAACTTCTGAAGCAATTGAGCTAACTCAAGCTGCTAAAGAAATTGGCGCTGATGCATGTTTATTGGTGACACCTTATTACAACAAGCCAACTCAAGAAGGCTTGTTTCAGCATTACAAATTGATTGCCGAAACAGTTGATATTGATCAAATTTTATACAATGTTCCTGGTAGAACGGCGGTGGATTTGCTGCCTGAAACTATTGTTAGGCTGTCAAGTATTTCAAATATTATTGGCGTTAAAGATGCAACAGGTGATTTAACTGTTGCTAAAACTTTGATTGACAATTGCCCGGAAGATTTCTTATTGTATAGTGGTGATGATGCAACAGCAATTGAGTTTATTTTGATGGGCGGTCATGGCGGCATTTCTGTGACTGCCAATGTTGCGCCAAAAGCACTTTCTCAAGCGTATGAAGCAGCATACAATGATGATAAAACTGGTGCACAAGGCTATGACAAGCCACTAGCTAATTTACATAAAAATTTATTTATTGAGTCCAATCCGATTCCGGTTAAGTGGGCCATGCATAAAATGGGTAAGTGCGAGAGTGGTATTCGCCTACCTTTGACAAAGTTATCACAACAGGCTCGAGTAGTATTAGAGCGAGATTTATCCAATTTGGGGGTTATGTAGTATGATTAAAACAACAGCATTAGTGCTATTATCATTAACACTAACAGGGTGTTTTTCATTGAATGAAAAAGAAGAAGTGAAAAACACAGGTCTTGGCGAAAGAGATATTAAATATTATTCAAATAAGACAGTAACCTCGTTAGAAATCCCACCAGATTTAACTAAACCAAGCTCTCAAAATGCTTTTAAATTAAGTGAGTATGTCTCTAATCTTCAAGAGGATACCATTAGTTTTTCTGACAAGGATAATGCTATTAAAGAGGCCTCAAGCATCTTAAGAACACCTTCAAATGTAGAAGTTAAGAGATCAGGTGAGCGTCGTTGGTTGATTGTGGATAAAAAGCCAGATGCAGTATGGAATCTATCAAAAAGCTTTTTCAAATCTCATGGCTTTGCCATTAAGAAAACTAATAAAAAAATTGGCCTAATGGAGACTGATTTTTTAGAAAATCATCCTGAAATTCCTGACAAGTCTGTTGGTTTGATTAGATCAATGCTAAAGAAGGCTGTTGCAGCTAGATATGCATTGCCAATTGTAGATAAGTATCGTATTCGTATTGAGCCAACGCTTGAAACTGGAAAAACGGCTGTATATTTATCACTAACTTCTATGGAAGAAGTGATCACTAAAGCTGGCCAAGATGATGAAAATACCATTTGGCAGTCTAAACCAAAGGATCAGGCACTAGAAACAGAAATGCTATATCGTCTAATGACATTCTTGGATAGTGATCATGCTGTTACTAGAGAAAAAATTCTTCAAGCTAAAGAAGAGCAGCAATTAACAGTAACAGTAGCTAAAGGCGTTGGCGGTTATGCTAAATTGATTTTTTCTTTAGGTCGGTACGACACATGGGACAATGTAGGCTGGGCACTTGATCAGTTAAATGTTGATGTTGAAGATAAAGACATCAAAGAAAGCAGTTTCTATATTAATATTGCTAGAACTAAAGATAAAGGTATCTGGTCGCGACTATTTGGTGATGACGCGATTAAAAAGTCATTCCAAATTAGTGTTAAGCAAATTGATAGCAACTTAACAGAAGTTTATTTCAATGATCTTTTTGAAGAAAACGAGCAGGCAACTATTGACTTTAGTTATGAATTCTTAGGCAACATCGCTAAACAATTCTAAGCAAACGTTAATGAGCTTGTCGAAAAGCTTAATTCAACAAATCATTCAGCAGAAATCCGTACTGAATGATTTGTCAGATAATGATCTGGCTGAATTTTGCCAACAAGCCAATGAGGCTTATCGACAAGGAAATCCGATTGTTAGCGATCAAGATTATGATTTTATCTATCTTGCCGAGTTAAATAAAAGACTGCCTGGGCATAAACTTTTCCAATCAATTGAGCCTGAAGGCCAAGGTTTTTCTGATGAAAAGGTATTATTGCCTGAAATCATGCTATCTACTGATAAGGCTTATTCATGGGCTGAGATTCAAAAGTGGATTGAGCGTCTTGAAAAATCTTGCCTTGAAATTGATATTGATATCAATGATATTGAAATCAAAGCAACACCAAAATTAGATGGCTTTGCTGGTTATGATGATGGCAAGCATCTTTATACGCGTGGCGATGGAAAAAAAGGCAGTGATATCACTCGCGTGTTTGATCGCGGTTTGCAGGTGTTTAACGCTTCTGAGCGCGGACAGGGCGCGGGTGAGATCGTGATTAAGAAGTGTTATTTTGAAAAATATCTAGCAGACAGTTTTGAATATCCTCGAAATTTCCAAGCTAGCCTCATTAAAGAGAAGGCGTTGGATGATAAGGCTAAGCAGGCTATAGCGGATAAAGCTGCACTATTCGTGCCTTTTGCACAGCTACCAAAGTGGATAGGCAGCATTAATAAGATGATTGATAATTTTGAAACTATTATCAATGATATTTTATCAATGGTTGATTTTGATGTTGATGGTGTCGTATTTGAAGCGATCGACCAGTCTTTAAAAAATCATATGGGCGCCAATCGAAAATTTCATCGATGGCAAATTGCCTATAAGGAAAATAAAGATAAGGCACAAGTTAAGGTGCTAGGAGTTACGCCACAAGTAGGTCGTACAGGAAAGATTACACCAGTAGCCGAGCTTGAGCCGACACAATTAAGTGGCGCTACTATTGTGAGAGCAACAGGGCATCATTATGGCTTAGTTAAAGAGCAGGGTTTGGGCGAAGATAGTATTGTTGAGTTGACTCGCTCAGGTTTGGTGATCCCTAAAATTATCAAAGTTCTAAAACCAGCTGAAATTAGCATTCCAGAAATTTGTCCAAGTTGCAGTTCTGTATTGACTTGGCAGTCTGATTTCCTAATGTGTATAAATCATGTTGAGTGTCCAGCGCAGATTATTGGCAAAATGGAGTATTTTTTTAAAATTTTGGCAAATAATGATGGATTTGGTATCGCCACCATTGAAAAATTGTACGAACATGGTATTCGTAAAATTTCACAAATTTATCAACTCAATGAACAAGATTTTGCAAACATGGGTTTTGGTGATAAAACCAGTCAAAATTTATTCAATCAATTAAAACGTTCATTTACACAAGAGATTGAAGACTGGCGATTTTTAGCTGCGTTTGGTATTAATCGGATGGGCATGGGGAATTGTGAGAATTTACTCAAGTCTTATTCAATTAAAGATATTTTTAAGCTTAATGAGTCTGAAATAGCCAATATCAATGGTTTTGCAACTTTAAGTGCAGCATTAATTGTTGATGGATTAAAAACTTTACGTGAAGAATATGACTGTTTGCTTACCTATAAATTTAATTTAGAGCTAACTTCTCTTGAGCAGGTAAATTCAAACTTCTCTCATCCATTAGTCGGTAAAAAAGTTGTTTTTACTGGGAAGATGCAAGGCTCTAGAGATGAGATGAAAAAGCATGCCAAATCAATTGGCATTCAAGTTGTTTTAAGTGTCACCGGAAAAACTGATTATTTGATTATTGGCGACAAAGTGGGTCAAAAAAAAATAGAAAGTGCGGAAAAATTCGGTGTTAAAATTTTAAGTGAAGCAGACTATATTAATATAATTACCCAATAGAAATGTATGCAAATATCAGATTTAATTGTTAAGCAAAAAGATTTTTTAACAGATCAATTAGGTGAGGGTTTAATGCAACTTACACAGGCCTGTGATGATTGTTTAGAAAATACACATAGTTTTGAAAAATTGAATGAATTATTGTTTTTGTATATGCGGCATCATCAGCATGCAAATTTGGTTTATGTTATTGATAGTTTGGGTGCTCAAATCAGTGCCAATATTACAAAAGAGAATATTGACACTGAATTTCAAGGCCAAGATCTTTCTAATCGACCATTTTTTAGCGCCATTGATGATGAGCATCCAATCTATATATCTGACGCCTATATCTCGACTGCAACACTCAAGCCTTGTATTAGTGTGGTGCATACAATTTGCCATGCAGATAAAATTATAGGCATGTTGGTGTTTGATCTTGACTTGGAAAAACTACCCTTGCCTAAGCAAGATTTAGATTTAGATGAATGGCGACAAATCAAGGGCGATCCTGAGATACGCTCTAATTTATTTAACCAAGTAAGAGCGTCATCTGCAATGGATCAATCTGTTGATATGGTGCATGATATTGCTGTTGAATTGATGTGTGAGCTTGGTATTTTTCATTTAAAGCTTCATTATGCTTCATCAAGAGCAACCATTTGGAATTATGACAATCCTTATAATTATCATGTGCATGTACTTGATGAAATCACCAGTCCTAATATTTTTCTCTTATATCCAAAAAAATCATACCCTCAAGCGGCAAAAGTAACTCAAGAACAAGTAAAAGATGTATTTGATAAATTTAAACACATGCGCTTTATGGATGAAAATTTATACTTAAAAACGGGTAGCTTGAATATCATGAATGGTACGGTTGGGCTTAGTTTTTCTTGTGATGGAAATCACTATTTATCCATTAATGATTTTTTAGATAATTTTGAAGATAACTACGCTTAGCACCATTTAAATCAATTTTTAAAAAAATGATGCACATTTATTTATTAAAGTAGTTATAATTATTTTTAGTTAGAGCCCAAAGGCGGGATTTGACAACAAACATAGACGTTTATTTAAATTCTTTTTCAACTAGGATTTAAATAAACGTTTTTTTTTGCATGCTTCATGAGGGAGTGATGTATAAAGTGGTATTGATGCCAGTTAATTTTATTTGCAATTATGCAAGTGGAAGTTAACTGGCATTTTTTTTGGTTTAAAGAAAAAGGAGTAAGACAATGAAAATGGTAACAGCAATTATCAAACCATTCAAGCTTGATGATGTAAGGGAGGCGCTATCAGAAATTGGCGTTTCAGGAATTACAGCAACTGAAGTGAAAGGTTTTGGTCGTCAAAAAGGACACACAGAGTTATATAGAGGTGCTGAATATTCGGTAGATTTTTTACCAAAAGTGAAGCTGGAGATTGCTATAGTTGCAGATCAGGTTGATAGTGTTGTTGAAGCAATTAGCTCAGCTGCCAAATCAGATGGTGGCAAGATTGGCGATGGAAAAATATTTATTACATCACTAGAGCAAGTGGTTCGTATTCGTACGGGCGAGACTGGTTCAGTGGCACTATAAGGAGGACGGGATGGAAAATACAATTTTAGAAATGCAATTTGCACTTGATACATTTTATTTCTTAATGATGGGTGCATTGGTTATGTGGATGGCAGCGGGATTCTCGATGCTTGAAGCAGGTATGGTTCGTAGTAAAAATACAGCAGAAATTTTAACAAAAAATATCGGATTATTTGCGATTGCTTGTACAACTTACATGGTTTATGGCTATGATGTGATGTATGGTGGCGGTATTTTATTAGACGGCATTAGTGGTGCGGGCGATAAATACTCAAACGCTTCTGATTTCTTCTTCCAAGTAGTATTTGTAGCAACAGCCATGAGTATTGTTTCGGGCGCGGTTGCTGAGCGTATGAAGTTATTCTCATTCTTCGCTTTCGCTGTTGTCTTTACCGGCATCATTTATCCAATGGAAGGTGCTTGGACATGGGCTGGCGAAGCTGTATTTGGTTTGTACACGTTATCTGACTTAGGTTTCTCTGACTTTGCTGGTTCAGGTATTGTGCATATGGCTGGCGCTGCAGCAGCATTAGCAGGTGTTATTGTATTGGGTGCTCGTAAGGGTAAATACAACAAAGATGGCTCATCAAATGCGATTCCAGGTGCGAATATGCCATTAGCAACATTAGGTACATTCATTTTATGGATGGGTTGGTTTGGTTTTAATGGTGGTTCAGTATTAGCAATGGCTAGTAAAGAGAGTGCCAATGCAGTTGCAATGGTATTTTTGAATACTAATGCAGCAGCAGCTGGTGGTGTTATAGCGGCGTTAATCCTAGTTAAATTACTATGGGGCAAGGCAGATCTTACAATGGCACTCAATGGCGCATTAGCTGGTCTTGTTGCTATTACCGCCGGACCTGATACACCAACTGCATTAGAAGCAACTTTAATCGGTGCTGTAGGCGGGTTGTTAGTGGTATTCTCAATTTCGACATTAGATAAAGTGTTCAAAATTGATGATCCAGTAGGTGCAATTTCAGTACACGGTGTGGTTGGTTTATGGGGTTTACTAGCAGTACCATTAACTAATTCAGGCGTATCATTCAGTGGCCAATTGGCTGGCGCAGGTACAATCTTTGTTTGGGTGTTTGGTACATCAATGGTGTTATGGTTAGTGTTGAAAGCTATAATGGGTGTTAGAATCTCTGAAGAAGAAGAATACACAGGCTCAGATATTGTTGAATGTGGATTAGAGGCTTATCCAGAATTTACAAAATAACCTTTCCACCTATCAAGGGAGGGCTGTAAAGAATCCTCTCTAAAAATTATTAATAATTTTTAACCCCGCCTAGTGAGGGGTTTTTTGGTATCAAAACCTTAATATTATTATTTTTATTTATGTAGAATAGTTTTTTAGAAAGACGAGAGTGTTTAATAAAAAAAGGAGAAAGTATGATTGTTCAAGATATTATGACAACCAATGTAAAGACGGTATCCCCAGATCAGCCAGTTAAGGATATTGCACTAATGATGATTATGGATCATATTAGTGGTGCTCCAGTTGTAGATACAGAGAATAACTTAGTTGGTATTATTTCTGAAAAAGATATTTTGCAACACATGTTTCCAGACCTTGGGGAAATCATGAGCGATACACATTTTGATTTTGAAAATATGGAAACAAACTATAAAGATACCATGAATGCTAAAATTAGTGACATCATGACAGACGGCGTAGATAGTATTGATGTTGATATGCCATGCCTAAAAGCAGCCAGCACTATGTGGCTTAGAAAATATCGTAGAATTCCAGTAACTAAACAAGGTAAGTTAATTGGCATTATTAGTATTGGTGATGTGCATAGAGCAATTTTTAAATCATGTATGACTTCATAGGTTAAAATTTCACCCTTATGAATATAGCACTTAAAATCATCCTAGTGGATGAAAACTCCGGGCGTTCTGCTATGTTGCGTAGAGCCTTACAAGACAAAGGCCATGAAGTGATTTGTCGTATGAGTAGTAGCTCTCAATTGCAAGATAGTAATGAAATGACACATGCAGATGTGGTTATTGTTAATGCGGATATTCCAGATGAAGAGGTTTTTGCAAATCTAACGGATATTAATAAAACCAAACCAAAGCCAATTGTCATGTTTACTGAAGAGTCTAACTCTGAGATGGCTAATTCTGCTATTAAATCAGGCGTTAATGCCTATATTGTAGATGGCCTTGAAGAGGGTAGGGTGCAGCCAATTATTGATGTTGCCATGGCACGTTTTAGAGAATTTCAGGCGCTTAAAGATGAATTAGATGCAACACGCAGTCAATTGTCGGAGCGTAAGGCTGTTGAAAAGGCTAAAGGTTTATTAATGAAGCATAAAGGCATTAATGAAGATGAGGCTTATCAGTCACTACGTAAGATGGCTATGGATAAAAATAAGCGTATTGTTGATGTGGCTGAAAGCGTCATTAATGCGTTTGAATTGCTAGGCTAGCTTACTAAGATTTTTTATCAGGGTTGTCATCATCTAATTTTTTTAGATAGTTGGCAAATTCGTCATCCATTTTTTGAAACTCTTCGTCGATTTTATCCATTTCGGCGTCAAATTCGTCATCATCCCAATCTTCATCGTCATTCTCACTTGAATTTTTTTTCTTGTCTTTGTCTGGGCTATTACTAGGGTCATTATCAGGGTTGGTATCATCAGACGACTCTTCTTCCTTGCGTGTAAATAGTGGTGCAAAAATTAATCCTGCTTCAAACAGTAGCCACATCGGGATGGCAATCAATGTTTGAGAAATGATATCTGGAGGCGTTAACAGCATGCCTAATACAAAAGCACCGATCACCACATAAGGGCGATTCTTCTTAAGATTTTCAATGGTGGTAATGCCAAACATAATCAGCAGGATAGTTGCAATAGGTACTTCAAAAGCCACACCAAAGGCAAAGGAAACTTTCAAGACAAAGTCTAAGTAGTATTGAATATCAGGAGTGAAATCAACAATACTTGGTCCGACACTGGTTAAGAATCCAAAGATAACTGGAAAGACAATATAGAATGAGAATAGTAAGCCAGCGTAAAATAAGATAGTCGATGAAACCACTAATGGCACAATCATTTGCCTTTCATGTTTGTACAGTGCTGGCGCTACAAATTTCCAAATTTGATAGAGTAGATATGGCATGGCGAGATATACTGCCATAATTAAAGCCATTTTTAGCGGTGTTAAAAATGGTGATATAACGCCAATGGCGATAATGCTACTACCTTGAGGTAAGACATCAATAATAGGTGCTGCAATAAAGCCGTAAACTTCATTGGCAAAAGGAAATAGACTAATAAAAATAACTAAAATTGCAATAACAGAGCGCAATAAAATATCGCGAAGTTCAACTAAATGTTGAACAAAAGTCATTTCTTTAGGGGTCATGTTTTGTCGCTGTTGACATCGTTTTTAATGTCATTGATTGTATCTTTTGTTTCGTCAAGAATCTCAATGATATTTGAGTCTTTATCCATGGCGCTAAGTTGATCTTTAAATTTTTCAACATCTAGCTCTTCGCTGACATCATCTTGAATTTTTGCAATAAAGCGCTTGGCCTTTCCTGCGTATCTTCCAGCTGACCTGGCAATACTAGGCATGCGCTCAGGGCCAACGATAATTAGGGCGATAACACCAATTAAGGCAAACTCCCAAAATCCAACATCAAACATGGCTTATTTTTCTTTTTCTTCGCTAACAACTTTAGTTTCAATGATGTCGTCTTTGTCATCGAGTTTATTATTGTCACTGTCTTTCATTGATTTCTTAAATCCTTTAATCGCACTTCCAAGGTCGCCACCAATGTTTTTTAGGCGTTTACCACCAAAAAGTAGTAATACAATTACTAAGATAATAATTAGTTCAAAAGGTCCTGGCATCATAATTCTCTCCTACGTTATTTGTTTCTATTGGCTTTTTCTGTCAGTCCTGACAAGCCAAAGCGTCTTGATAATTCTTGCTCTATTTTAGCCACTTCTATATCTTTATGTCGAAGTAATACTAATGTGTGAAACCATAAATCTGCAACTTCATAGATAATCTTACTTTCAACATCATCTTTGACTGCCATAATTACTTCAGCAGACTCTTCACCAATTTTTTTAAGAATTTCATCGGTACCTTTTTTGTATAAAGACGATACGTATGAGTTATCTGCACCGACGCTTTTACGTTGCTCTAAGATTGATTCTAATTGTGTAAAAATATTATCCATATATATCCTTTGGGTCTTTAATAACCTTGGTTGTTGTGACCCAGCTGTTATTGTCTAATTTCTGAAAGAAACAAGAAGCTCGGCCTGTATGACAAGCAATGCCGCCAACTTGTTCAATTTTAAGCAAAATAACATCTTGATCACAATCGCTGTATATTTCTTTAATTATTTGGGTATGGCCAGACTCTTCACCCTTAAACCAGAGTTTTTTCCTAGAACGAGAATAGTACACAGCCTGTTGTTTTTCAATCGTTAGTGACAATGCCTCTTTGTTCATCCAGGCAAACATTAAAATTTCACTCGTTTTATAATCTTGGGCGATAGCCGGTATCAATCCTTGATCGTCAAATTTCACTTGTTCCAATACGCTCATATGTTAGGTTACTGATCAGCTAAAATGATTAATTTTACGCCACTAAAAGATTAGATGAAATTATTTATTTTCAGCTTATTTATCTCATTTAGCGCCTTAGCTAATATAGATAATTTTTCACTCAGTAGTGATCGCTCGCTTTATATAGTTGATGGTGATAGTATTAGTTTGCAAATGCGGCTTGCTGGTATTGATACTCCCGAGATAAAACAAAATTGTCGACAATATTCAGACCGTATTATTGATTGTGGGCAACTCTCAAAGCGTTATTTGAAACGCCTATTAAAAAGTCTACCGGGAAAGCTAAGCATTCAGCCAATCGGCGTTGATCATTATCAGCGTATTTTGGTTCGTGTTTATAAAGGCGATATTAATGTTGGTAAGTTGATGGTTGAATCTGGAATGGCTTTTTCTTATAAAAATACTTATAAGCAAGCAGAGAAAGATGCCAAAGCAGAGAAATTAGGTTTCTGGGGTTTTTATACACCACCTATTGAGTCGTATAAGTGGAGAAAAGTTAATCGTAATTAACTTATTTTGGTATTATTACCCATAGAAATCAACTTATAATTACAACAATAAAAATGGTTACTTGTTACTTAAAATATGTCATTGACCCAAAAAAAGTAAATGAATTTGAGCAGTATGCAAAACTTTGGATTCCACTAGTAGAGAAATTTGGTGGTCAGCATCATGGTTATTTTCTTCCTTCTGAGGGGTCGAATAATATTGCATTGGCATTGTTTACATTTCCTGATCTAAAAACTTATGAGGAATATCGGATAGATTCTTTTAAAGATAAAGAATGCCTTTCTGCATTTGAATATGCAAAAGAAACTGATTGTATTGTAAGTTATGAGCGTAGCTTCTTCCGCCCTATATTTGAATAAAAATTAGTTAAGCGAGTATTTTTCTCTAATATAAGGCGCGCGATAGGCCGAACGATGGAATATAGATAAAACTATATGACTGAGTAAGGAATTGGCGCAACACAGTATTAGGGAAAAAGACGAAGTTTAGCTCATAGTCACTAACTCTTCAGCACTTGATGGATGTATCGCTATCGTATCATCAAACTGCTTCTTAGTTGCACCCATTTTAATTGCTACTGCAAACCCTTGTAGCATTTCATCGGCACCATGACCCATGATATGACAGCCAACAATTTTTTCATCGACACCTTCGCAGACCAGTTTCAAAGCTGTCGTGGTCTTGTGATCCAATAGTGCATCTGCCATTGGTGTAAATTCTGATTTGTAGATTTTAACCTTATCAAATTTTTCGTTGGCTTGCTCTTCCGTTAGCCCAATTGTACCGATTGGAGGATGTGAAAACACTACTGTGGCAATGTTATTGTAATCAAGATGACGATCAGTCATACCGTTGTATAGGCGATCAGACAATCTTCTGCCAGCTGCAATAGCCACAGGTGTAAGTGGCGCACGTCCAGTCGCATCACCCAAGGCAAAGATATTATCAATATTGGTTACTTGGAATTTGTCCGTAGGAATAAAACCACGTTGATCGCAATCTACGCCAGCATTTTCTAAGCCCAGGTGTTGCGTCATTGGATTTCTTCCAACTGCCCAGATAATGATGTCAAAGCCAGAAAACTCACCTTTGTTAGTAATAATGGTTTTGTCTTTTGTGACTTTGTCTATTTGCGTTTGATGGTGAATGATAATACCGTGGTTGGTATAGTCTTTGTCTAGGGCATCTTGAATCATGGGATCAAAACCCCTAAGTAATTTATCCGCACGACCAAAAAGCTCTACTTTTGATCCTAGTGCATTAAGAACACCAGCAAGCTCAACACCAATATAGCCGCCACCAATAACAGCAACTTTTTTAGGTAGATCCTCTAATTCAAAAAAACCATCAGAAGTAATGCCGTGTTCAGCACCTTCAATATGCGGAATAGCAGGCTCTCCACCTGGTGATAGAACAATATGATCAGCCGTGTATTCAATGCCGTTAACATTAATAGTGTTTTTATCAACCATTTTTCCAAAGCCATGAATATAATCAATGCCTAAATCTTCTAAGTAGCCATCGTACCAATTGGTAATACCTTTAATATAGTTATTTCGACCTTCTTTGAGTTTTTTCCAAGAGAAACTCTTCATGTCTATATCGAAGCCAAAGCCTTTAGCACTGTTGATTTGAGTGGCAGTATTAGCCGCAAACCACATGACTTTTTTAGGTACACAGCCAACATTAACACAAGTGCCGCCAATGGTTTTAACTTCAATAACTGCGCATTTTTTGCCATATTCTGACGCTCTTTCTACAGCTGATAATCCACCTGAGCCAGCGCCAATTGCAATCATGTCATAATGTGTTTTCATAAAAATCCTTTAAAGTATGGGTCAATTTTTTTTGTTATTTAATCAATGTGCAATAGCTTTTTTGGTGAACAAATAGTCTTTCAGCTCTTTACTAAAGACAACATCTTTTCGCCTAATCCATTCGAGAACCATTGCTGCATGTTCTTTTTCTTCATCACGATTATGCGCCAAAATCGCTGATAATTCGTCATCATTGACATGCGTCAATGCGTTGATTATACCAATCAATTGCCTCTAACTCTTCCATCAACGAAACAATAGCCTTGTGCATATCTTTAGTTTCTTGGGTTAAATTTTCTTCTGCTTCATGATAGCCTTCATTTGCCATAATTATCCTTTTTTGTTTTTAAAATATTGCGCCAGTTCATCAGCACCACCAATGTATTGACCACCAATAAATATTTGTGGCGTAGTGTCTTTTCCACTAACTGCTCTTAGTGATTTAGATGTAATATCCTTACCAATTTTAATTTGCTCAACTAAGGTATTGTGCTCATTAAATAACTCAATTGCTTTATCACAGTATGCACATCCATCTTTACTAAACATGACGGCTGTATCAGCAATACGTGCATCTTTATTAATATAATTTAACATTGTATCAGCGTCCGACACTTCAAAAGGGTCGCCTTCAACTTCTGCCTCTATAAACATTTTTTCAATAATGCCATTTTTAACTAACATTGAATAACGCCAAGATCTATCGCCAAACCCTAAGTCGCTCTTATTAACTAGCATCCCCATTGCCTTGGTGAAATCAGTGTTTCCATCAGGCAACATAAAGATATTTTCAGATTCTTGAGTTTGCTTCCAAGCGTTCATAACAAACGTATCATTAACAGACACGCATACTATTTCATCCACCCCATTTTCTTTAAAAGTATTTGCTAATTCGTTGTATCTTGGTAAGTGTGATGATGAACAAGTTGGCGTGTAAGCACCGGGAAGTGAAAATACTACAACAGTTTTTTTAGAAAAAATATCATCAGTGTTGATATCAATCCATTGATTGTTTTCTTGAGTTTTAATAGTTACCTTTGGTATTTGTTCACCAGTTTTATTTTTTAGCATATTTTTTCTCCTTTTATTATTTAAACATGGGCATATTATAGGAGGTAACTTTATTAGAGTAAAGCGAACAATTAAGTATATAATGTTCGAAAAAAGCGAATATAAATATGAGCCCAAGTTTAAAAAATCTACAATATTTAATTGAATTACATAAGGCCCAACATTTTACTAAGGCGGCAAAAGCTAGTTTTGTCAGTCCATCTACCTTGAGTGCAGGTATTGTTAAGTTGGAGCAAGATTTACAAGTCCAATTGGTGGAAAGAGACAATAAGCATGTTAGCTTTACTTTGGTTGGAGAAGATATTGTAAAGCGTGCTATTAGTATTATATCTGAGGTAAATGATTTAACCGAATCAGCAAAAATAAACTTTTTTGAATCTGAATTGTCTATTGGTGTAATCCCTACTATATCAACGTATTTATTGCCAAAATTTTTGTCTAATATAGAATCTATCCATCCTCAATTAAAAGTAATATTTAAAGAGGATACTAGTAACAATTTAATCAAATTACTTGAACAGGCTAAGATAGATTTTGCAATATTTGCCTTGCCATATGAGATGCCTGATTTTATAGAGAGTTATAAAATATTTGAAGATTCAATTTGTTTTATTGGACACAAGGACAGCTACAACAGCCCAATAAAAGATAAATCGTTACTTTTGCTTGAGGAGGGTCATTGCCTAAGGTCGCATATTTTACAAAGTAATAGCATTTCCAGTAATCAAGTGTCTGAATACTCATGCTCAAGTATATCAACTTTAGTGGCAATGGTTAATATGAAGGTTGGTGTGAGTTTTATTCCAAAAATGGCACTAGAATTTGGCGTACTTAGGCAATATGATAATATTATTACAGATTCACGTTGTGATAAAGTTAAAAGAGATATTGGTGTTATTTATCGTAAAAACAGTGCGCATAAGGAAAATATTCAGAAGCTGGCTAAATTACTAATATCCAGCTTTAAGGCTGGCTTCAATAAATTTATCTAAATTTCCATCCAGTACGTCGCCAGTATTGGTTGATTCAACACCAGTTCTCAAATCTTTAATGCGTGATTGGTCAAGTACATAAGAGCGAATTTGATGCCCCCAGCCGATGTCAGATTTTGCATCTTCTTGCTCTTGACTTTCATTGTTACGTTTTTGCATTTCTAATTCATATAGTTTTGACTTTAACTGCTTCATTGCCTGGTCTTTATTGGCATGCTGAGATCGACCATCTTGACATTGAACAACGGTATTGGTTGGTAGATGAGTAATACGTACCGCAGAATCGGTTTTGTTAACGTGCTGACCACCTGCGCCACTTGCTCGGTAAGTATCAATACGGATATCGGACTTATTAATTTCGATATCAATATCATCATCAACTTCAGGTGAAACAAATACCGAGCAAAATGAAGTGTGGCGTTTGCCATTAGCGTTAAAAGGTGATTTTCGTACTAAGCGATGAATGCCAATTTCACTACGCAGCCAACCATAGGCGTACTCACCTTGTAAATGCACAGTGGCAGATTTAATGCCAGCCACTTCTCCGGCAGAAGCTTCCATCAAAGTGACTTTAAACTTGTGTTTATCGCCCCAGCGTAAGTACATGCGTAACACCATTTCAGCCCAATCTTGAGCCTCAGTACCACCCGAACCTGATTGTATATCTAGATAGGCGGAGTTAGCATCTAAATTGCCATTAAACATGCGTTCAAATTCAAGTTTTGCAATGGATTTTTCTACTGTATTAAGATCTTCTTTGACACCATTAGCGCAATCTTCATCATCTTCAGATTGCGCCATATCGAGTAATTCGACAGCATCATTTAGAATATTATTAGCCTGCTCAAAAGTGTGGCATATTGTTTCCAAGCTTGATTTTTCTTGACTTAGCGATTGTGCCACTTCTGGTTTTGACCAAACATCAGGATTTTCCATTTCTAGCAACACTTCTTCTAGGCGACCTTGTTTTTCCTCAAGATCTAAATGTACAGATAGAATCTTCGCACGCTCAATAAGGTCGTCAATGTGTTGGTAGGTTGGTGATAGTTCCATGATGCTGATTTTACTATTGAGTAGGCATAAAAAAAGCCCCGTATGGGGCCTTTATGAAAAATAATTTAAATTATTTTCTCAAACCTAAGCGTGAAATTAAATCAGAATAAGCGCTTACGTTTTTACCTCTAAGGTAAGTCAATAGTTTTTTACGTTGAGAAACCAAATGTAGTAGGCCTCTTCTTGAATGATGATCTTTCTTATGTGTTTTAAAATGCTCAGTTAAATGTTTAATGCGTGCTGTTAATAAGGCAACTTGCACGTTAGTAGAGCCAGTGTCTCCATCAGTTGCTTGGTATTCTTTGATGATTGCTTGTGTATCAATTGACATAATAAATTTTTCTAAAACATAAATAATAAAGGGTAAATTATACGCTAAATTGTTTAATTGTTCTAATACTTAAAGTAAATAAGTTAATAAAAATCAGGCTCACCTTCTGGGCGAGTTTTAAAGCGTTTATGAATCCATAAATATTGATCTGGATTTTTTAATATTTGTGCTTCTAGTATTTGATTGGTGATGGTATTTTACTAAGAAGAGATAAAAATCTCTAGCTATATGTTTTGAACTCTAGATAGTTCGTTTTTAGATTTTGTTGTCATGATATTAAATACATGGTTAATTGCATTTTGCAATCCCCAAATTTCCGTATATTTTGGCTCATCTTTTTCGGGGTTAGAGGCGCTATTTTGTCGATTATAGGTTGCATTTATCCAATTTAAACAAAGTGGCTTTCTATGATGATAATCATGTTGAGGTAAATCTCCTACCAAAATAAACAAACGTACTGGCAAATGAAAGCATAACTGAGAAAAATACCAAGCTAATATTTTATAACCCTTATTATTAGGGTATTGGGAGCCACAAAATCTACCCCACGATATATCTGCATAAAAATATAGATCTTGCTCTCTTTCTGCTATTGACTTGGGAGTACTATCAAACCAAGCATGTTCACTGCACATCTCAACAAATGCACTTACCTGGTAAAAGATAGCTACAGGAATAATAAATGCGATAAAAAGCGATAGAAGATTTCCAGATATATAATAGGACAAGTAGACTAGTAATGAAATATAAGCGATTGAAAATATACTTCTAGTAGGTCTATTGATATTAATGTTGTATCTTAGCCTAGTAATAAAAAATTTGATATGAAACAAAGGAGAAAATATTGTTGTAAAAAAATTAATATACAGCTTATTTTTTGTTAAGCCAGGCTGTATCCCAAGCTTAGTAAAAAACATAACGATTGGGTCATTTACTGTTGCAAAGGTTCTAGGGGCATGATGTACATTACAATGATCGTGCTGATATGTTTTAAAGTCCTGAGTAATCATTAATATGGTTACTAGGTCACCAAATACAGCATCTACAGCTTTGTTTTTGGACAGCCTCCCATGAACACTTTGGTGTAAGATAACAGCAGCCATTCTTCTTGAAGAAAATACCAAACCTGCCCAAGAAAGAAGCATGATAGAAATATTTTGGTAATTTGATAAATTGTAAAACCCCAGCCATAGTGAGATTAGAAAAATTGATAAAACAAACCCTACATAATAGTACCAATGATTACTTATAGAAGGTTTTTGTGTGGACAGACTTTTTCCTGTTAGCCATGTAGAAAAATAAGAAGGGAATAAAGATTTTTCATATGATTCCCTGACCAAGTCACCTTGGCGAGTGTTCATTTTATTCATAGTTTAACTCCTTTTTGAGTAATATTTAAATCAGTAAGAGGGTACGATTGACATGCAAGATATCTATCTTGAAAGTCTTCATTAGAATGGATTTTTCCAGAAAGTAATTGAAATGAACATTGTTTGCATTGTCCTACACCACAGCTGTATTTGATAGCCACTCCTGCTTCTAAAACTGTATCTAAGATGGTGTTATTTTTATTGCCTTGACATGGAATATTATCAAAAAATATTGTTACAGAACTATCTTTTCTTTTTAGCATAAACATTCTCCAAATTAGACTATATTTTTTATCAAAATGAAAATAACCATACTGACTAATACCACGGCAAGAGTATTTTTTATTAGTAGGCTTAGCAAGATAGTACCAATACCAGCAATTAAAAAAGGGTCTTCAATTATTTGCTGTGTTTGTTCTATACCTCCAAAAACTATAGGAGCCCACATAGCAGTGAGTATGGAGGGGGCAGTAAATGTCAAAAAAGTTTTTACAGAACTATTAAGCTGCAACTTTAACTGTTTGGAAAAAAAGAAATATCTAACAGAAAAAGTTATTGTTGCCATTATGATAATATATAGATTAAATTTATCCATTTTTTTCTTGATAAAGTTTTACAAAATATCCTGCAAACATGCCAATGAATGCAGAAAGTATCAAGCCATTTTCAATTTTTAAATAGTACAAAGCAGTTGCAGAAACCCCACTAGATAAGACTGCTACCAAAGTAGGATGTGTCTTGATACTTGGTATAACCATGGCAATAAATGTAGCAGCAATAGCAAATTCCAACCCTAAAGATTCTATTTTTGGAATTTGAGTTCCAGCATAAATACCGATAAAAGTTGATATGTTCCAAATTATGTAGAAAGTTAAACCTGAAATAATTGCATATTTAACTGATAATTTTCCTGTAGCTTGCTTGTATGTTTCAGTAACTGCAAACATTTCATCAGTTAGTAAAAATGCAATAAAAAATCTCTTAAAAAAAGGCAAATGCCTTACGTCATCTCTGAATGTTGCAGAGTATAGTAAATGTCTAGAGCTAATTACTGAGGTAGAACTAATTAGAGAAAAAATTGAACCTGATGAGCCAATGATAGACATGCCAGACAACTGCGCCGCCCCTGCAAAAACAAAAAGAGATAAAAATTGAGCTTGAATAGGGCTGAACCCAGTTTGGATTGCCATAGAACCACATAAAATTCCCCATGGAATCACCGAAATTGCTAGAGGGAATATATCTACGATAGCTTGAAATGTCACGCTACTATTTTTATTTGTATATGCTAGTTTGCTCATTATGACATTTTTTAATTACTTAGCTCTATTTTCATTTGTACGTTGCATCTTGTATATGGCGAAGATGTAAAAGGCACATACTCAAAGCCAAATTTCTCATACAAAGAAATAGCTGGGGTCAGTACAGAGTTGCACTCTAAGGTAATGGTTTTTGCTCCCAAATCACGAGATTTCTCAATAATGTGTTGAGTAAGGTGTTGACCAATTCCTTTTCTGCGGAAAGATTTTTTGACAGTCATTTTTACCAACTCGTATGTTTCTGAATTTATCTTAATAAGCCCACATGTTCCAATTACGATGCCGTTTAATGTAACTATTGCAATATACCCGCTTTTTTTTAAAATAGTTTCGTTAGGCTTGTCAAGGTATTCAAAGTCTTTATCCTCAGGAGTCCAATAATCTTTAATCCATTCTAGATTTAGGCTCCTGAAAGCTTCTGCATGACTTTCGTTAAAAGGGTTTATTTTTATTGAGCTAAATTGTTCTTTTTTGAGATTACTTTTCACTCTTTCATGTATTCCCTTTCGATTAAGTGCCTGTTCAATAGCGTCTAGGTCACTCCAAAGATTTATTTCTGATTCTAAAAAGAGGCTGTTAATTGCTTTTGATACATCAGCTATTTGCGGATTAAGCTTTGTTGCTTCTTTGCGCCCTAAATTTGTCAAAGTTAGCATGGTTACTCTTAAGTCATTTTTCTTTTTGGCGAGTGTTACAAGGCCAGCATCATACATTTCTTTTGAAATTTTACTTACAGCAGAGCTGGCTAAACCAGTAGATTCGGCTATCTCGCTTACGGCTAAGTTATTTTGTGTCATTAACATAAAAAATACTGGGAACCAATGAGGTTGTAAATTTACATCGTAAAGTTCGTAGATATTTTTAGCATCATTTGTAATTATGTGTGACAATCTACGAAGTCGACTTCCTAGAGCGGCACTACCAATCAAATTATAAAATTTCATTAAAAATGGAGGTTAAATAAAATATACGTAATTAATATACGTAATTAATATACATGATTTTGTGATCGAATCAATGTTTTTTCAAAATATTTTAGTTGGACTTGTTTAATAGGTCTTAGTGTGATGTTAAGTTGATGATTTATACTTTTGGATTAGGGTTAAAAATTCTTTAATAAAAATCAGGCTCACCTTCTGGGCGAGTTTTAAAGCGTTTATGAATCCATAAATATTGATCTGGATTTTTTAATATTTGTGCTTCTAGTATTTGATTGGTGATAGTAGCACTTGTTGTAGAATCGGCATCTGGATAGTTCTTAATAGGCGACTCAAAACTCATGCTATATCCGGATTCAGTGCGAATAAAGTAATATGGAATAACGACCGTATTTTCGCTTTTAGCTAAGCGAGCAGTAGCAGCAACAGTTGCCGTTTGGATATTAAAAAATGGCGCAAATACACACTTTTCTAAGCCTAGATCTTGATCGGGTGCGTACCAAATGGGTAGTTTGTTTTTAATGGCTTTAAGTATTGAGCGCGTATCTTTAGTTTTGATCATAATTGCACCATTATCAATAAAGCCTTTTCGCATTACTTCATCAAACAAAGCATTATTTTGAGGCCTGTATATATTAGCGATATTATATTTTAGTAATAGTGAACGAGATCCAAGCATCAATGGCATAAAGTGAGCTGCTAATAAAATAACACTTTTATCTTGTTTGATAGTTTCGGTTAAATAATGTTCATTATGAATGCTAAGCATTGAGATGACTTTTTTATCGGTTGCAAAATAAGCGTTAGCCGTTTCAAAAATCGAAATACCAATTGATTCAAAGTTTTGCTTGACCAGTCGCTCAACTTCAGATTTATTTTTATTTGGAAAGCATTGGGAGATATTAATAAAAGCAATTTTTCTAAAACGACCGAGTACTGGGTAAAGCAGTAAACCCATTGCTTTACCTAAAAAAATTTGAACTTTAAAAGGCAGTTTGGCGCCTAGCTTCATCAATCCAATTAGGATCCATGTTGGTATAAATTTAGGATGATAAAAATTTTGATTATTCATTAAAATACGCTTTATGCCTTATATTGCTCAGAGCTTTATTGACGATCTTCCTAATCAAATCGACATTGTTGATTTGATTAGGAAGCGCTTGCCCTTAAAAAAATCTGGCAGCGATTATCGCGCACCTTGTCCTTTTCATGGCGGTAAAAATAGTAATTTTGCTGTCAATGCTCACAAGCAATTTTATCACTGTTTTAAGTGTGGAGAGAGTGGCGGTGCAATTAGTTTTATTCAAAAATTTGACAACTTAAATTTTGTTGAGGCTATTGAAACCATTGCTAGTGAATATGGCTTGGCCATTGAGTATGATTCTAAATCTAAGCCAGTCGACCCGAGACTTGAGAGTTATCGTAATCTTTCTAAAAAGGTAGGTGAGTTTTATTCAGCTCAACTTCGTAACTCTCCAGCAAAAGAAAAGGCTGTTAGCTATGCTAAGGCTCGAGGTATTAGTGGCGAAATTGCTAAACGCTTTGAATTAGGTTTTGCCTCCCCAGGCAATAAAGATTTAATGCTTAATTTTGAGAATAGTGAGCAAGACCTTGCCGATCTTAAAACATTGGGGTTGATAAAAGAGGGTCAGTATGGAGATTATGATTTTTTCCGTGATCGACTAATATTTCCGATACATAATACCAAAGGTAATATTATTGCTTTTGGCGGTAGGGCGTTTGATAAAGATGCCAAGGCTAAATATTTAAACTCTTCAGAAAGTGCAATTTTTTCAAAATCAAGGGAATTGTACGGCTTGCACCACGCGCGTAAATATTCTAGAGCCATAGATTATATTTTAGTGGTCGAGGGTTATATGGATGTGGTGGCGTTGCATCAAGCTGGTATTACCAAAGTAGTAGCAACATTGGGTACGGCCACTTCTACTGAGCATTTATTAATTTTGATGCGCACTACTAATGTTGTGGTATTTTGTTTTGATGGCGATGAAGCGGGTCGTTCTGCGGCCTGGAAAGCGTTGAAAATTACTCTGCCTTTAACCAAAGTTGGGATAACGTTTAAATTCTTATTTTTACCTGATGACGAAGACCCAGATTCTTTAGTGAAGCAGGAGTCGGCCAAGGTATTTGAAGAGCGTATTGGCAAGGCACAGCCTTTGTCAAAATTTTTGTTTGATCATATCAAATCTAAGGTCGACTTTGATACCATTGAAGGCAAAACTCAATTTTTAGAAAGAATATCGGTTTTGATTAAATCGGTGAATTATGAGGTTTACCAGCAACAGTTAATTGAGGGTGTTGCACAAATCGTTGGTCAGAGTATTGATCAGGTTCGAGTTATTTTCGATCAAGAAACTCCTCAGTCTCAAGAGCGGCCAAGTGTTTATTTTGATGAAGCCAGTTATGAAGATCGCCCAGAAAATGATCTTAATGATTTTTCCGAGCATTCCGATTTTGAGTCTACTCTAGTCGTTAAACCTAACAACATGAAAGTACTCATGTCTAAAATGATTACATTAATGCTTAATTACCCAATGTTGGCTGATTCGACGACTGAAATTAGAGTGCGCTCTATTGAAAGCTCTCAAGTGTTATTAGAGCTAATAAGATCAGCCCAAATAGATGAGAATATTACTCAATCAGAGCTAATCAAACCATTTCAAAATAAACAAGGCGTCTTTAAACGACTTAATGAGTTATGTGCGCTTGAACCTTTTTTAAGCGAAGTTCAGGCACGAGAAGAGTTTTTGTCTATTTTAAATTCAATAGAAAGACAGGAAAAAGGCCAAAAAATTAAGGCCTCTATTCATCATGCGCATACGCTTGAAGAGCAGCAAGAGATCGTGCAAGGAATTCTTAAAAGTAAGCGAAAATCTTAATTATTTCTCTAAATCTCTTCTCTGAAATACGGGAACGATTTACATACTTATTTTTTACTTTCATAACGGTACTTTAACATGGTTTTAAATATGCTTGGGTTGTCATGACCCAAGTTTTATTATTAAGTAAATTAATACTGCATATTCATTCCTTGAATTCGCATAACAAGTGCAATTTTAATTGTAATTAAATAGCCAGTTGTAATAAACTTTGCTATTTTCTTACTACGGGAAATTGCAATGAATTATCAACAACTGACTAACGATGAACGATACCA
>NZ_FQTP01000010.1 GCF_900128515.1 Bathymodiolus heckerae thiotrophic gill symbiont
CAAAGGATTATCAAGGGTAAAATTAGTATTGAAAGCGTCATTCATTCTGATGGTTGGCGAGGGTATAATGGTTTAGTAGATTTTGGCTATAAGAAGCATTTTAGAGTACATCATAGCAAGAATGAATTTGCTCGTGGTAATGCACATATTAACGGCATAGAATCATTTTGGGGTTATGCCAAAACAAGGCTGGTAAAATTTAAAGGAATGAATAAAAATATGTTTAATTTACACTTGAAAGAATGTGAATTTAGATTCAATAATCGCAAGCAAAATCTTTATAAGATTTTGCTTGAAATGTTCAGAAAAGAGTCGCTTAAGTTGTCATGACCCAAATTTAATTTATGTGCAAAGTTATAAATAATAAAACAATAGCCGACAATAGCAATTTGAATAGCAAAAAATACTTGAGCAAAAGAAAAAATATAAATACCTGCCAGTAAAAAAGCAGTGCCCGGCAATAGCGTCAACCCTCTGAGTATTAAAATCAAAATATAAACAATGTAGGAGGTTAAAAAATATTCGGTGTTTATCAGTGTTTTAAGCATTTTTGGCTCAATTTTATAATCGCTAAAATACAAATAAAGCACGGCAATAATGTTGAACGCGATAAAGCCATAAAATAAATACTTCTTGCTAATATTTTTCATTATCAGTAATTTCTAATTGCTCTAGTTTGTTATAAAAAACGTTCAAATTTTTGGGTTTTTCGCCATATCTAGGGTTGTCATGCATTTTTAAGAATGGACGCGAATTGACTTCTAAAAAAATACATTGCTGTGCATCAAAATCAACTTCAATACCTTGTTTACAAATCACATCAATACCTAAAATATTGGCATTAAAAAAATTAAGTACTTTAATTAAATCTTGCTTATTGTTATCAGTAAGTGTATCTTTATCCACTATTTCAATACTTGAGCCGAGTTTAAGGGAAATTTTATGATGTAAATAAACCCTTTGCTTGTCTGTAGGAATTGTAAAAAAATCCATGTTTTGTTGTTTTAGATGTTTTTTAATGGCTCGATTTTTGGGTATCAAATGAGTAATTGGCATAAGTTGCATTTTTTTTCTTAGGGCGTTTTCCACATTAATCAAGGTATCAATCGTTTGTACACCATCCCCTACTACAAAAGGTGGGTAACGCCTAAGTATTGACATAATGCCAAATTTTGTCATCACTACACGGTAATTTTTACCCAACAAGTATTGTTCTATAATACTTGTTGGCCACCATTTTTTAACCCCAATACCAGCTTTTAATAATTGCACTTTATTTTCAATAGGGAAATATGCACCTCGAGAAAAACCACCAACATTAGGTTTGATGACTAGTGGAAAACCATATTTATCAGAAAACTTGAATGCTGAATAGAGCCCAATAAAAGTCTTGCCTTTGGCATAAGGCAAGATATTTTTCTCAAAAGCATCTCTCGCCTGTGCTTTTGAACGACAAGCACGGCGGACTTCTAGCGGATTGTAATCACTACAACCGGATAAAAAAAAACGCGATAAAAACCAGTGGATTAATTTTGTTGCCATTTTGTTTGATAATGTTTAACAATTTTTTTAACAAAAACAAAGCGATTAAAAATCGATTTTGGCGTTGTGTTACTCACTCTCACCAAATGATACATATTCGTCTTGATAAATTGATGTTTTTGTTGTTTAGTTAGTCTCTTATCGAGTAAATTAATCGGAAATGGTGCAAACAAATTTACCTCGATAATGTGGAAATCACCATTCACCAAATCAGACTTAGAATTTGCATGTAAACCTACTCGTGCAATACGAAAATTGGGTAATTCTTGTAGGTGTATTCGAATTTTTTTTAACTCATCTGCAGTGAAAATTTTAGTGCAATCTTCGTATGTTACATCAGTGTTATTGATGCTATTAATTGGGTAGCGTTCATCCGAATGGTTAATCGAGCGTGTAATGGTTAATTCAATCAAGCATTGTACATTATCAGCATCACGAATGTAGAAAATTTCATATTCTTTTAGTTCACTTGCCGCTTGTTGCACAATATAGGGCGGGTTATTTTGTCCATCATCAAATGCTAAAAATGCTTCTTTTGAATCAATTCTAATAATACCATTTGAGTTTTGCCCCCATTCAGGTTTTAAAAAAACGGGGTATATTTTTGGTGGCTTATTTTTGTCAAAGAATGCTTGTTGTAAGCGCCACCTAGTTGGAATGTATTTATCTATATCGATTTTTGAATAAAAGCCCTTTTCCTTGTTGTACCACTCAGCATTGATTTGGAAATAATACCAAGGGGGGATTCGAAGGCGTATTGACCAAGCAATATAGTAAAAAATTAATTTAAAAGTCAAAAACTTCACCTTTGCTTGGATTGTCTGAATAAAAGTGCAGGCTTAAACTTTTTTCTTTTGCGCTTATTTGATGAATATAGTTATCCATCTTACCTTTAATGCCTTTATTATATTGGTATTCACCCTGATTAAGTATCGTGCTTTGACGCGCAATAAGCGGATTTTTATCAAAAATTTTACAACTCAACTGACCACTAATTAAATACACAAAAGCAAAATCTGGATGCCCATGAATACATGTTGTTGCATTTTTATCCCAATTTAACAAACCCAACCAATATTGTTTATTATCAACAATAATACTTTTTGTATAGCTTTGCTCGGAAAATGGTAGTACTAAAGCACTCACTTCTAAAGTTTGTATCTTCTCAACAGTCAAATTGTAGTTTTCAGCGGCAAGCAATTCACACAAATTTTCAAAATCAAAATCTGTTGAATGTTTGTAATTATAATTTTGAATTTCTTTTAGTGGCATTCTATTTCTCGTCCTATGGTTATTAAACGTTCAAATAGATTGCTTAGTTTCATCTTGTCTAAATTAATATTACTAATTAACAATCGAAATACCAATTTATCACCTATATAAGCAAGTGATAGTAAAGCTATTTGCTCTTGGTGTAGTTTATCACGCAAACACTGATTAAGGTTATTTTGATTATTGTGATTGCTTTTGAAACGAAAACATAGATTAAAAGAACTGCACTTCACTACCATTTCTAAATACTTAGATTGCTCAATAAAACTTTGTGCAAATTCAGCTAAGGCGTAGTAACGCTCAACCCTATCAGAAAAACCTTGTTTTGTATAAAATTTCCAATCCAAAAACCACTTTAAACTATCAACACGCCTCCCACATTGCAGAGAATTGGCGCCGAGGTCAATATCATTGTCTCTAAAAATATAACTACTATCTCCATCTGCACAAGTGCAGGATAATAAGTGCTGATAATTTAACAGTAAAAAATTACACATTAAATTACTGCCCAGCATTTTATGAAAATCCATCGTAAAAGAATCAAGCTGATTTAAACCACTCAAATACTTGTCTTTTAATTTATCATTCATAATGACTGCCCCGCCCCAAGCACCATCACCATGTAGCCAAAAATGATATTTCTTTTTAAGTTTTAAAAGTTTTTCAATATCATCATATGCACCTCGCACTGTTGTGCCTAAAGTTGCGCAAACAAAAAAACAAAGTCCGCCATTATCCTGCACCCATTTAATTTTTTCAGCCAATATTTCTGTATCCATTTTGCCATTGTCAAGGGTTGGAATTTTGATTAGACAATCCGTGCCAATACCTAAAATATTAGCCGCTTTATCCAGTGAATAATGTGCATCCTGACTAACAAAAGCAAACAAACGCTTTTGATTGAACAAACCCGTTTGTTTAACTGTTGTTAATGTTTGGTTACGTGCCACCATCATCGCAATCATATTGGCATTTGATGAACCGGTAGTCATTTGCCCTTCGCCTTGTTTGAAGTCTACAATTTCAAGCATTTGCTCAATCATGTATTTTTCCATTAGTGTGGCAACTGGAGCCGATTCAAAAGTACAACCCGAAGTGTTACTAAATGCGGTAACAATTTCACCGACGATTGAGGGTGCATTTGAACCAGACCACATGCGATTAATAAAGTTAGGATGTGCAGTATTGGGTGAATAATCTAAATATTGCTTTACCCAAATAAATATTTCATTCCATTGCTGTGGATCAATATTTTTATCTAAATCTAATATTGCCTTTAACTCATCAGCTGATTGATAATTAACAAGCTTATTGTTTTTTTTAAGGTTTGATTCTGTTAGAATTTGTAGTGTTTCTTTTAAAACATTATGCATTGCGTTTTTTATTCAAAAACACCATCAATACGCCCAAAATAAGAATGGACAACGCACTATTTGCTAAACCTGAATCAGTTTGAATTTGCCCATTTTCGCTCCATTCTACCACCCAACCAAGCGGGGTAAATAAATGAAAAAATACCGCGCCACTCATTACTACAGTTGCCATAAAGCCACCAATATAATGCAATTTTTCTCTTTGTTGCCACAAAATAATAGGAAGAAGCAAAACTAGAGCAGTTAATAATTCAAAACCACCTACAACATAAGCGCCATATTGACTAAACAACCCGCCAATTGTGTCACCCAAAAAACTGCTCATCCACGTACCCAAAGTGAAAAAAATATGCAAAGGCTCTGCTGCACCATTAAATTTATAGGGCAATGAACTTAAAAAAACATAGGATATCCATACAGAAATTAACCAACTCAGTACTATTTTTATAGTTTTATTCATCTCATTTTCTCTTTTTATAATGCTATATTGTTTATACGTTTAAAAACAATAAATCGTTTCATTTTTTCATATTCTATCTAAAACTTTACCAGAATCCAATACACTCCTTACTATCTCAGGTGCATCTGTCAAATTAGAAACTTTTTGCGTATGCCATAAAATCAAACTTGCTGCTAAAACCAAGCCATCATAAAACATGCCTTTTTCACCTGCAAGTGCCGCCTTACCTAGTGTTACTGTATGCTCTGCCAGTTTTTTAATATCACTTTCAACATTTAAGTCTTTAGGAAATGCAATCGCACGTAATTCTTGCTCAATACCAAGTGCTTTAGGGTCAATATCTACTCTACCCTGTTCTTTAATACCTTTATAAGACACCATCAGCCCTTTTTGTCGCAAAGATGGAATCACCCCTCCTTCTACGCCACGAACCAATAAAGCACTATCCATACCAGAGGCATTCACCAAGTGCGCATAAATTGGTGGGTAAGGTTTGTGTACATAGCCCAAAATAGAATGTGTAGTTTTACCACGCAATGGCCCAATTAACGTTTCTACGGTGTTAATCACTGTGCGTTTAATTAAGCGATTACGCAATGATACCAAATCGTGTAAACCAGGGCAGTAACTGGCTTGATCAATATAACTCCAGCCAATCATTGGATTTTCCAATCGATTTTTTGCCTCTGCCGTAGAATGACTTACGTTTAAACCCAATGCTTGATTAATATGCCTATGCGTAAGTCCAAATTTCGGTGACACACTATCAAGCCCGTGAATAACCGTTGGCAAACCTAATTCTGCTAATAATGGAGGTAGAAAAGAGGAAACGGGGATTGAGCGATTATAACCACTATATGGATCACCCAAATCCACCAATTCATCCACATTCACTATTTGTTTATCACTCTGGGCAAGAATACCTGCCAAAATACCTTCATTTTCTTCCATGGTTTCGCGCTTCATGCGCAAAGCAATCAAAAAGATGGCTGACTGCACCTCATCAATTTCACCACGTAAAATTGCCTGCATACCCTCTCTGGCTTCTTCAAAGGCAATGTCTTTACTCAAATCAGGGCCTGTTGCCACACGTTGAATAATAAATTTCATTAATGCTTGAGAATCTGTACTCATGATTAAACCTCTATATAAATTTCGTTATTTTCTTGTTTAACAGGATAGGTCAACATATTATCCACATCCTCTTCTGAACTATCGCCCGTCACCAAATCAAAACTATAACCATGCAATGAGCACTTTACTCGATTGCCTTTGAGACAACCTAAAGTTAGCTCAATATCTTCATGCGGGCAACGATTTTCTGCGGCATATAGAGTGCCATTATTCATTGTCACAAACAGATTTTTGTCGTCAGCTGTTACTTTCACCATGGTGCCTTCCTTAGGGGCAGAATCTAACACTTTTACCCACATTAGAAGAAACTCCAAATACTGTTACTATTTAGCTCTGATTCACATTGACGTAATTGACGCTTGTAACGCTGAGCATTCTCGTCTACCTTGCTAGCCACTTTTTTCAACCAAGGATTTTTGTTGTATGATTTACTCTTGAAGCCACCATGACCTTCGTGATACGCCAAATACTGATTGTAAGTATCAGATTTAGCAATGCCAAAACGTTTTGAAGATTGTACAATGTACCAACCCACAAAATCCACCGCATCATCAAAATCATCACGATCAGCACTATAGTTACCTGTTTTCAATTGGTACCACTCCCAAGTATCATCTGTTACTTGAGCAAATCCATAAGCCGTTGTTGGCCTAAACCAAGGTACAATACCAAACAATTTTTCTCTTGGTGGCTTAGCATCAGAGGCAAAGTGTGATTCTTGATACATAATTGCTAGTGACACATGTGCCGGTGCACCATACTTTTTCTCAGCAGCTTTTACCGATCGATACCAACTCACCTCCTCATCCATCAAGGTGCAAATATTATTAACTGTAACTGCAGGCGTTGAAAAACAACTACTCAAAAAAAACGGCAATAATAGTAGGTATTTTTTCATTAGCCAGCAACAGGCATAAAGAACACTTTATAAATAACCACAGCTTGAGCAATAAATAAAATCGTGATTGCGAATTTAATCATGCCGTTAGATGAGCCATTTGATGAACTTGATGCAGTTTTCGAACCACCCTCAAGATCTACATTAGTTGCTACTAAACCTTTATCAGACTCTTCCGCATTAAAAACAACGCGTGTATTCACCTTTAAACGTGACTTATTAAAAATATTTTTCTGATGGACAAAGTACTTTTCATCGTCATCACCTGTAATAAATCCATATCCCTTTGTGCCAAATTGTGCCACAACGCCTTTAATTTTCTTAGCCATTTTTTCTCCTACTTTTTACGCAAACAATAAGTTGCTTTTTCAATAAAATCAACGTTCGCACGTTGAAACTTGGGTTCATTTTCTATGTCATTAAAGCATTGTAATTGCTGACAGTCGAATCCCTTTTTGTACAATGACCACACTTCTTCTTGATTGACAGCAAAAGGTGGGCCACTTATTTGTGATTGTGGATAGTTTAAAGTTAATAATAACACTCGACAACCCTTGGTTATTATAGAGTATAAATGTGACACATACTTCACCCTTAACTCTAACGGCAAAGCAATTAACGATGCTCTATCGTAAACCGCAACCACTGATTTAAAATCTTCAAGTTTAAGCTTAAAATAATCACCACAATACATTTGAATATTGTTAGCGCTATAAACGCTAAACTCGCCTGATTGATGAATCGAATACTCAATCTTATTTTCAACAAAAAACTGCTCAGCAGCTAGTGTACTGAGCTCCACACCAAACACTCTATAACCTCGATCTAACAGATACATCATATCTATACTCTTGCCACATAAAGGCACAAAAACTTGATCGCCTTGCTTCAAATGCAGGCAATCTATAAATTCAATTAATTTTGAATTAGGCTTGTCACGATGCCAGCCAATTTTATTTTCTTTCCAGCGTTGTATCCAATCAGTCATGCTAATCCTTAAGCTATAATATCAAGCATGAAAATCAAACGACCAAATCGAAGAACTATCATGAAGTTTATAATGGTTATTTTAGCCATTTTTCTTATTCGTGAATACCAACAACAAGACTTAACGTCAGGTTTAGTGCCGAGCTTTAGCTCAAAAACTTTATCTGGTGAAGTGATGAATTCAAATCCATTGCCTGATCAGGCGATACTTGTACATTTTTGGGCGGTTTGGTGTCCAATATGTAATCTTGAAAATGACAATATTCAAGCGCTCTCTAAAGATTATAAAGTTTTAAATATTGCCATTCAATCAGGCACTGATCTTGAAATTGAGACTTACGCAGAAGATAACAATATGGCGTTAGATAACCTTATTAATGATCGCTCCGGCTCTATTTCAAAATTGTTTGGCGTTAAAGGCACGCCGAGTAGTTTTATCATTAATCCAAAAGGTCGAATCCAATTTACCGAAGTGGGTTACGTTACCACGCTAGGCTACCGTCTAAGATTATGGTGGGCAGGATTATAAATAACGATTGGTCTACCTACCTAAACCCGCTATTTCAGCAGGATTCTTTTTTGCAATTGACTCAGTTTATCAACCAGCAAAGAAATAACAACACTGTCATATATCCAGCCGATCATCAAATTTTTAACGCTTTTGAGCTGAGCAGCTTCAAACAAACCAAGGTAATTATTCTAGCTCAAGACCCTTATCATCAACCAGGGCAAGCGCACGGGCTTAGTTTTTCGGTGCCTGACGGAGTTAAAACCCCGCCATCACTTAACAATATCTACAAAGAATTAGTGCATGATTTAAACATAGAATTTAATACCAGTGGCAACCTAGAGCGTTGGGCAAAACAAGGTGTTTTACTACTCAATAGCGCATTAACAGTTGAAAAAGGCAAGCCTAAATCGCACGCTAAAACGTCTTGGGTTAATTTTACCGAGTCAGTTATTAAGTTGTTAAGCGAGCATAAACAAAATTTGGTGTTCTTATTGTGGGGCGCAGATGCACAGCAAAAAACAAAACTCATCGACCAAACCAAACACTTGGTACTCATCAGTTCACACCCATCACCTTTGTCTGCTTACAGAGGGTTTTCTGGCTGTAAACATTTTTCTAAAGCTAACAATTACCTTAAAATTAACCACTTGAAACAAATCAATTGGTAATTCCAAAAAAAATACCATGAAACTAATTATTGATGACGCTTGTTACGCCCACTCTGAAATATTTTCTCAATTTGGTGAGATTATCACCATGGCTGGGCGCGACATCAATGCCGACTCGGTTAGAGATGCAGACGTACTCATTGTTCGTTCACGCACCCAAGTTAACAAGCAACTATTAAAAGACAGTTCTATTAAATTTGTCGGCTCAACCGTTGCTGGCTTGGATCACGTCGATCAGGATTATCTTAAAGCTCATAATATTGGATTTTTCTCCGCTCAAGGTTGTAACTCAATGGCTGTAGCTGAATTTGTGATTAGCGCCATTTTAAATTTAGCTGAAAAATACAATTTTAATTACCAAGATAAAACACTGGGAATTATTGGCGTGGGCAATGTTGGATCGCGTCTTGCGGCAAAAGCTGAGCTTTTAGGCATTAAAACTTTGTTAAACGACCCAATACGTCAAGATAATGAAAATTTGCCAAATTTTGTCGATCTAGATACCGCACTGCGTGCAGATATTGTTACTTTTCATACGCCATTAACCTTTGATGGCGACTATCCGAGCTGTAAACTACTAAATAAAGCTAATTTTCATAATATTAGTGATAAAACCATTCTTTTTAACGCCGCAAGAGGCGGTGTGATCGTTGAAGAAATTTGGGAAAAAACGAAAACGCTAGAAAATGTGATCGATTGCTGGGAAAATGAGCCAAATATTAACAAAAACTTACAAGAAACAGCCTATTTAGCCTCACCACATATCGCCGGACACTCAGTTGATGCTAAATTTATGGGAAGCTTTATGGTTTATGAAGCTTTATGTAAATTTTTAGGCGAAAAACAGCAAGAAAACATCAAAAACCTTATAAATCCTGGCATTTTAACGCTAGAAAGCGATAATTTACTCGATTGTTTGAATGAAGTTTACGACTTTAAACAAGATACGCTGGCGATCAAAAATATTGAAAATTTTGAGATTTACCGTAGAAACTACCCCATTCGCTACGAATGGCCTCATTTCAAATCAAAAATAACCTTGCCAATTGTTTAGTTTATTTTTCGGCTAATATGGATTTTTTAAAATTCATAGCAATACATACAGGGCAACTTTCTGCACTGTGCTTTCTAAGTTTTTTGCTTGCTTTAGCTATTAAACCTTCAATGCCTTTTTGTTTAATTTGTGAGCCGAAAGAAGCCTGATAATTTTTAACCAAGCTTACCCCTGAAAACACCACATCGTAAATATACCAATCATTACTTAGGATCATTTTAAGAGAGACTTCAACCGGTTTTGAGCTGCCATTAATATAGATATTTAACTTTACAATGGCTTTATTATCTTTGCGCTTTACTAACGGATCAGCTGATATTTGGATACTGTCTAAATTATCATAAGATGCCAAAATAGCAGAATAATTATCAACCAAGGAAACGGCTATATAGGTTTTAAGAATGGCCTGTTGTCTTGGCTTTAACTCGTTCCAATGCTTTTTAAGCGCTTGTTTTGTGCTTTCATTAATATCTAAATTAGGCAGCAACTCTTTAACAATTAAATCCTCAATATCTTCAATTGAATTTTTTCCTTGTGCTTTAGATTCTTTCAATGCAAGCAGTGCATCGGTCATAATGTGCACAGCTGCCACTTCTGGCGGTGGCGCTGAAAAAGTCACAGTTGAAGAAAAACTAGCTATTAAAAATATGAGTGCTGTTGCTATTCTTTTAAACATAATATTAGTCGAAAATTTATAAATTATTTTTTGATTATACTAAAATCAAAGGTGTAGTGTAAATTAGCCTTTAAAACAGGGCTGTTTGGAGTATTTATCAAGCTCCACTTCTTTATCTTTGAATAACTCAGAATTAGTAATGTGGTGAATCGAGCGCATGTGTGGATTTTTCTTGGTCATTTTATTTAAAGTCTGACTTTTTCCAGTTCTAGACATGCAGTGCCACTGGGTTAATAAGCGCGCATTATTTTCCACATCATCTTTATAAACTCTATCTGAAGGCTCAATACCAACCAACTGCTCTCTTACTTTTATTTGAGATGACCAACACTCATCAATATCCATTTCTCTCCAAATTTCACCCACATGCTTGAAGTTAAAACCTGTTAAGTCCAACGCCTTAGCAACAAGGCAAATAATTTGCCAATCAGGCTTTGATTTTCCTGCAGGTGGTAGAAAGGCGTTTTGCTGCAAATATCGACGTTCTGAATTTTTTATATGTCCACTTTTTTCTGACCAAGGGCATGCTGGTAATACAATATCAGCATCTTTAGTGGTTAGCGTTTCGGTAAAGTCTGAGACAATCAACGTGTCAAATTGTCGGTAGTTGATCATACTGTGCGCAGGATTAGTTGACATTACCCACAAAGTTTTAATTTGATCTGTAGAAAAGAATTCTGTCGCTGTTAAATCTTTGGTTTTGGTGCCAATCTCGCGCCCACCCATGGCATTACACTGGCCAGTGAGTGATAACACACCACAACCAGGTTTGTTGATATTACCCGTTAGAATGTGTGCATTGATTAGACTATTAACCTTATCAGTTGCATCTGTGGAGTGCGTTAACCCTTGTGAATAAACACTCAATACCTTCTTATTTTTAAACCACTCTTGGTTTGGTAAATCGTTAATAATATCTAGATCTTTGCCTTGTTCAACTTGAATAAACAAATCTGATCTTTTTGCAGTATTGGTTTTATAGACATCTACACAGACCACAAAGGCTTTAGATTTTTTAATATGATTAAATACAATTGGGTGGCAATCAGCAGTATTACTCCCAATAATAAAAATTGTTTCTGCTAGGTAAATATCATCATATGAGACTGGAACGATATCAGCACCATAAGCACGCTTATTGGCTTCAACGGTAGAATACATACATAATCTTGAATTACTTTCTAGATTTTTAATGCCGTATACATCTGCAAACTTTTTAGCAATATATAAATCTTCCATAAGCATTTGCCCGGATACGTATAGTGCGATTTCACTTTTTTTAGTCTGTTGAAATTTGTCAGCAATGGCTTGTATAGTTTTATCCCAGCTAGCAATAGACGGTTCTAACAGTCTTTGATTATCCGTGCCAATTGTTTCCAATAGAGTTTGGCCTTTAATACACAACATGCCTTGATTAACTGGAGATTCTTTATCGCCAGTTAGCTTAAGCGTGGACCCCGATCTACTAATTTCAATGCCGCAGCCAACACCACAATAAGGACAAGTTGTTTTATAACTCATGAAACTCTCTATTTAACAATTAACAATAATAAAAACACGAAATTAGAAGTAAAAGACAAAGCCAGCCAAAATCTATAGTTACTCAATTTTGACTCAGGTTGTTTAATTTTTTGAATGCTTAAGAACTTAGGGTTTGGATGCTCTAAATCATATAAAAATTCACTCAAAACTTCGTACCGATCTGTAACATCCAAACTACAAGCTTTCCTGATAGCGCCATCAATCCAAACAGGTAAGTTTGGATTGTGCATCAGTGTTGATTCATACTTAAGTTTAGATAGTTTTTTAACGCTTAAATCTTTATCTAACTTATCTTGATATACCAAGGTTGAGGCAAATATTTCATAGACAATTGCGCCCAAACTAAACTGATCTGAAGCTTGAGAAACATGCTCATCTAAAATTACTTCAGGGGCAGTATATCCTTGTGTACCTTGATTACCCACGGAATTAATAGGGCTAACCAACTCCGAAACACCGGCAATTCTAGCTGAGCCGAAATCAATAATTTTAATTTGGCCCAGTTCATCAATCATGATATTTTCAGGCTTAAGATCACAATGGAGCATTTCTTGACGATGAAATGCTCGAACACCTTGAATGATTTGCTTGACATAGCTAACCACAATCTCAACGTCTGGATTAGGGTTGTTATCTATCCATTGCCTTAATGTTTGACCCTTAATATATTCCATGGCATATGCCAGAAATGTTGACTGCTCATCACTATTATGTATTTTTACGACATGTGGGCTTTGTACACGTTGTCCAACCCATTTTTCATACATAAAATGTTTTAAGTATTGTGCATCGTCCTCAAAATTAATCGAGGGCGTTTTAAGTGCAACTATCTGACCAGTTGCAATATCTTTGGCTTTATACAATTGCATTTTTGCACTAGAAATCAGCATAGACTGCACTTCAAAACCATTGATTTTCATACCTTTGTTAAGGTCAGGTGGTACAGGTCTTTGGGTTAGCTCATCAAATGCTTCATCAAGATTTTTCTCGGGCAATTGTTGAATGGTTGCAATCACAGCAGTGATATTGTCAATACTGCCGGAATCTAGCGCACGACTGACAATATCATCAGCCTTTACACTTCGGCTCATGAGTATTTCTAATAACGCATCATCTAAATAATCATGCACACCGTCCGTGGTCATTAAAAATTGATCGCCCTGTTCTAAATCAAAAGTTTGATAATCAACATTAATTCTAAGATCAAACCCCATCGCTCTAGAAAGATAAGTTTTTTCTTTATTGAGACTTAGAATATGATCATTAGTTAATTGTGTCAAAACTCCAGACCTAAATCTATAAATACGAGAATCGCCAACATGGAATACATGTGCGATATTTGATTTAACAATGATAACACTTAAGGTTGACAACATTGACGAGACTTCATCAGATCGGATCGACTGAGAATAAAGCCAATTATTAAGTGCTGAGATAACCTTGGTGGCTGAATGCTCAACGCTCCAAGAATCAGGCGTTGAGTAATAATCACTTAAGAACCCACTAACACAACAAGAGCTTGCCTCACGGGCTCGCGTACACGCACTGACACCATCAGCAATAACTACCGCTACGCCTTTATATTCTAAAGATTTTGTATCTGGCAGATGATAAGCACAAGCGTCTTGATTTTCAGGCTTTGTGCCGGCAATCGTGTGCGAATCAATCGTAACTTTTAATTTCTTCATAATGCTAATTTAATTTAATAACCTCAACCGTTCCATCATCCAACACTTCCACCATATGCCCTTTAGGCTCTTCTAGGAAGAGTATAATCAGCATTAATACAATAACACTAACAACACCAATAAGCATAAAGAACTGATCATAATCAACTAGGGTATTAACCGTTAAAAATAATACTGCACCAACATTACCATAAGCACCAACCATACCCGCAATTTGACCTGTTAAACGTCTTTGAATTAATGGCACCATAGCAAATATTGCACCTGAGCCAGCCTTCGAAAAAATACCGCCAGCAATGGTTAAAGCCACTACCGTATAAATAGACCAGCTTTTATCAACACTGCCTAAAGCTAAAAAACTTAAAGCAACACCTGAAAAAACCACAATCAATGTTAATTTACGTCCGAACTTGTCACTCAAGTATCCACCACCCGGTCTTGCAAAAAGATTAATAAATGGATAAACACCCGCTAATAACGCAGCCGTAATTTTAGGAAGTTCAAACCAATCAACATAAAACATAGCTAGCATCGAAACCACAGCTAACTCTGTACCAAAGGTAACAAAATATGCCCAATCTAAAATAGCCACTTGTTTGAATTTATATTGATGCTGCTTAGGTACAGGGTTTTTCAAAATGTTCGCGTTTACTTGCCAAGTTTTATATACTTGTAAGATAAAAATTAACACTAATGCTGCATACACACTGAGTTCAACAACTGATGAAATCATATTCATATTTTCAGGAGATAGCTTCCAGGTCAATAATAACAACGCCAAATACAAAGGAATGTTCATCAAAATGTATAAAATTAAATCTTTGAAGTTACTCACCTCTATTGCGCCTATTTTTTTAGGTTTAAAATAAGTAGATCCTTTAGGTGTATTGGTGACATTAAAATAATAAAAAACACCATAAGCAATTGCCAGAACGCTAGCCATACTAATAGCATAACGCCAACCATCATCGCCACCAAAGTTGGCCGCAATAAATGGCAAAGTAACTGCTGCACCAGCCGAACCAAAATTACCCCAACCACCATAAATACCTTGAGCGACACCTGTTTGTTTTGCTGGAAACCATTCAGAAATCATACGAATACCAACCACAAAGCCTGCGCCAATAAAGCCTGATAAAAATCGCATTAATGCTAATTGCTCATAAGTTTGCATCCAGCTAAATGCAATAGAAATAAGACCGCCCAAGATAAGAATGCTTGAAAATAGTATCTTTGGACCAAACTTATCAACCAACATACCAACAATAATTCTTGATGGAATAGTCATAGCAACATTTAGAATTAACAATACTTTTGCTTGTTGATCAGTCAATGACAACGCCTCTTGAATAAACGGCATCATTGGGCCAAGGCTCAACCAGACCACAAAGGTCATAAAAAAGGCAAACCAAGTTAGATGTAAAATCCGATATTTACCCTTGAATGAAAATATGTTTAATCTATCTTCCATTGTTATTCCTTAAATTAAGCTGATTGTCTGTGATTGGTTGTTACCCACGGATTTTTAACTGTGCTTGGTAATTGATCAGCCCATTTTTTGATTTTTTCTGGTGTGTCTAGTTTTGAGCGAATATAATCCAGGCCGACACGTTCCTCAAAATGCATAACACGTTCAAGATAGTTGGCCTCTACTCGGTAAAGCTGCACAAATGCTTTCAAGTATTTCACCACATCTTCTTCTTTTTTAAAGAATCGATCTTTTAAACATGCTTTTGTTCTAATACCACAAGCGCCTGCCACATGAATCTCATAACCTTTTTCAGTACAAATAACACCAAAATCTTTAATAGTTGATTCTGCGCAATTACGCGGACAACCACTGACACCCATTTTGAATTTATGCGGCATAAAGTGTGACCAAACTGCATCTTCCATTTTTACTGATAAGCCCATTGAGTCCTGTGTACCCATTAAACAGTGATCTCGACCCACACAAGATTTACAAGTTCTAGTCGCCTTAGCATAAGCATAGCCAGCCTCCATTCCTGCATCAGACAATTCGTCCCACATGTCATTTAAGTTTTCTTTAGGAATTCCCAAAAGATCAATACGCTGACCGCCAGTTACCTTAACGGTTGGAACTTTAAATTTAATAGCAATATCTGCCAAAGCCTTAAGCTCATCTGGCGTGGTTAAGCCACCTTGCATTTGCGGCACGATCGAATAAGTACCATCGTTTTGTAAGTTTGCATGCATTTTTTCATTATGAGGGCGTTCATTATCGTTGTGCTTATACTGCGCATTAAACTGAGATGACAAATAATAGTTAATGGCTGCACCACATTTTTCACATGAATCACTAAAATCTAGTGCCGATCTAACTTCATCAATGGTTGCTACAACCTCTAATGATCTAACGTGCTCACGAACCTCTTGCGTTGAATGCGACGTACAATCACACAAAGTATCTTTTGCCACGGACTCAATGTCAGAAACAAAGCTAAAAATTTGCTTAGCCACTGAAGAACAACCACCACAACCCGTACCACAGTCTGTTTCTTCTTGCATTAATTCAAAGGTATCGCAACCGCCAGCAACAGCGGTAACGATATCACCCTTCGTAACACCTAGACAACCACACACCTGCTCATCATCAGCCATTCTTTCAACACCAACAGAACCTGCAGAAGCAGTATCAATGCTAATATCACCAAACAATAAGGTTTTACGCATATCGGTAATATCAGTTTCTTTTTTAATCAGATCAAAATAGAACAATCCATCTGTTGAGTCACCAAATAAAACAGCACCCACTAATTTGTTATCTCTGATTGATAGTCTTTTACGTGTATTTAATGCATGATCTTTTGAACACATAACTTCATCATCAGCATTGTCAAACTCACCTGCTGAAAACACATCAACACCGGAAACTTTAAGTTTTGTAGAAATATCAGAACCGGTATACATATGGTGATTAACTTCACACACTTGCTCAGCACAAACGCGCGCCTGTTCAAACAATGGTGCAACCAAACCGTAAGTAGTACCTCTATGCTTAATACACTCACCCACAGAATAAATAACAGGGTCAGAAGTCATCATTGTATCGCCAACCATAATACCGCGATCAGTATGCAGACCAATACGCTTAGCTAAATCATCATTTGGCACAATACCGACAGACATAACTACCATATCTGTTTGCATGGTTGAACCATCTTCAAATTCAAGTGATTCAACTTTAGTTTCGCCAACAATCTTTGTGGTCATTGCATCCATCTTAAAGTTAATATTTTTTTGCTCTAATACTTTTTGCAATAAGCCACCCGATGACGGATCCAATTGCATATTCATAATCGAACTAGAATTTCCGATAACAGTGACATCAAAGCCAAGCTCATTTAGACCATTCGCCGCCTCAAGCCCCAATAACCCCGTGCCAATTACCGCTACTTTTTTATCCTTGCCTGCTTCGGATTTCATGTATTCAACATCGTAAATATCTCTAAATGAAACAACACCCTCTAACTCTTTTCCAGGCAATGGCAAAATAAATGGCGTAGATCCTGTACAAATAACCAATCGGTCATAATTAATTCTTTCGAGTGATTGATCCTCAAGATTAACAACTTCAACATTCTTAGCTTTTCTGCCTACTGTGGTCACTTCAAAACCAGGTTTAAAGGTGATATTATTTTGTGAAAAATAATTCTCATCATGAGTTTTAATATCATCAAACTCTTTTTCACCTGCCAAAACTGGAGACAGCATAATTCTGTTGTAAGGCAGCACGGTCTCTGCACCAATAATAGTAATTTGATACATCAATGGATCAATTTTCAATACTTCATCCACCACTTTCATTGCACTCATTCCTGAGCCGACAATCACTAATTTTTTCATTATTACTTCACCTTGTGTTTAATATGGGCTTTCTTTAAGCCAAAAAAAAAGTCAGGCAGAGTAGCTGTATTAAATACAAGTACTGTGTCTGACTTCAATGCCACTCTTGCCAAATCATCTTTGAATTGAGCAAAAAAAAAACGTCTACCTAGAATACTTTTTTAAAATATCTGGGTAGACATCACTGTCTGTTGTTTAATTTCCATCTTTAGAAATCAACTGATTGATATTATACATCACAATGTTTTTCATATTATGAAAATCTAATAAAAATACAACTTCATTAAGATAATATCTTTGCATAAATAGGGATGATTATTCATATTTATGCAAAGATCTAAAAATATAAGTCTTATAATATTTCATCATGAATAGAATAATCATTCAAGAACAGGACTTTGACTTGTCGACTGAAGTGACACTAGCAAGGGGTGCTGATAGCAATATTGGTGCTATTGTTTCTTTTGTGGGTACAGTGCGCGATTTAGAAAATGAATCGATCAAAAAAATGACACTCGAGCATTATCTCAGTATGACCGAAAAAGCACTTGAGTCTATTGTAGAAAAAGCCAAAAATCGCTGGCCAATTGGCAATACTACAGTGATTCATCGTGTTGGCGATTTGTCCATTAATGATCAAATTGTGCTGGTTATTACCACTAGCAAGCATCGCAAGGCTGCATTTGAATCTTGTGAATTTATTATGGATTATTTAAAAACCCAGGCACCTTTTTGGAAAAAAGAACACACAGCCACTGAAAGTAAATGGGTAGAAGCTAAAGATAATGACGCCAACCAAATAGATAAGTGGCGCTAAACCAATTTATCCAACCAAATCTTGAGGCGTATTAAAGTTAACAAACATTTTTTCATAATCTGAAAAATCCACTTCAATGGCGTGATTATCTCTAAAAAACTGCCCAAGCCTTCTTTTACCACTTGCTAGATATTGATCTAACACTGGCTTAATAGATACATTGATCAAAGAAAAAGTAGGATGCAGATGGTTATGTTCACTTGCCACACAGAGTTTTGCATCGCTCCTCTCTATCTCATTAGCCAGTCTTTTAATTAACACCTTGTCAATGTAAGGCCCGTCACACGGAACTACCAATAAATACTGTGTACTTATACAGCCCAAAGCTGCCGATATACCTGCCAATGGCCCTTGAAAATCAGCCAGATTGTCAGTAACCACTTCACCAAACTCTTGATATAGGTCAAGGTTTTTATTAGCACTCACCCATATACTATCTACATTAGCGCGAATGGCTTTAGCAACATAAGAGATTAACGGCTTACCTTTATAAAGGATTAATCCTTTATCTTCGCCATTCATGCGCCTAGCTTGCCCACCAGCAAGAATAACAGCGGTAATATTACTTTTGCCAATATTTTCCATGTGGGTATGTTATCGATAATTTGATAGGCGTATGATACAATCAAACGCGTTTTTTTAATTTAAAAAGGAATTTAGCTATAAATGGATAATCAGAGTGTTGATTGTGGTTGTGAAGAAAATTCACAACCTTTACTATCTACCAGTGAAGCACTAAGGTTTTTAACCAATGCAGCTAACTGCACAAGCAACACCAACATGGTGAAGCTTGATGATGCTTTGAGTCAAGTTTTAGCTCAAGACATCCAATCTAAAATCAACATTCCTGGATTTGACAACTCTGCCATGGATGGCTACGCCATTAATTTAAAAGACAATCAAGTTAACACGCCTGGTGGATTTTTCTTTGACATTGTAGATCGAATCCCTGCAGGCAGTACCGGCAATGAACTAGCGCCTGGTTGTGCTGCGCGTATTTTTACTGGAGCACCTATACCAAAAGGTGCTAACACTGTCATCATGCAAGAAGAGTGTGAGCTGATTGAAAATGAGTCAAAAATTGAAATCTATCGACCAATCAGCTTAAATGAGAATATTCGCCCATTAGGTAATGATATTAAAACTGGCGTGGTTATTTTGGAAAAAGGCATTAAGCTAAAACCGCAAGATATTGCATTAGCCGCCTCTGTTGGTGTTAATGCTTTATCTGTCTTTCATCAAATTAAAGTCGGTGTATTTTTTACCGGTGACGAGCTAGTCAAACCTGGTGATGAACTAAAACCAGGGCAAATTTACAATTCAAATCAATATGCGTTAATCGCCCTATTAAAAAACTTAAATTGCAAAATTATTAATCTCAACACTATTAAAGATACCTTTAAAGCTACAGTTGAAGCGCTGAAATCACTTAAAGATCAGTGTGACCTTATTATGACGACAGGTGGTGTATCTGTTGGTGAAGAGGATCATGTCAAACCTGCTGTACAAAGCTTAGGAGAGCTAAATCTATGGCGCATTAAAATGAAGCCTGGCAAGCCTTTGGCGTTTGGAAAAATTGGTAACAGTGCCTTTATTGGCTTACCTGGAAACCCAGTTTCCGCTATGGTGACATTCTTATTATTTGCCCGACCGTTTATCAAAAAATTACAAGGTTGTCGTGATTATCATAATACCACCTACCAAGTGGCCGCCAATTTTGACTGGCATCGCTCTAAGCCTAGACGTGAATTTGTTAGAGTTAGATTAGATCAAACACAAATTCCAATACAAGTTAACCAATATCCAAAACAAGGTTCTGATGTTTTATCGTCCATGGTTTGGGCGGATGGCTTTGCAGAAATACCTGAAAAAACTACCTTTAAAAAAGGTCAGTTAATTAATTTTTATCCTTTAAACGAGATGATGTTATGAGTGGATTAACCCATGTAAACAAAAATGGTGAAGCCAATATGGTGGATGTTTCTAACAAAGACAGTACCACGCGTATTGCCAAAGCTCGAGCGCAGATTTCCATGAAAGCCAGCACCTTGCAAAAAATCAAAGATAACGATTTTAAAAAAGGTGACGTATTGGCCGTTGCACGTATTGCTGGCATTATGGCGGCCAAACAAACACATCATCTTATCCCTATGTGTCACAGCCTTAATTTATCAAAAGTGAGTGTTGATTTTGAATTTATTAAAGACGGCATAATAATCAACACCTTAACAAAGCTCAATGCCCAGACTGGGGTTGAAATGGAAGCGCTAACAGCCGCTAGTATTGCCGCACTAACTATTTATGACATGTGTAAAGCTGTTGATCGTTTTATGAAAATTGGTGAAATCCAACTCATAGAAAAACAGGGTGGAAAATCTGGCCACTGGATCAGAGATACATACCCCGTAGGAAAACAGCAATCCTCTGGGATGGTACTTGAAGATGTCTAAATTAATTGATAAATTTGGTCGGGAGATTAACTATCTTAGACTCTCTATTACTGAACACTGTAACTATCGCTGTTTTTATTGTCGTGATGACAAACACACGCCAAATTGCAAACGTGAAGACATTCTTAGCTATGAAAATATTCAAAGAATTGTACGACTGTTTGCAGAACTAGGCATTACCAAGGTAAGGCTCACAGGCGGAGAGCCACTTATTCGCCGAGGTATTGTTAAAATTGCCCGCTTAATCAGCTCAGTCCCAGGGATTACTGATGTACCTTTATCTACCAATGCACAGCTATTGGGGAAATTTGCACAAAAATTAAAAGAGAATGGTGTTAATCGAGTCAATATATCTATGGATTCTATCAACGTGGAAAAGTTCAAAGAGATTACTCGTGGCGGAAATATTGCGGAAGTTATTGAAGGAATTGACGCTGCAATCGCTGCTGGAATGTACCCAATTAAAATAAATGCTGTCGCCATGCGTGGCATTAATGATGATGAAATTGGAGATTTAATCGACTTTGCCATTGAAAAAAACATTGATATCCGCTTTATTGAAACCATGCCAATTGGATCAGCTGGCATTGAAGCGGCCAGTCAATATATGAGTGAGCAAGATATTCTAGCCAAAATCAACCAACATTTAAAAAATCGTTTAACACCATTAATTTCAAGCAAAACAGATGGGCCTGCCAGTAATTTTAAAATTGATGGCACCAAATCAACGGTTGGCATTATTAGTGCCGTGTCTAATCATTTCTGTGATGCTTGTAATCGCGTCAGATTGACCGCCAAGGGTGATCTTATCCTTTGTCTAGGACAAGAGGACTCTATCTCTCTAAAAGATGCTGTACGCTCAGATTTAAGCGATAATAAAATTAAACAAATGATTGTTGATGCGATCAACAAAAAACCTGAAAAACACGAATTCAATAGCGCTATTGATAACATCAGCAATAGACAAATGGCAGAGACTGGCGGATGAAGATCATATACTTCGCCTCTTTAAAAGAAAACCTGAAAACTTCTAGTGAGGATATCGAACTAACAGATGGATCAACGGTCAAACAACTTCGAGAAGCGCTTTCCAACAAACATGGATCGCAGCACTTTCCGGACAACATCCTTTGTGCAGTCAATCAAGAAATTGCCAATGATTCTGTTATTATTTTTAAATCAGATGAAATTGCATTTTATCCACCTGTAACTGGTGGGTAAAAAAATCATTCACAACTAGCGAGCGCTAAAAAAACAACTATTCAGACGATAAGAAAGTCATGTTGTGTTTATCGATTAAATCAAGTGCAATAGATCCACCTCTAGCAACACAGGTTAATGGATCTTCAGCAATATGTACATCAAGGTTGGTCCTACTCTTGATTAACTGATCTAGCCCTTCAAGCAAAGCACCACCACCCATTAGCATCACGCCATTTTCAGCAATATCAGAAGATAGCTCTGGTAGTGTTTTCTCTAATGCAACTCGTATAGCACTAACAATAGCATTTAAAGATACTTGCATTGCTTTTAGAGCTTGAGTATTAGTCATGATGAATTTCTCTGGCAAGCCACTTGCAATGCCACGACCAATATAAGTTTTCTTTTTAACAGCGCTGGTCTTAAATGCACAGCCAACCTCTTCTTTAATTTTTTCTGCAGTATTATCACCAATGATAATTTTATGCTGGGCACGAACAAACTTAACAATCTCTTCGTTAAATGCATCACCTGCAACGCGCAAAGAGTCAGCATAAACAACACCGTTTAAAGACAGAATAGCGATCTCTGAGGTGCCACCGCCGATATCAATTACCATGTATCCTGCTGATTCACCAATATCTAATCCAGCGCCTAATGCAGCGGCAATAGGCTCATCAATTAAGAACACTTCTTTAGCACCTGCTTCAACCGCACTTTCTTTAATAGCTCGACGCTCAACTTGAGTTGCACCTACAGGTGTACAGATTAGTACACAGGGTGAAGGTGAGAAAAAACCACTGTGCATTACCTGCTTAATAAAATGTTGTAACATTTTCTTGGTAATGGTGAAGTCAGCAATAATTCCATCTTGCATTGGGCGAATTGCCTCAATGGAGCCGGGTGTTCGTCCAAGCATATTCTTAACTTCTTTGCCAACCGCAATAACGGTTTTCTCTCTACTACGACCATCATCATGAACCGCAACAACAGAAGGCTCGTCTAGGACGAGCTCATTGTTAAGATAGATTAATGTATTAACAGTGCTGAGATCAATGGCAAGATGTGGAGATTTAAATAACCCAAACATAACTTCCTCAAGTTTTTTTAACAGGCGCGCCTATTCAGAAATAGACTGGCACGACTATTTGTTTACTGCTTCTTTTAACGCTTTACCGGCTTTAAATGCTGCAATAGTTGATGCTTTGATTTGAATCGCTGCGCCAGTTTGTGGATTACGGCCTACACGTGCTGCACGAGCTCTTGTTAAGAAGCTACCAAAACCAGTTAACTGAACACCATCACCACTTATCATAGCTTTAGTAATTGCATCTGTAGTTGCGTTAAGAGCTTTACCTGCATCTACTTTAGACAAACCTGTTTCAGTTGCAATTGCGTCGATTAGTTCTGATTTGTTCATTGTGTATTCCTTTTGTTTAATAATTTAATTAGTGTTAATATTGAAATAAGTCAATAATAACCATAACCTTTTTAACACATCCTTTATAAGATGTCTAGTTAATCCTGTAAAAATAACACTCTCAAGTTATCCTGTACTCCAGCCTCTTGGCCTTTTCATGCCGGAAACTTTACAAGCTTGCTTGACATAACCATATGGAAACATCTTAAATAGCTTAGATTTTGCTGCTTTTTTATCCACCCCAAAATCCTCTACCATTTGCTTAGTGGTATGACGTACATCGGGTGCTACGCCTTTTTCATCATAGAACTTACGCATAAAATCAAATACCGACCAATATTCATCATTTAATTCGATATTTTCCGAACCAGCCAACTCGAGAGCAACATCATGATCCCATCCTCAGGATGAATCAAATAACCCTCAGGATCTAGTTCAGCAGTTTTATTATTTACCTTCATATTGAAATAACTCCATTAATTTATACAACCCAAATAAGATTAATTGGGTCGATCATTTAGCAAAAATCCTTGAAATTGACGCTGGTTTTATCCATACCATCTTCATAACCTGATTCATATTCAGGCGTTTTTCTTTGCTCTTCAATTTTATGATTTTACAAATAATCTGCCACCCAACCTTGAATATCGTTATCGTTAACAAGCATTTTTTCCATTTTTTTTATAAAATTATGACGATTTTGCGCTTTACTGATTTTCAAGCCTTGATTTAGATCAATTAATGAAGCTATATTTGGTTTTCTTGATTCAGGTCAAGAAAACAGCAGTTTTACAAATCTGTCAATTGATAGCTAGGTAAAATTAACGAAAATTAATCATCAATTTAGGTAAATGGATAATACAAAAATTAAAATAGGCTTTGTTACAATTTCTGATCGTGCAGTGCGTGGAGAATACGAAGATATTGGCGGTCCTGCTATGCAAGATTGGATTAAGAGTGCAGTGTTATCACCTTATGAAATTGACAGCACTATCATTGAGGATGAGCAAGTTTTAATCGAAAAAACCCTAATTGATTTTGCCGACAATAGAAATTGTAATTTGATTTTAACAACAGGTGGCACAGGCCCAACTACGCGTGATGTTACTCCTGAGGCAACACATGGCGTGTGTGAGCGTATTTTTGATGGCTTTGCTGAACAGATGCGCAATGTTAGCTTACGTACTGTACCTACGGCAATTCTGTCGCGTCAAACAGCTGGCACACGTGGCAATAGTTTGATTATTAATCTACCAGGAAAACCTGCAGCTATTGCTGTGTGTTTGGGTGCGGTATTTTTGGCGGTGCCAAAATGCTTGGAGTTATTAGATAAATCCAATATTCAGATTGATTTAGACTTTGTTGAACAGGAGTTTGAATAAAAACTGTCAGGATTTTATTCAAAGGAAATTCAAGTCATAAAAAAATTTAACTTAGAAGATTTGACAATTTCTGACGATAAGCAGCACTTGCTTCTGGATTGGTTTTTTCAAGCATGTTGCAAATCATGCCAATCATCTCTCTAGCCGCACCTTCTTTATAATTTGAGTCATTTTGTTGAATTTTAAACAGTAAATCGACACCTTGATCAATATCATGTTGAGCAATAAAACAAATGGCTAGATCAAATTTCACCTGATTGTTATCTGCGTCTTCCACCAATAGCGCTTGTAATACCTCAACACCTTGTGTACTCCGTGCTAATTTTTTAAAATTTAACTGGCTAGAAATAGCCAAGCCAATTTCACTTTTTTGAGCCTCGTCACCGACTTTATTAAATAATCCTTCAGCTTGCTCAAGCTCGTTAATATCTAAAAAAATTTGCACCATATCAAGTGCCACTCTAACATTAGCAGGATCAGAGTTAATTGCTTGAGTAAGCAGCATAATTGCCTCAGAGGTTTCGCCAGCTAAATGCTTTTCACGTGCTCGCTCTCGCATTTCATCAGACTCTCTAAATACGCCATAATGCTTTAACAACAGTCTCAGCTCATCAGTACGATACTGTCCCTCTTCTCGCTGAACCTCTACACCATCTTTAAAAACAATAATAGTAGGCACATTGGTAACAGAAAATTGAGTTTTTAACTCTTCCTGTTCATCAATATCAATTTTTGCAAAAATAAAATCACCAGGAAATTCAGTTGCCAATTGCGAAAGCTCGTCAGCCATTTGAATACAAGGTCCAGCCCAAACAGCCATAAATTCAACAATAACAGGAATATGATTTGAATTATGAATCACTAATTCTTTAAAATTATTTTGACTGACTTCAAAAATTAGAGGTTTATTTTCAGTGCTCACAAGAACTTCCTTTTATATTTAACGGGGTTGAAATAAAATTGCTTTAATAGATTGATAATTAGTGGCTATATTGCGAAGATTTTCTTCACCTAGTTCAGTGTCAATTCTACCTTGATTAAGATCTTTAACTTGATCTACATACATTTTTTTAAGCGTATCTAGTGTTGCAGTTATTTCATAAACAGTTGGATTGCCAAAGTCTTTCCAATCTTGAGGTAATATATAAGGATATGCAGGAACAAACTCTATGAGTTTTTCATCATCCTCAAACATTGAAAATTAAGCGGTAAGACTCGCGAATAACAATGGAAGCTGTTCTGGCAACTTTTCAACATTTTCAATAACGGTATAGTTATTTTCACCAAAAATGCGTTTCACATAGGCATCAGCATGAGGGTCAAGCGTTAAACAATAAGTTAATACGCCTGTTGAATACAATTCTTCCACGGCTTTTTTAGTGTCAAAGCGCAAGTGTTGCGGATCTGTTTCATCGATATCTGCTGGTTCTCCATCTGTCACCAATAGAATTAACTTTCGTTTTTCTTGCTGTTTGTGTAAGTGTGTGCCAGCATGTCTAAGAGCTGCACCCATACGTGTAGATAAGCCACCCTTCATACCTGCAAGACGTGCTTTAGCTTCATCATCAAAATGTTGATTAAAGTCTTTTAAACGAAAATATTGAACGTCATGACGACCATCAGAAGCAAAACCGTGTAATGCAAATGGATCACCAATACCTTCCATAGCAACTGATACTAGTGTGGCGGCTTCACGCGTTAACTGCAAAATAGTTTTATCAGAATCGCCCACCATCTCGTTAGTAGATTCGGACAAGTCTAATAATACCACAATAGACAAATCTCTAGTATTGAGCACGTTACGCATAGTGATACGTGGATTTGGCTGATCACCCATACGAATTGAAATCATAGCATCAATGGCAGCGTTAATATCAACTTCGTCGCCATCCTCCATGCCACGTTTGCGTTGAACGCCTGCTGGAGCCAATAAATCAATAATTTGACGAATTCTATGAGCGATGGGCTTATGCTCTAATAAGATATTTTCAATATCTTCTGGATCGCCTTTGGTTGGGCGACGTTCATAAATAGTCGCCCAATCTGGACGATGTAATTGAATTTGATAATCCCACTCATGATAATGAAACGGATCAGAAATAGGCTCTGTACCCATAGTTTCATTAAATGATCTGGCGTTATCAGTTAAGTCATCCTCATACACACGCATTAAGTCTTTACAGGTCCAAATTACTTGAGCATCATCACCAGCTAATTCACAATCAACCTCATGCGCCATCATTAATGGACTTACTTCAAAACGCTGTTGAGATTGACTGGCAGCAATGTATTCATCGCCCAAGTCCCAGTTAACATCTTCATAATGCCAAATAACACGATTATCATCACGGTAATCAACACGGTAACGCTCAAGAATTCTTAAACTTGGTACGGCCTTTCGACCTGAAAATAAGTTATAAAGCTCAATACCCATTCGCCAAGCAAACTGATTGTTATCTTTATTTTCTTCAATATTAGCATGGAATTTAGCAGCAAGATCATTTAACTGATCATCATCGCCTTTAGTATCCATATCAAGCAACTGCAAAGCAAAACCTTCTAAAATTTCCATGGTTTTGTGCTCTGCAGGTTCTTCGTGCTCAAGTAACATTAAAGAACGCCATAATTTCTTTAAGCCCGGAAATTCTTGCACGGCTTTATACTCAACGCGTGCATCTTCTAACAAGCCAATAAAAAACATTTGTGCTGGACTGAGTTGTTCAGCAGACATAGACTTTGTCGCGTACATCATATGCGCAGCCATATGAGCAACAGTGGCACGATAAATCTCTAAACCTTCAACGCCTTCAATATCGTCTAATGCATCTGGAACATACAAAATACGCGTATCAACATACGGTCGAAAATCTGTATATTCAGCACCTGTTGGACGAATAAAGAAATCACGACCCCATAAAGCACGAAGGTAGAAGTTAAGCTTTCTTTGCACTCTTACAAATAACACTCCACGCCTTTCACGCTCTAACATAGCACGTGAATCTTGTGATTCTAATGAAAAATATGAAGTGAGATTTTTAAAATCACGACGGTATGCTTTAGCACCAAACTGTGACCAACGGCGTAAACCACTCAAGGTGAGTTTAGATAACAATTGATCGATATTGTTCAGCATTGGGCGTAAACCTCGTGCAGCCGTTGAGGATAGCTGATGTATCATTGTTAAATAGCCGCGTACTAATTGAGCATCGCCCAAATGACGTGCAACCAATGGTAGCGTAGATAACAACAAAGAAACCACTTCACCGGAGGTAAGTGACGAAAGTTTCATGGAAGCTGTTACACAATCAGGAATAATATCTTCGCCACATTCTTTTGCAATTTGCGGCATTACCTCTAAATAAGTAATTACTAGATCATTACCCCTACCTAAGTTACATAATGATTTAGCACCATCCAAGTAATCTTTTAAACCTGCAGGTGAAATGACACGTGCAGCGTCAGCAAACGTATGATCGAGTACATTCTTGACCTCTGGTGCGATTTTTTCAAGAAATTCAGAATAATCTTCAAGTAGAATCTTTGACATAATGACAAATACCTTAAATTAACAAAATGTTAAATAATTTAAAAGCTTACATCTTGAAACAACAAGCCTCAAGATGCTTTTTTAGGAGTTAGCCTAGAAAAGTTTGTACTGCAGCTTTCAATGTATCGCGCATATCAGGATCATCGGTTAATGGCGTAATCATTGTCATGCTACACGCGGCTTCAGGATCAACACCTTTAGCAATCAACTGACCTGCGTATACCAACAAACGAGTAGAGATACCTTCATCAAGACCATGACCTTTAAGATTACGTGCACGATGTGCAATTTGCACTAATTTTTCAGCCATTGTTACATCTACGCCAGATTCTTTAGTTACAATCGCTACTTCTAAATCAGTTTCAGGGTAATCAAAATCCAAGCCGCCAAAGCGCTGCTTGGTTGATTGCTTAAGATCTTTCATTAAACTTTGGTAACCAGGGTTGTATGAAATGACTAATTGGAAATCTGGGTGCGCTTTAACTAACTCACCTTTTTTATCCAATGGTAATTCGCGACGGTGATCTGTTAATGGGTGAATTACAACCGTTGTATCTTGACGCGCTTCAACAATTTCATCTAAGTAACAAATTGCGCCAATACGAGCTGCTGTTGTTAATGGGCCATCTTGCCATTTTGTACCGTCTTTGTCTAGTAGAAAACGACCTACTAGATCAGAGGCTGTCATATCTTCATTACAAGCAACACTAATCAAAGGTCTGCCTAATTTCCAAGCCATGTATTCAACAAAACGTGATTTACCGCAACCTGTTGGTCCTTTAATCATCATTGGCATACGAACGTCGTATGCAGATTCATAAAGCTCTACTTCATTATTTACTGATTCATAATACGGCTCATCTTTGATGATGTATTGATTTGGATCTACTTTTATTTCAGACATAACTCTCCTTTCTTATTTATTCATCTTCATCATCGGTTTCAATCTCACCTGACCAGCCCGATGATTTAGCCTTTTCCAGAGCAGCACCGTGTATTCTTGAGTGTCGCTGCGCTAACTCCGGCGGTAAAAAACTTACTAAACAACCATACTTATCCCACTCATCATTGACCTTTTGCAAAAGAGCATCAATTCCAGTAAGATTCCAACCTTCACAGGTCTCAGTTTCTTCAATTAATTCAAAGACCCAGGCGTCTCTAATAAGCTTACCAATCGTAGTCATACCACCATTGATTTCATTGTTAATTCCAACATATACTTTAGGTTTATTCATAGTGCATTATTTTATAGCAAAAAAAACCCCAACTACAAGAGTTGGGGTTTTTTGTGTCGAACTTAATTAACTATTAAACCGTTTGACCACGGTAAATAACCATTGAAGTACCTGCACATTGTGCGAAGTTGTCTAGACCTAACAAACGAACATGATTGTCCGGATGTGCAGCATGACAATTTTCAATTTCTTGAAGAATCGCGTCAACATCTGTTTCACCAAACATTGGAAGTTTCCACATGTACCAGTATGAACCAGCAGCATGCTGAGGCTCAGTGTGCTCTACACTTGGGTTCCAACCCTTGTCAACAATATATTGAATCTGCACACGCATTTGCTCAGCAGTTAATGTTGGTAAGTATGAGAAAGTCTCAAATTTACGACTTTCAGTGTTACCTAAACTTGATTGATAATCTTGCATATTAATGCTCCTTATTTTTTAGTTAATTAACAAAGTGTTTTCTCAAACACTTTGTTAGTGATACTTTACTTATTTATGTGCTGCGTCAATCTTGTCAACAGTATCGAATTCAAACTTGATTTCTTTCCAAGTTTCCATTGCGATTGCCAATTCAGGACTGTGCTTAGCTGCAGAAGTAAGAATATCTTTACCTTCTTTCTCAAGCTCACGACCAGAGTTACGAGCTTCAACACAAGCTTCAACCGCTACACGGTTTGCTGCTGCGCCTGCTGCGTTACCCCACGGGTGACCCAGTGTACCACCACCAAACTGTAGACAAGAGTCGTCACCGAAAATGTTTACTAGTGCTGGCATGTGCCATACGTGAATACCGCCAGAAGCTACAGGGATTACACCTGGCATAGAGCCCCAGTCTTGATCAAAGAAGATACCGCGTGAACGATCTTCTTTAATAAATGAATCACGCATAATGTCGATCCAACCCAATGTTGCTTCACGGTCGCCTTCAAGCTTACCAACAACAGTACCTGAGTGTAAATGATCACCACCAGACAAACGCAAGATTTTAGCCAAAACGCGGAAATGAATACCATGGTGCGGGTTACGATCTAATACTGCGTGCATTGCACGGTGAATGTGTAACAACATACCGTTATCTTGACACCATTGTGCTAGACCAGTATTAGCAGTCCAACCACCAGTAATGTAGTCATGCATAATAATTGGCGAACCAATTTCTTTAGCATATTCAGCACGCTTCATCATCTCATCAGCAGTAGGTGCTGTTACATTTAAGTAATGACCTTTACGCTCACCAGTTTCAGCTTCAGCTTTCTCGATAGCTTCTTGCACGAAGTCAAAACGAGCTCTCCAACGCATGAATGGCTGAGAGTTAATATTCTCATCATCTTTCGTGAAGTCTAAACCACCACGAAGACCTTCATAACATGCACGGCCATAGTTCTTAGCAGATAAACCTAACTTAGGTTTAATTGTACAACCCAAGAAAGGACGACCGTATTTATTAAGAATATCACGCTCCATACTAATACCTTGTGGCGGACCATTACAAGTCATTACGTATGCAATTGGGAATCTAATATCTTCAAGTCTTAATGCACGTAAAGCTTTAAAGCCGAATACGTTACCAACTAGAGAAGTCATTACGTTCACTACTGAACCTTCTTCAAATAAGTCAATTGGGTATGCAACAAATCCGTAAAAACATGTATCGTCACCTGGTACATCTTCAATCGCATATGCGCGACCTTTGTAGTGGTCAAGATCAGTTAATAGATCCGTCCATACAGTTGTCCAAGTACCCGTTGAAGACTCAGCTGCTACTGCTGCTGCAATTTCTTCACGAGGTACACCCTCTTGTGGTGTAATTTTAAAACACGCCAGGATATCCGTATCTAACGGTGTGTAATCCGGCATCCAATAAGTATCGCGGTAATCTTTTACACCCGCATCATAAACCTTTGCCATTTTTTATAGCTCCTTTCATTAAAAGAACCGCAATCATACAATATATTTTATATAATGTAGAATAATATTTATTTAAATAATAATAAGATTTACTTATGATTAACTATACATTAAAACAACTCTATAGTTTCGAGGCTGTCGTACGTACCAAAAGCTTTACCAAGGCCAGTAAAGAACTATTTGTAACTCAGCCAGCAGTTTATATGCAAGTACAACAACTCACCAAAAATATTGGCTCAGACCTTATTAGCACTAGGGGGAAAATTGTTACACCTACCCACATTGGTAAAATGTTTTATCAAACCTGTCTTGATATTATTGATACACTTGAAAATAGCAAACTAGCTATTGAGCAAACATTAGATCCTGAAGCGGGCCATCTGCAAATCGCTGTTGCCACCACGACTAACTCCTTTGTTAGTCGAATTTTAGCCAAATTTAAAGCGGAATTTCCAAGAATGACATTCCACCTAGAAGTGACCAATCGAAAAATGTTATTGGAAAAACTTATAGATAATTCTGCTGACTTAATCATTATGGGAGAGCCTCCACTAGAAATGGATTTAGAAACTCTACCATTCATGGAAAACCCACTGATCGCTATTGCTCATCCTGATCATCCCCTGCTAGGCAAAAATAACAGCATTAAAGATCTTAACAAAGAAACTCTTATTACTCGTGAAGAAGGCTCAGGTACGCGTATTACCATTGAGCGTATTACCGGTATGAAGTTTAATTCAGATATTCAAATTAACTCCAATGAAGCAATTATTGAAGCGGTTCAAGCAGGACTAGGCATTGGCTTTGTATCCAAACATACGGTAAATCTCGAGCTTGATAATGGCATCATTAAGCAACTTACTGCTCAAAAATTCCCTATTACACGTCACTGGTACATCGTACATAACAAGAAGAGTCGACTATCCCCTATTGCCAAAAAGTTTAAAACTTTTATTATTGATAATGGCGATTTATAACATTCTGCTTACCAAAAAAATCCCCATTTAATGGGGATTTTTTTTACTTAATATATAGCCTTAATGACTAGCCATATTGATTCATAGGATCGCCACCAACGCCACCTGCAGCTGCACCAGCTTCTTGCGGGATGTCAGTAATCATTGCCTCAGTAGTAATCATCAATCCGGAGATACTCGCCGCATGTTGTAAGGCTGCACGAGTTACTTTAGTTGGATCAAGGATGCCCATT
>NZ_FQTP01000011.1 GCF_900128515.1 Bathymodiolus heckerae thiotrophic gill symbiont
GGCGCTAAGTCATTTCTTGCTTTGTTAAATTTTTCATTGTTAAGAATAACTATCAATTTTAAAATTTGCCGTGCAATTAATAACTTAGTATCTTGCAGAATTTTTCCATATTCATTAAGGATGGGCTAGCATGGCAAAAATTAAGGTTGAATTTGTTTGTAGAGAATGTGGCGCTTCGCAGTCACAATGGGCGGGGCAATGTTTAATTTGTAAAGAGTGGAATAGTTTAGAAGAGGTTGTCTTATCTCAAGCTACTTCTTCAAAACCTGCAAGTTTGCAAGATATTCCTGCTTCCAAGGTGCAAAACCTAGCCGAGATTAAAACTGAAAATAGAGCCAGATTAAGTACAGGTTTAAGTGAGCTTGACCATACTTTGGGCGGTGGCCTGGTAGATGGATCGGTGGTATTAATTGGTGGTGATCCGGGTATTGGCAAATCAACCCTTATCTTACAAGCCATGGCAGCCATTAACAAAACCAATACAACCTTATATGTGAGTGGTGAAGAGTCGGCGCAACAAATTAGCGATCGAGCGATTCGCCTGGGTATTAATGAAGATATCTTGCTATTAAGCGAAACCCATTTAGAAAAAATTATTAAGCTGGTCAAAGAAGTCAAGCCAAAAGTCATTGTCATTGATTCGATCCAAACCATGGTCACGGACGGCTCAACTTCAGCGCCAGGCTCGGTGACTCAAGTGCGTGATTGCGCCGCGCAATTAACTCAATTCTCCAAACAAACTAATACTATTTTACTAATGATTGGTCATGTGACCAAAGGTGGTGCACTTGCTGGCCCAAGAATTCTTGAGCATATGGTTGATGCTGTGTTGTATTTTGAAGGTGATGCGGGCGGTCGTTTTCGTATTATCCGTGCGGTTAAAAACCGCTTTGGTGCGGTGAATGAGATCAGTGTGTTTGCCATGGGTGAAACAGGCTTGCAACAAGTGGACAATCCTTCGGCTATATTTTTATCTAATCAAGCTAAGACATCGCCAGGATCCATGGTGATGGTTACACGTGAAGCGACTCGTCCATTAATGGTTGAGGTACAAGCTTTGGTTGATCAAGCTAGCAGCAATCCTAAACGTGTGTGTGTTGGTCTGGATCAAAATCGCCTAGCACTACAATTAGCAGTTCTACACAAGCATGGCGGTATTGCTACGCACGATCAAGATGTATTTGTAAATGTGGTTGGCGGCATCAAAGTTAATGAAACTGCTTCTGATTTGGTGGTGATGTTCGCTATTATGTCGAGTCTGAGAGATCGAGTTATTCCCAATGATTGGATTGCATTTGGTGAAGTTGGACTTACTGGTGAGATTCGTCCAGTCTACAATGCGATTGAGCGTCTATCAGAGGCGCAAAAACACGGTTTTAAGGTGGCAATCATACCAAAGGGTAATCTACCTAAAAAAACGCCTAAAGGGCTAAAAATAATTCCAGTAGAGTATCTGTATCAAGCTCTCCAATATATGAGTGAGAATACCTAGCTGTTTTATTTTACTAAAATTTGAAACTTTTTATCTATGTATGACGTAATAATAGATAAGCTATTTATTGTTTAAGGGTGAAAAAATGGTATTAGAAATTGTGTTTGCAGCTGGTTGCTTTTGGGGTGTGGAAAAAAACTTTGAAAAAATAGATGGTGTCGTTGAGGTGACCTCTGGCTATGCTGGCGGTAGTTATCCCAACCCTAGTTATGATGAAGTACTCAAAAATCGAAATCTTCAAAGTTCAGGTTTTATTAGTTTTTTAGAAAATATTGGGCTCACTGATAAAAGTGAACTCGAAGTTGATAAAATGCTGGTTAATCATACCGAAGTGGTCAAGGTTAGTTACAATTCAGAGAAGGTATCAACTGAATCTTTGATTAAAAATTTTTGGGAAATTCATGATCCAACGCAGGTAAATGGACAAGGAGCTGATATTGGTAATAATTACCGTTCGGCGCTTTATTGGACTACAAAAAATCAAGAAGCAATTGCACTAAGTACTGGGCAAAAATTTCAAAAGCTATTAACTGCTAAAGGTCATGGCAAGATTGTTACCGAAATTAAACAATTAGATAAATTTTGGCCTGCAGAGGATTATCATCAAAATTATCTAGTTAAAAATCCAAACGGTTATTGCCCTAATCATGCTACTGGTGTGAAATTTGATCAATCTATAAAAAAGCAAGTAGCACATGAGATAGTCAAGCCACTTAGTGGTATGGAAATTTTAGTGATCGAAGCAGAAGATAAAGGCTCGTGTTTATACTGTTTACAATTTGAAAAAAATGTAACCTTAAAATATAAAGGCAGCATTCCCCTTAGAAGCACCCCAATGACTGCACTACAAGGTTTTGATTTAAAAACACCAACCTGGGCAACGCCAACTATTTTCTTTATTAAAGATGGTAAAGAAGTTTGGGCTCAGCAAGGATATATGTCACCGAGTGAATTTTATAAAGCATTGGGTGAGTTTAAACTTGGAAAATCGTCAGAAGCTTTTGATGTTGCTTTTAATAAAGCCACAGATGGCAGATTTTGTAAGCAATACGATATTTTTAAAAATACACCTGACGGCGTATTTGTGGATAAATTATCAGGCAGAATGTTATTTGATACACGTGATCGATTTAATTCAAAATCTGGATGGTTGTCTTTTACCAAACCGGTAACAGGAGAGGTGTATGAAAAAGCGGATAATAGCTTTGGTATGACTCGCACAGAGATACGCTCTGTTAGTTCAGATATTCATCTAGGTCATGTGTTCAATGATGGTCCTAATGGCAAATCAAGATATTGCATTAATGCTACTGTATTGGAGTTTATACCTCGGAAAAATGACAAAAATTAACGTCAATATCCTCTACTAACAAAAACTTACTTGGAGCTAAAGAGAAAGTGAATAATTAAGGGTTTTACCTTGAGTATATCTGAAAATATTTAGTATTTTTATATTGATTGACTGAAAGGTTGGTATAGTTTAGTATTAAGCAATACAATCAAACAAGGATAGACAATGAATAAATTTATTTTGGCAATTTTTTTAGTAGTATCTATATCTTCTTCTGCAAATTTTGAATCAGTATGGGAAAAAAGCGTTGGTTGGACTATTGAAAGTACAAAAATCATAGACAGCTTTGAGCATGAGAATGGCAGAGTTGAGTCTGCTTTTCAAGGGTGTGAAGTAGGCAGAAATATTAATTTTCGCGATGATACTTATGTTACTTGTAATACTAAGGGGTACCAATATGCCCACGCCCCAACTGCAATATTACTTAGTAAGAATGTTTCTTATGGAAATAAATCTTCTAAAATATGGAGGATGATCGTTAATAATGAGATATATGGAATAGAGTAAGTTTTACAAAATCCAATTAAAACCTAAGGGCTTCATTCTCAGTTTTTTTGTTTATATTAAAGATCAACTCCTTTTTGAGCTTTGATGTTTGCTCTAAAAGCATGCTTGATATCTTTCACTTCGCTAACAGTATCGGCGATATCAATTAAGCTTTTAGATGCAGCTCGCCCTGTGATAACTACATGTTGATTTTTTGGTCGATTGTTTAGCGCATCAAGGATCATCTGTTCATCTAAGTACTTATAGCTAATCATATAAGTTAGCTCATCAAGTACGACCAAATCAATAGACTTGTCTTTTAAATAACCCTGTGCCTTTGACCAAGTCTCAACTGCCATAGCAGTATCGTATTCTTTATCCTGTGTATCCCAAGTAAAGCCGGTTTTCATGAAAGCAGTTTGCACGTTGGGTTGTTTTGCTAGGAATGCATCTTCACCGGTATCTTGCATACCTTTTAAAAACTTGGCAATACCAACTTGCATGTTGTAGCCAAGTGCACGACAAACCATGCCTAGTGAAGATGATGATTTACCCTTGCCGTTACCGGTTAGCAGTACGATAATGCCTTTATCAATATTAGCCTCTTGTATGCGAGAATCAATATGATTTTTCTTGCGCTGCATACGCGCCCTGTAAGAAGTGCCCTTGGGGTATTTCTTATATTGATTGTCTGCCATGGATTTTAGCTAGTTTTCTGTGCTGAAAAATATGGGATAAACGAATAACGATGGTTGAGAGTGAAAATAATAGTAATTGCAACCATCCAATAAAGCACTAATGGGATTTCAGCCACTGACCACTGCGCTACGTAGTCAGGGAAATTAACCCAACCTGTTTTTGCATAAGTAGTTGTAAAGAAGTAATAGCTTGAAGTTGCTACAAGCCATTGAGTGCTTGTCGCTGTAATAACAACTAGTGCATTTTTTATAATACTAGTGTCAAGCTTTAGGCTGCTAATATATTTACCAATCCAAAAGATTCCGTAGTAAGTAAGTGGTAATACACTATAAGCGGGGGTGATGCAATTAGCACTAACACCTTCATGTACGATTGCATAGTTATCAATCGCCACAGCGCTTAATATGATCACAAAAGCTACCCAAAATTTGCGCAAGTAAATGCCAGCAATGAATAAAGCAGGGATGGTAAAGTCAGGCAAATGCACAAAGGCCGATAACCAATTAGAGTGGCCACGTGTAGCAATCATAAGTAATACCATAATAAATACAGCAAATATGGTCCTGGTTTTATTGATTTTATCTGTCATTTGAAATCCTTGTTATTCAAAGTTAATGGTTTTATTATAGTCAATGTTATTGCCAATCGGTAAAGACAAAGCCGTCTCGCTCTACAGTTTCACCTTGGGCAATATCAACAGGGCTGCTAAAGTCTGGTGAGTCGTATACAAAGGTATGGAACTCACCATTTTCCCCGCAAGGGTCGACACTGCTTGGCAAGGACTTTAGTAAGTTTTGATTAAAAGCGTGCCCGGCAAAATCAGTTGATATCTGTTTAGGGTCAATACAAGTGATATTTGCCTTGATGCCAATATCAATAATGCATTTAGATAGCTCTTGAGTGTCAATTCCCCAGCAAGGGAATATTGGCTCAATGCCAGTGCCATCCATTTGTTTGATTCGATAATCGCGTATATCTTCTAAATACAAATCACCAAATGCTACAGCTTCAATATTATCATTTTGAATCTTAACTATAAACTCTGACATGATTCTTTCATAATCAGCATTCGAGCAAGGAAAAGGAATTTTAATAATATGCAAAGGTAGTCCACAAGCATCAGCTTGTTGTTTTAATAGCTTAACACGAGTGGCGTGCATAGCTACTCGATCAAACTCTTGATTGACTGTCGTAAAAAGACCCGAGAGATTAATACTTGAATCTTTAAGAAGTAGATGCAAGGCAAAAGCACTATCCTTGCCGCTACTCCATGATAACAAAGTTCGTTTAGAAGCTATGTGTCACTCCTATATTAAAAGTACGACCTAGTTGATTATAGTCTTTTGCAACTTCATATTTTTTATCTAAAGCGTTATTTAGAGTTCCAGTAACCTTCCATGCATTGTTGTAATCATAGCTAGTGGCAAAATTAACAAGTGTATATCCATTTAATTTATCAGATCCACTATTTGTATCCCAAGCCCACGATTTACTAATTATATTTACTCTATTACTATATTTTCCTATTTGCTTCCTTACAGTAATTCCAATTGAATGTTTTGGCCTTCTTCCTGTTTGATGTGAGGTGCCATTTTTGATCGAACTGTTATAAGAGTACTCAGCACTTACATCTAAATTTAATATATCAGCCATAACCGTAAGATCAGCACCTTTTATGTCATATCTTCCATCATTAGTGTAATAATGCGATCCCCATGGGCCGTTATATTTAAAAAAACTATCAACTTTATTTTTATAAGCTTTGATAGATGCCGTACCCCAGTTGCTCTTTTTTTCAATACCCAGTTCAATATTTTTTGATTGCTCTGGCTCTAATTCAGTTCTGTTTTGCGCAATATTGGCATCAGTTTTTGAAATTGATGCGAGTTTGGTTGCCTTGCCATATGAGCCAGAAATCCTCCAATTTGAGCTTAAGTTCCTGGCTAAGCCTAGATTGTATGTAAGGTGATTGCCAAATCTGTCATGGTCTATATTTCTAAATCCGAATACAATATCATTGCCATAGACTACTCGTTGCCATTGTGCAAAAATATCTGTATTTGAGTTATGGGTTGTTCCGGAGGCTTTCTCATCTTTTTGAAAAGACATTCCACCATTTAACAATCCATTGTCAACATTAAATTCACTTGCAAAAGTAAGATCGCTCTCCTTGTAGTCAGAGCCGTAATAAGATTGTTTATTTTGAGCATAAGTTAATTTAGATCGCAATCCATTAGCAAGAATATGATTGATTTCTACATTGTATTGATTTAAATCATTATTATTTGTACCATCATCATATTGAACATCTGCACTTGAGTCTAGAATACCAAGCCTAACATTTGTATTTTTAGAAAAATTTTTACCGAAATTTATGCCAAATGATCTCCTATCAGTAGAGTCTTTATCTGTACTGCCTGTTTTTTTAGCATCAATGCCATCAGTATGATAATCACTAACGGTGAAATTTATATAATTACCATCTTTCTGTAGACTGGATGAGTAGCTTATTTTTTTACTATTATGAGATCCATAAGAAATATTAATTGAGCTATGTTCTCCATCTTTTGATTCTCTGTTAGTAAATACATGTACTACGCCACCAATAGCTCCAGAACCATACAAAGAAGAATACGGCCCTTTGATTATTTCAACTCTTTCAATTTGATCAAACGGAATAATCTCTAAATGAGGCTGTCCGTACCAACTAACTTTAATGCCATCAACAAGTACAATTGTATGTCTAGCATCATTACCACGAATTCGTATAGCTGCAGTACTACCTTGCCCCGCCTCAAGGTTGGCTGAAGGGATAGTTGCAAGTAATTCTAGAAAAGTTCTTGCACCGCTTTGTTCAATTTCTTCTTTGCTTACAACAATCTTGGATGCAATAGAGCCGATAACAGGATTAGTTGTCCTGTATTCTGAGTTTAAATAAATAGGAATAGGGCCTAATACTGCATTGGTTGCTGTAGAAAAAGTTAGTGCTGAAATGCTAGTGACTAAAGAGAGTTGTTTGATATTCATGATTGCTCCGTTAAATTATTAACGAGCGAGAGTAGACATTGCGCAGTGATGCGTTAATCTAACTCACCACCCATCGTAGTTGTTAATTTGTTGTTTAAATGTGTATCGGACTTTACCGTTGCGAGGGCAGTGTTAGAATTTAACTAACTTCCAGTGATTTAAACTTTGCGCATATTATAGAGTTTTATTGCTATATTAGTTGGTTTAATTGCCAGGCTTGTTTCAAGCAAAAATTTAAGTGATATTAACGTAAAATAAATTGAAATTTTTAAGGAATATTGTTAATGAGTGAAATCTACAATTTTAGTGCTGGTCCTGCAGCACTACCTAAATCGGTATTACGCCAGATTCAAGAAGAATTACTAGAGTATGGCAATGCTAAAGCTTCAGTGATGGAGATCTCTCATCGTGGTGTTGATTTTATGCAAGTGGCACAAAAGGCCGAGCAAGACTTACGTGAGTTAATGAATATTCCAAATAACTATAAGGTGTTATTTTTGCAAGGCGGCGCTTCTGCACAATTTTCAATGGTGCCAATTAATTTACTACGAGGCAAAACTAAAGCAAGCTACGTTAATACGGGGCATTGGTCAGTTAAGGCGATTGCTGAAGCGCAGCGTTATTGTGAGGTGAATATTTGCACAGATAGTACGGCTAATAAATTTACAGATATTGAAGATTTTGCAAATTGGAATATTGATCAAGATAGTGCTTATCTGCACTACACATCAAATGAAACCATTGCTGGCCTAGAGTTTGATTTTATCCCTGAAGTAGATATGCCGATTGTAGCAGATATGTCATCCACTATCTTGTCTCGTGAAATTGACGTTTCCAAGTTTGGTGTGATTTATGCGGGTGCACAAAAAAACATTGGCATGGCGGGTGCAACGGTAGTGATAGTGCGCGAAGATTTAATTGGTGATGTTGTGCCAAAGCAACCCATTTTGTTTGATTATGCAACTCAGGCTAATAATAATTCAATGTATAACACGCCATCAACCTTTCCTTGGTATGCAGCGGGGCGTGTATTTGAGTGGTTAAAAGAGCAAGGTGGCATTAAGGCAATAGAGGCTATTAATGAGCGCAAAGCCAGTAAGCTTTATGCAACAATTGATAGTTCTGATTTTTATTCAAATCCAGTTAATCCAAAATATCGCTCATGGATGAATGTGCCATTTATTTTGGCAGATGATAGTCTTGATAAACTGTTCCTAGAAAAGTCTTATAATGCTAACTTATTAGCGCTTAAAGGGCATAAGTCTGTGGGCGGAATGCGCGCTAGTATTTATAATTCTATGCCAGAGAGTGGCGTGGACACATTAATTGAATTTATGGCAGATTTTGAGAAACAGCATGGGTAAAAAAACACTAGCAGAATTACGAATTGAAATTGATGCGTTGGATAAAGAAATTCAGACGCTTATTGGTAATCGTGCCGATTTGGCAGGCGAAGTGGCCGAAGTTAAAATAGCAGAAGATGTTAATAGTGTTTTCTACCGTCCTGAGCGCGAAGCTCAAGTGTTGCGTTCTATTATTGAGCGTAACGATAGTCAGCTTAAAGATAAAGATATGGCACATATTTTCCGTGAAATTATATCGGCCTGTCTTGCGCTAGAGCGGCCGTTAAATATTGCGTATTTAGGCCCCGAGGGAACATTCACTCAAGAGGCAGCTTTAAAGCATTTTGGCCATGCAGTATCAACCCTGGATTGTGGTAGTATCGATGAGATATTCCATCAAGTAGAAAAAGGTAATGCACACTATGGTGTTGTACCAATTGAGAATTCCTCGAATGGTGTAATTGGCGGTACGGTTGATATGCTGTATTCGCAAGATCTTAAGATTTGTGGCGAGGTGGAAATATCTATTGCACACCAGTTAATGAGTGCTGATCAATCGCAAGAAATTAAAGTGATTTATGCGCATCAACAAGCACTGGATCAATGTCAGCGCTGGTTGGCAAATCATTACCCAAATGTAACTTTAAAGGAAGTTTCCTCTAATGCATTAGCGGCACGAATTGTTAAAGATGAAGTGGGCGCTGCAGCAATTGCTTCTGAAGCGGCTTTAAGTCTGTATGGTTTGGAGAGAATTGCTAAAAATATTGAAGATCGAACTGGAAATACCACTCGTTTCTTAATTTTAAGTAAAGAGTCTGTTGAGCCTTCTGGTCACGATAAAACTTCAATTTTGGTGACCACAAAACACGAAGCAGGTGCTTTACTAGATTTGCTTGAGCCGTTTAAAGATCAAGGTATCAATATGGCACAGATTGCACGCCACCCAATCCCTGGGGTTAAATGGGAGTATTTATTCTTGATCGATATTGAAGGTCATCAAGACGATGTTAAAGTTAAATCGGCATTAGCTGAAGTAGATAATCGTGTGCAAAAAATGAGCATTTTGGGTTCATACCCAGTCGCTGTATTATGAGTGTTTGTGATAGCATCAAATCCCTGAAGCCATATCAGGGTGGTAAGCCTATCAGCGAACTTCAAAGAGAGCTTGGGCTTGATCGAGTGGTTAAACTCGCTAGCAATGAAAATCCGTTAGGACTTGGTCAGCAAACTTTAGAGGCAATGCAAAAAGCAATCACAGAAGTTGATCGCTATCCTGACGGCAATGGTTTTGAATTAAAACAAGCCATTGGTAATCATCTTGATGTTTCGATTGATGCGATTACTTTGGGTAACGGCTCGAATGATATTTTAGAGCTTATTGCTAGAGCTTATGTTTGCCAAAGTACGGACGAAGTAATATTCTCCGAATATGCTTTTGTGGTTTATCCTCTAGTTACACAAGCATTAGGCGCTCAAGCTGTTGTGACAAAATCCAAAGATTTTGGCCATGATTTAGAGGCGATGTTGTTGGCAATAACAGACAACACTAAGTTAATTTTTATTGCAAATCCGAATAATCCGACAGGTACATTGCTAGCAAATGAGGCGATACATGCATTTTTATCGCGCGTACCAACTTCAATTACCGTGGTTTTGGACCAGGCTTATTTTGAGTATTTAGATGAAGAGGATTTGGCGATTGGCTGGTTAAAGGAATTTGAGCATTTAATTATTACTAGAACTTTTTCGAAAGCTTATGGTTTGGCTGGTTTAAGAGTGGGTTATAGCGTATCAAGTAGCAAAATTTCTGATTATATTAATCGTATTCGCCAACCGTTCAATGTTAATCATATCGCTCAAGTGGCCTCAGTTTCTGCGCTGGATGACCAATCACACTTAGTGCGCTCGGTGATGGCTAATAAAAATGGCTTAAAGCAATTAGCCGGAGGCTTTGATAAGTTGGGTTTAAGCTATATACCGTCTTCTGCTAATTTTATTGCTGTTAAGGTTGAGGATGCTCCAAAGCTTTACCAGCAACTATTAGAGCTTGGATTTATTGTGCGTCCTGTAGAAATGAAAAACTACCTACGAGTATCAATTGGCACCTCTAGAGAAATATCAGATTTTTTAGATGCTTTAAAGTCAGTATTATGATGAACAAAATTTGTATTATTGGAGTAGGTTTGATTGGCGGATCTTTTGCGGCAGGTTTAAAAAAATCTAACCAAGTTGAAACCATTGTTGGTTTCGGTAGAAATGAATCAAACTTAATTAAAGCCCAAGCATTAAACGTTATCGATGAATACTCTTTAGATATTGCTCAAGCATTGGTTGGTGCTAGTTTGATATTGATTGCCACCCCAGTTAATAGTTTTAAATCAGTGCTAGAAATGATCAAGCCACATGTAACAGAAAAGATGATTGTGACTGATGTGGGTAGTACTAAAACTAGTGTAGTTGATATGGCTAGACAAGTATTTGAAACGGTGCCTGAGAATTTTATTCCCGCTCACCCAATTGCTGGCAAAGAGCAAAGTGGCGTTGAGGCGGCAGATGCTAACCTATTTAACAATAAGCGCGTTATTATTACCCCAGAAGTTAATGCCAATACTCAATCTGTTGCTACGGTGAGCGAATTATGGGAAGCTATAGGTGCTAAGGTGGAAATTATGAATACCAGTAAACATGATGATTTATTAGCCATGACATCGCATTTGCCACATATGCTGGCATTTGGATTGATGGATTATTTAATAAGTAACGATCCAGATGCTTGTGATTATGCAGCAGGTGGGTTTAAAGATTTTTCACGCATTGCTTCGAGTGATGCGGTGATGTGGCGCGATATTTGTATTAACAATCCAGAGCAAATTGTTAAGCACATTGAGGGTTATCAAAAGAGTTTGGATAATATCGCCAATTTGATTAAAAACAACCAGCCAGAAGCGCTAGAGAAATTATTTTCCGATGCAAAATCTGCAAGAGATGGCTGGCTAAAAGACTAAATATTATGAGTAAGTTTATAGCAAGTCCGGCAACGACGTTGTCAGGAGAATTAAAAGTTCCAGGAGATAAATCAATCTCACATCGTTCTATTATGTTGGGATCGCTGTCCAAAGGTGTTACCAAGGTGAGCGGCTTCTTAAAAGGTGAAGATGCGCTTTCTACACTTAAAGCATTTCAAGCTATGGGTGTTGAAATTGAGCGTGATGGCGATAATGTAATTATTCATGGTGTTGGTATCAATGGACTAAAAAAACCACAAAATCCTCTAAATTTAGGCAACTCAGGTACCTCTATTAGATTAATGTCAGGCATTCTTGCAGCTCAAGCATTTGATTGTGAGCTAATTGGTGATGAATCATTATCAAAACGCCCAATGGATAGGGTAATCAACCCGTTAAAAGAGATGGGTGCGGTGATTGATAGTAATGACGGTAAGCCACCTTTGAAAATTACCGGCGGTCAAAAACTTAAAGGCATTCATTATGATTTGCCAGTGGCATCTGCTCAAGTTAAATCTTGCGTACTATTAGCAGGTTTATATGCCGATGGCGATACTTGTGTAACTGAGCCTACGCCTACGCGTGATCATACCGAGCGTATGCTTAAAGGATTGGGCTACGATGTTCGTGTTAACGCTAACCAAATGTGTTTAACAGGTGGTGGCGAATTAACCGCGACTGAAATTCAAGTTCCAAGTGACATTTCATCAGCGGCATTTTTTATGGTTGCAGCAGCGATTGCACCAAAATCAGACGTTACTTTGTTAGGTGTTAATGTCAATCCAACCCGTACAGGTGTCATTAATATATTACAACTAATGGGTGCAAATCTTACGCTGTCTAATGAGCGTGAAATTGGTGGTGAGCTATTGGCTGATATTCGCATTCAATCATCTAAACTTAAAGGTATTCATATTCCAGAAGCATTAGTGCCATTAGCTATTGATGAGTTTCCGGCTGTATTTATTGCAGCATCTTGTGCACAGGGAGAAACTATATTAACAGGTGCCAAAGAATTGCGAGTAAAGGAATCAGATCGCATCCAAGTGATGGCGGATGGTTTGAATATTCTTGGGATTGAAAATGAAGTATTGGAAGATGGTATAAAAATTCAAGGCGGACAATTCAAAAAACCAACATCGATGATTGAATCTCATCATGATCACCGTATTTCAATGTCATTTGCAGTGGCATCATTAAGATGTGATTATCCAATTGAAATTAACGGCGTTGATAATGTGATGACTTCTTTTCCAAACTTTGTTGAACTGTCTAATTCAGCTGGCATGAGTATTGTTGAAGTTTAGAAAACAATAGGACAATAAAAAAGGCGCTCAATGAGCGCCTTTTTTATGAGTTAAAAAGCTAAGCGCTTAGTAACCACCTTTACGTCTAGTCTCTGGAAGTCCAGCAACTTTACCCGCTTGCTTAGCAGGACCTTTAGGGAATAATGCGTACAATTCTTTTGTACCTAATTTACCATCCCAGTCAGCTTTCAAGCCTTTTACCATGTTACGTTCGTTAGGCTGATTAGCGTTGTTGTTAATGTATTCATTGCGCAAGAAGTTGATCAACTTAAAGCTGTCGTCAGTTAATGCAACGCCTTCTTCTGCTGCAATTTCTTGAGCAATATCCTCGTTCCAATCCGTTAAGTTTACTAAGTAACCGTGACCATCTCTTTCTAAATCTGCTAATGCCATTGTATTTCCTCCAATGTGAAAATCTATAAAAAGAACTTATTATATAATAACGAGGTTTTACTTTACCTTTTTTTTGTACGGATATTATTTATGACACTTGAAAACGCATCGCCATTCTTCGCTTGGGACGTTTCATCTTACTTAGCGCTGTTTTTAATCACCGCTTTTATGATCGTTAGTCTTGATCATTTAATTTTTAATAAGTCTGATAAAACCAGCCATCTAACCCCTGACAAAACAGGATTTAAAAAATTTGTATATTTTATTTTATTTTTGCGTTTTAATAAAAATGAAAAATATGAAAATCGCCCCAAGATGGTGCAATGGTCGGCAGAATTTTTCCCAGTGTTGTTATTGGTATTTTTATTGCGTGGTTTTATTGTAGAGCCATTCCGAATTCCATCAAATTCTATGATGCCAACACTGCTGACGGGTGATTTTATTTTGGTATCAAAGTTTAATTATGGCATCAGCATTCCAGTTATAAATAAAAAACTAATCGAATTTGAAAAACCTAAAAGAGGCGATGTGATTGTTTTTAGATATCCTAATTATGAAAAAAATGACAAATATCAGGGCGCTGATTTTATTAAACGCATTGTTGGCATTCCGGGTGATGAGGTTGTTTATCATGCAGATCAGTTACGCGTTAATGGCGTTAAGATTGCTTATGAAAATTTTAAAGATTATCAAGGGGTCGAATCAGGCACCGACATGACTGGATTCAGGCATAAGCGTGAGTTTTTAGAAACCAATCCACATGATATTTTGCTTGATCCGAATAGAGCTTCAAGAGGGGTGAAAGCAACCGTACCAGCAGAGCATTATTTCGTTATGGGTGATAATCGATCACGCAGTAGTGATTCACGTTTCTGGGGTTTTGTGCCAGAAAGTTATATTGTTGGTAAAGCGTTCGGTATTTGGATGCATTACGATGACTCATTAAAGTTTGAGCGAATCGGTAGTTTTGACTAGCATGTAGTCAAAAAAATTCAGATTAGTTAATATGTTTTAAGATATTGCTAAGCTCATCAGCAGATTTGTAATGAATAATGATCTTGCCTTTGTCACCTGCTGTTTTAATTTCAGTTTTAGAGTCTAGTGTTTTTGATAGTGAGCGCATCAAATCAGAGATATGAGGGTCAATCGCTGAAGTTGTTTTAGTCTTTGGGTTCAATACGCGTTTAACCAGCTCTTCCGTTTGACGAACAGACAAAGATTTAGCCACCACTTGATTGGCTATTGTGCTTTGATCTTCTTCATTTAAAGGTAGTAGTGCGCGAGCATGACCCATTTCAATCTTACCTTTACTGAGTAATTCCTTAGCGTCAGCACCTAGTTGTAATAAACGAATCAGGTTGGTGACGCTTGATCTTGATCTGCCGACAACACTTGAAATCTCTTCATGCGTCATTTTAAAATCTTCAATCAGTTGTTGTAAGGCTTTAGCCTCTTCTAGTGGTGTAAGCGATTCACGTTGAATGTTTTCAATTAGACCAATAGCTAAGGCAACTTGATCATCGATTTCACGGACGATAACAGGCACTTCGCTAAGACCTGCAATTTGAGCTGCATGCCAGCGACGCTCACCTGCAATAATTTCATATTTATCATAAGTGACTTTTCTGACAACTAAAGGTTGAATTACACCTTGAGAGGTAATTGAAGCGGCAAGTTCGTTTAATGTCTCAGGGTCGATGTCATCTCTAGGCTGGAATTTTCCACGCTGAAGATCGCTAACACTTAGCATTTTCATGCTGTTTTCTGAGTCTTTATTATTGTTACTGACTTGACCTAATAAAATGTCTAAGCCACGTCCTAATTTTGAAATTTTTGCCATAATAATTTAAGTAATTGAAGTTTTTCTTAGCACTTCACTGGCTAAGGAAATATATGAAATTGCACCCTTTGATGATCTTGCATAGCAAATTGCATCTTGGCCGAAACTTGGTGCTTCTGCCAATTTTACATTTCTAGGAACAATGGTTTTAAAGACTTTGTGCGAGAAGTACTGTTGTAATTGCAAAGAGACTTCATTAGAAAGATTGTTGCGCGTGTCGTACATGGTTCGTACCAATCCGGTGATTTCAAGTTCAGGATTGGTAGTCTCCTTAATTTTATCAATGGTTTGCATGAGTGCGGTTAAACCTTCTAATGCATAGTATTCACACTGCATGGGTATGATGATGCCATCAGAAGCTGTAAAGGCATTAATAGTCAGCATGTTGAGCGAAGGCGGGCAGTCGATAATCACATAGTCGTAATTACTGGCAACTGAGCTAATGGCATTCTTAAGCTTAAATTCAGAGTTGACGCCGCGCAGTAATGCAACCTCTGCAGCAATCAGATCGGTGTTAGCACCCAGTATATCAATGCCCGAATCATCAACGTGAACAATGGCTTTGTTAATAGTACATTCATCTAATAATAATTCACAAACGCTATTTTCTAGCATGTATTTATCAACGCCACAACCCATGGTGGCATTTCCTTGCGGGTCAATATCAATTAGCAAAACGCGTTTTTTAATTGCACGCAAAGCAGCGCTTAAATTAACAGCAGTAGTTGTTTTCCCAACCCCTCCTTTTTGATTTGCGATTGCTAGAGTAATTGCCATTAATTATTTTCCTAGTACCGTTAATGCTTTAAGTAGGTTGGTCGCCTCATGAACGAAATAATCTTTCTTAAGTCTTTCAATGGCTTTTTCATCCATGGAGGCCTGATTTTTTTCTTGCGCATCAATAATTTCATCTGCAGACATATTGTCTGGCGTTTCTTCTTCTAGATGTCCGTCTAAATCATTTTCTTTAATATCAACGATAGACGCTTCTTTTTCATTCTCAAGACTAATGTTTTTCAGTTCAATATCAGGCACGATACCTTTGGCTTGAATAGAGCGACCGTTTGGTGTGTAGTAACGTGCGGTGGTTACTTTTAGCCCGTAACCTTCATCTAGCTCAATAATCGTTTGTACCGAGCCTTTACCAAAGGAAGTGCTACCCATAATAATAGCGCGTTTATGATCTTGAAGGGCGCCAGCAACAATCTCAGAAGCAGATGCTGAGCCTTCGTTGACCAAAACAACCATTGGCGAGTCTAGCAAAATATCGCCACGTTTAGTCTTAAATTTTAGGTTTGAGCTTTTAATCCTGCCTTCGGTATAAACCACAAGCCCAAGCTTATCGATGAATAAATTAGAAACATCTACCGCACCATTAAGTACGCCACCAGGATTGTTGCGTAAATCTAAAATTAAAGACTTTAGGTAGTTGCCATTTTTTTCAACTAACTTATCAATAGTTTCTTTTAAGAGGTTTGCAGTAGGCCCTTGAAAACTAGAGATGCGTACATAGCCAATATTTTCTTCTAGCAAATAACCTTTAACACTTACAATGGTGATAATTTCACGAGTGATGTCAACTTTAAAAGGTTTTTGATTTTTACGTAAAATGGTTATTTGTATGTCTGTGCCTGGTTCGCCACGCATTAAATCAACACCATCCTCAAGTGTCATGCCACGAACAGGCTTGTCGCCAATTTTTATAATTAAATCACCTGCTTGAATGCCAGCCTTGTAAGCAGGTGTATCATCAATCGGAGAGATAACTTGAATGCCATCATCTTTTTTACTAATAACAATACCCAGTCCACCAAATTTTCCAGAAGCGCCTTCCATTAAACTTTTTTGCTCTTTAGGCTCTAGATAAACTGAATGAGGGTCTAGTCCGCTAACCATGCCTTTGATAGCATTATTAAATAACTCCTTATTTTCAACATCATCAACATACAGTTGTTTGATGTCGCTAAAAACAACGGTAAAAGCTTCAAGGTCTTTAAAGAAGGCTTCTAGCCTTTGTTTTTCAGCGGCAGTTTCTGCGTTAACTTGTAAAGAGAGGCTTAAAAATGTAGAAAATATTGCTAAAAGCAAGGGTTTTTTAAAAAAATTGAAGAAAGTCATAATATAGTTATTTGCTTATACGAAGTTAAAATATAATACTGTGAAAACAAGGATTATTATTTTGAATTTTACTTGGTTTTGTTTTTGTTAAATGGAGAAAAAATGAGAAGATTGAACGCAGGATTATTGGCTTTTTTATTATCTTTATCGACGCTTAGTTTTGCGCAAGAAGAGATTGATACTGAAGTACTAGAGACGAACGATACCGTTGTAACAGAAGAAGTTGTTGAGCCAGTTGAGGTTGAAAAATCTGCAGGACCGGTACAAACCATTCAGTCAGCCATTGTTAAGCTTAACCAATTAACGACAGTTGCCACTTATTCTCCACGATTTATTGGCCAACTTATCGAAACCGAAGTTGCACCATTATTTGATTTCGATCACATTGCCAAAGAGGTTATGTTAGTTAGTAACTTAAGATTGGGTAATGAAGAGCAAACATATTTTGTGACTAAGATTAAGCAAAATATCATTACTTCGTTGTTATCAAGGCTAACGCAAACAAGATCTACCTCATTTGCATTTATCTCTGCCCGACCAATGATTGGCGGTTCAATTACAGTAAAGCTTAAAGTAAACGGATATTATTCGTACGACATGTTTTTAGATTTGATCTTCCATCAGTCAGCTGATCAAAGTTGGAAAATTGCAGATATCGTTTTAAATAACGATAGTTTGATTAATTACTATCAAAAAATGGTGTTAATTAAACTAAGAAGATATGGCGTATACGGTATGCTTGGCAGACTTTAATTCACCAGTAAATAAAACGAGAAGAAATTATGAGTGATATGACTTTATTAGAAAAAGACAAAGATATTGAAAAGGCGACTAAAGCGCTAAAAGCGATGGCACACCCGCTACGTCTTAAGATTTTATGTGCACTTAAAAATGACGAATTACCAGTATTGGAAATTGTAAAACAAGTAGGCTCTTCGCAGTCGAATATTTCTCAGCATATTGATATCCTTAGAACTAAGGATATTATTGAGTCGAGACGTGATGGAAATAGAATTTTATGTAAAGTAAAAGATGCGAAAATTCTTAAACTGGTTGCGAATATGCAAGCTGTTTTTTGTTCATCTGACGATATTTAAATTCAAAGAAAGTTATCTCGCTACTTTCGTTAAATTATGCGCTCGTAGCTCAGCTGGATAGAGTGTTGGCCTCCGAAGCCAAATGTCGGGTGTTCGAATCACCTCGAGCGCACCACTTTTATTCTTTATGATTTATCCTGATATTAATCCAATTGCACTAGATCTTGGCTTTGCTCAAATCTATTGGTATGGATTGATGTATTTAGCAGCTTTTTTAGCCGCTTATTTTTTGGCCAATTCTCGCGCCAAAAACTCAAATAACGATTGGAATCCCCAACAAATTGAAGATTTAATCTTCTATGGCGCTATTGGTGTCATTGTTGGTGGACGATTGGGTTATATGTTGTTTTACAACTTTCCAGTCTTTATTGCTGATCCTCTCTCAATTTTTGCCATTCAAGGTGGCGGTATGTCGTTTCATGGTGGTTTTTTGGGTGTGTTATTGGCAATGGCATTGTTTAATCGTAAATATCATAAAAGTTTTTTTACCACCATGGATTTTGTTGCACCACTGGCGCCACTTGGTTTAGGTTTCGGCAGAATTGGTAATTTTATCAATGGTGAGCTTTGGGGAAAAATAACCACTACTCCATTTGGTATGTTTATTCAAGAGCAGGGCGTTAGTCGCTTCCCATCGCAATTGTACGAGGCCTTGTTAGAGGGCTTTGTATTATTCGCCATTCTTTGGGTATACAGTCGAAAACCAAGACCGCTAATGTCAATTTCGGCATTATTTTTAATTTTTTATGGATTCTTTAGATTTATAATTGAGTTTGTTCGAGTGCCCGATGTGCAGCTTGGATACTTAGCATTTGATTGGCTAACCATGGGTCAGATACTAAGCTTGCCAATGATTATCCTGGGTGTTTATCTGTGGTTTAAATCAAAAAATAAATAATTATGAAAGCATATATTGATATTGGAAAACGAATTTTAGATGAGGGCGTATGGTTAGAAAATACCCGTACTGGACAAAAGGCCCTTACTGTTATTGGCGCAACGTTTGAGCATGATTTGTCAGATGGTACAGTGCCAGTGGTAACCACTAAAAAACTCTTTTGGAAGTCGGCTATTGCTGAGATGTTGGGTTACATTCGTGGCTATGATTCTGCCGCTCAATTTAGGGCGATTGGTTGCAACACCTGGAATGCTAACGCTAACGATAATCAGGCTTGGCTTGATAACCCACACCGTAAAGGTGAAGATGATATGGGCATGTGTTACGGCGTAATAGGGCGTGCATTTCCTGGTATTGAAGATGACGCGCCACTGGATCAGTACAAAAAGATTGTCACAGACTTATCCAATGGTGTCGATGATCGCCGTGAAATGATGACTTTTAATCATCCCAATCTTATTCACCGCGCTTGTTTGCCAGCATGTATGCACACGCACCATTTTAATCTTTTGGGTGATGATCTATATCTTGAGAGCTATCAACGTAGCAGCGACTATGCACTTGGCCAGCCATTTAATCATTTTCAGGTGGCATTTTTGTTGCTCATTACTGCACAAATTACTGGTAAAAAAGCCAAAAAAATGCGTCATCATTTGTCCAACGTACACCTGTATGAAAACCAAGTGGATATTTTTAAAAACCAGCAAGTTGATCGTGAGCCATTAGCTCTGCCACAATTAAAAATTAATCCAAAAATTAAAACTCTGGAAGATCTTGAAACTTGGGTGACCCTGGAAGATTTTGAGTTAGTGGGCTACCAGCACCACAATCCAGTTAAATATCCATTCACTGTTTAAGAGAAAAATATGAGTCTGCCTAATTGTCCTAAGTGTAATTCTGAATATGTGTATGAAGATGGCAATTTATTAATTTGCCCTGAATGTGCTTATGAATTTTCAGCCGATGATTTGATTGAGCAAGAAGAGGTGGTTAAAGATTCAAATGGCAACACTCTAATGAATGGTGATACAGTAACGGTGATCAAAGACCTTAAAATTAAAGGCACTTCAAACGCAGTTAAAGTCGGTACAAAAGTTAAAAATATTCGTCTAGTTAAGGGTGATCATAATATTGATTGCAAAATCTCTGGTCACGGTGCGATGAAGCTTAAGTCAGAATTTGTAAAAAAGGTTTAATTGCGTTAAAAAATTTCGGAAATTTTACGAATTGCACTATTTCCAAAGATCTACTGTAATACCTTGTTCGCGTAGCTTGTCTGATTTGTCCTCTAGGTAGCGCTGGAAATTTGGCTGGGTTTTATAAGCACCTGTTAAGGCATACGTCATAATTCCGTGCGTATGGTATGCTTTGAAAAAGGCATCACGTCTAATAATCTCTTCACCGGTTTTGTCAAAAAATACAATGGCAGGTTTGTAAGTAAGATTAAGCTTCTCATACCAATCTTTGGCGGTGGTGCGTTTGCCAGCAGGGGTGATAAGTTTTTCATCAGACAATGCATTAAAGCGTACAACTTGCATTTTCTTTAGATAATTTTGAGTCTCTTTCAGTGGCATTAATTGTTGATAGAAATCATTACAGGTTTGGCAATTTGGCTCTTCAAAAAATACTGCCAACACTTTTTGTGCTGGAATGGTTTCGCTCCGACTAAGCATATGCGGCCCAGCATCGAAAATAGCATGTGCATTAAGTGTGCCAGTTTTGTCTTTCTTTAAGTTATTAATATAATTCGCGTAAGATTGATTAAGGTAGGATTTATTAGCAATATAATCAAGTGTGGCGTGCATTTTATCAATAGATTGATAGCCATTAAGCCTAAGTAGTGTCTCGCCTTTAGAGTTTAAAAAAACAAGTGTAGGAGTGAATTGAATTTTCATTTTTGCTGAAAATTCTTTTTCGGTGAAATCACTACCTTGCCAATCTGTTAGTTCACGATCCCCCCACATATTGGTTTCAATGACATCAAAATTGCTTTGTAATTTAGCCACTAAATCTTTATCGTGGAAGTTGTCCTGAACCAGCTTGGCACAATAAGGGCAGCCATCTTGATGGAAGTAAATCATTACATGCCTGCCTTCGTCAGCAGCCTCTTCTAAGTCTTCTGAAAAGTCCATGAAGGTTGCTTTAAACCAGTTGGGTAATTCATCGACAATTTTTCCGCCTAAGAATTCACCTTGCTTGACGTGTTCATGAGCAAGTGTATTGATTGAAAATAATAGTGCAATAGTTAGTAGTATTGCGTGCATAATCTCTCCCCAGAGTTGTATTTAGATACTTAAAGATTGTAGGCTTAAATGTAGATTGATGCAAGCGATATGCTAATTATCAATAGATTCAATTCCCTTTTGCGGTACAAATAATCCGCAGCCTAATAAGCGATGATCACCCAACCCTTTTTCTTGCAATAGCACTGATTCATTTTTTTTAAGGTCGGCCACCATTAGTGAACGAGTATGGATAGTGCCGGATTCAGTCTTAATATTACTCTCAAGACCTGCCATCATTTTTTTGACTTGAATGCCAAGGTTAGATAGTTGTTTAAAGCAGAGTTTTAAAAAATCCTCTTCACTCATACTATGTTCGCAAGCGACTTGCTTTGCAAATAAAACTGGCAAATCGCTTAATAATTTTGAGTTAATGAGTTTAACTACTTTTATTTTATACTCACCTAAGTCGAGTATTTTTCCAGCCAAATTTTCAGCATCTTTCAGGTGTTCATGCGTGATACGTAGAATCAGTTTCGAGCGCTTTGAAGGGTAGTAAAACCCACCTTCCTTGCTTTGCTCCCAGCCATTGCCATCAGCCACACCAACATTATGAATGCCAGCGTTAATTTCTTCTAACCAAGGTAGATGTTTGAGCAGGGCTTGAGCCAGTAAAAAGCTATGGTCCATCGGAAGAATTTTCGATTGGATTTTAAAGCTAACCTCTTGAATAGTTTCAGGAAGCGTAAAATGTTCTTGTTTAGTGTCTTCTTGCCAAAACATACAAAAATACGAATTTAATTATTATTGCGTCATTATAGATGGAAAAATTACAACAAAAACTCAACTATCAATTTAAAGACACGTCTTTGCTTAAGCTTGCATTGACGCATCGTAGTGTTGGTAGAAAAAACAATGAACGTCTTGAGTTTTTAGGTGATAGTATTCTAGGTTTGGTAATTTCTAGAGAGTTATATAAGCGATTTACTCAAGTTGAAGAGGGTAAATTATCACGCTTGCGTTCACGTTTAGTTAGAGGTCAGACATTAGCTCAATTTGGACTTGCTTTGCAATTATCAGATGTGCTTATCTTGGGGTCTGGAGAGTTAAAAAGTGGCGGTTATCGCCGTGAATCAATCCAGGCAGATGCAGTAGAGGCCATCTTTGGTGCGATCTTGTTGGATTCTGATTTTGAAACAATCAGCATTATTATTTTGGATTTATTTAAAGATCTTTTGGACAATATTGATCCGAATGATTCGCTTAAAGATCCAAAAACATTGCTTCAAGAATATTTGCAAAAGCGTAACAGTACATTGCCAAAATATGAATTAATTAAAACAGTAGGCAAGGATCATAATGCCATTTTCACGGTTAATTGTTTGCTAGAAGATCAAAAAATGCAAGTAGATCAAGATGCAAAAAGTATTAAAAGAGCTGAGCAATCTTGCGCGCAGGCGTTGTTAGACAAGCTACAGGAGAGAAAATAATGGGATTTCAATCAGGATTTATAGCGGTAGTTGGTAGGCCAAATGTTGGTAAATCAACCTTGGTTAATGAGCTTATTGGGCAAAAATTATCCATTACTTCGCATCGTCCACAAACCACGCGTCATCGTATTCATGCAATTGATACCACGGATAATTATCAAATGGTATTTGTAGATACACCCGGCATGCATATTGGCAATAAAAAAGCCATTAATGCCTATATGAACCGTGCAGCTAGCTCTAGTATTAAAGATGTTGATATGATCTTGTGGTTGGTTGAAGCAGGTAAATGGACCAAGGAAGATGAACGTGTTTTAGAGCATGTGTCACAAGTTGATGTGCCAGTTATTATGTGTATTAACAAAATTGACAAACTTGTATCGCATCAGGCGGTTTTGCCATTTATAGAAAAAATTTCTGAAAAGTATCAACCGACCGACTTATTTCCACTATCAGCTTTTAAAAAACGTGACACAGCCGCTCTAAAAAAATTAGTACTTAAGTACTTACCTGAGCAAGACATGATTTTTGATGTAGATTATGTCACTGATCGTTCAGAGAGGTTTATTGTGGCTGAATTTATTCGCGAGAAACTTATGCGTCATTTAGATGATGAGTTACCTTATGATTTAACCGTAGAAATTGAGCAATACGAATTAGACGGCAAGATGCAGCGAATTTCTGCACGTATTTTTGTTGAAAAGGATTCGCAAAAAAATATTGTCATTGGTAACAAGGGCGCCATGCTTAAACTTATTGGCACTGAAGCGCGACAAAGTATTGAAGGGTTTTTAGAGCGTAAAGTATTTTTACGACTTTGGGTTAAGGTATCTACTGGTTGGTCAGATTCTAAACGTTCGTTAGCTTCATTGGGCTACGATTAAACCTTAATGGATTCAGTAACACAGTTCAGTCTTGGTGCTGTCATTGGGCTAGCCGTTTCACCTAAAAAAACCATAAAAATTGCATTAATTTCTGGTCTTGTAGCCACAATACCTGATCTAGATATTTTTCTTAGTCATCCAGACGATCTAACAAGTACAATCAGACATAGAGGCTTCTCTCACTCTTTGTTTTATCTATCTGTAATTTCCCCGTTAATTGCCTTATTTCTGTATAAGTTTTTTAGTTTAATTAGTTATTTTCGATGGTGGTTGTTAGTTTTTTTAGCCCTAACGACGCATCCAATTTTAGACAGCCTTACAATTTACGGCACCTCTTTATTTTTACCTTTTAGTGATCATAAGGTAATGATAGGCTCAATTTTTGTCATTGATCCAATCTATACATTGCCACTTATTGTAAGTGTTGGCTATCTTTTTATTAAGAAAAAGATGTTACAAATCAAGGGGATTTCATTTAATACAATAGCGCTTGTTTTTTCACAGGCGTATTTACTCTTAACATTGCTTATTCAGCAAGCACTTATACCAAGTGAAAAAAGTTTTGCAACCCCTACGCCATTTAACAGTTTATTGTGGAGAGTGGTAACTGTGAATGATGATTATATAGAGCAATATTTTGTTAATATTTTAGGTGAAAAAGGAAAAAAAATTCAGGTTGAAAATCGCCATTATTTAAAAAGTATCAATACTAATGAAGTGGATAAATATGCAAACTTTTCAAGTGATTTTTATAATTTGAAAATTGTTAACGATCAGTTGGTGTTGCAAGATCTTAGAATGGGAAGTATTGAAAATCCGGCTTTTAGCTTTATTATTGCAAAATTTATAGAAGGCGAATGGAATCTAATAACACCCTATAGAAACAAAATACATTTTGATTTACAAGGAATGTATGGAAATAAAAAATTGTGACAAAAATTGAATTAACTTCAGCTTTTTTAATTCATCGTCGGGCTTTTAAAGAGTCTTCATTGCTGTTGGATTTTTTTACCCATGAGTATGGAAAAATACGCCTGGTTGGTCGTAGCTTAAGAAAGTCAAAAACCTCCATACAAGTGTTTCAACATCTAAAAATTTCTTATAGTGGCAAGGGTGATTTAAAAGGGTTGAATAATTGGGAAGTGGATGACGTACCAAGACGCTTGCAGGGCGAAAGTTTAATTTTAGGTATGTATGTCAATGAGCTTATTTCAAGGCTGTTGCAAGATCAAGATCCTCATTATGAGTTGTTTGTTATGTACAGAGATTTTGTTAATCAATTAACCGAAATAGATGCCGCTTTACACCATTGGTTGTTGCGTTTATTTGAAAATAATTTATTGCAAGAACTGGGTTATGGTGTTGATTTGTCTTACGATGTTGTTGGCAACGAAATAAACCAAGACTTGATGTATGAATATCAACATCAGGGTGGATTTGCGCCAAGCGTTACGGGTAAAATATCAGGAAAATTGATCTACCAATTGCTAGCTGATGACATTAACAATATGCCAGATTTAGTGCAATTAAAGGTATGTAGAGATTTAAATCGACTCAGGTTAAAGCCCTTATTGGGCGATAAGCCTTTACAAAGTCGATCCTTATTTTTTAGCAGATAACAACATTATGAGTATTTATTTAGGCGTCAACATTGATCACATAGCCACCATTCGTCAGGCGCGAGGCACAAGCTACCCTTCTCCAATTGAAGGGGCTTTATTATGTGAGCAATCAGGCGCTGATAGCATCACTTTGCACTTGCGTGAAGATAGGCGTCATATCCAAGATGCTGATGTGGAAATTTTTCGTCAAAAGCTAACCACTAAAATGAATTTAGAAATGGCAACAACCGATGAAATGATCGCTATTGCTGAAAAAATAAAGCCAGAAGATTGCTGCTTAGTACCTGAAAAACGTGAAGAACTAACGACTGAAGGTGGACTAGATGTTTCGGGTCAAATTTCTAGAATGACAGGTGTATGTGCTAGATTGGGCGAGGCTAAAATTAATGTATCATTATTCATCGATGCTCAAAAAGAGCAAATCGATGCAGCTCGAGAATGTGGCGCGCCTGTTATTGAGCTACATACTGGTCATTATGCCGACACTTCTGGCACTGAACAACAGCAAGAGTTAGAGCATATTAAAACTATGGCAACTTACGCCCATTCTATTGGTTTACAGGTTAATGCAGGTCATGGATTGACGCTAGAAAATACAGCAGAAATTGCGAAATTACCCGAAATTATTGAACTTAACATTGGACATTCAATTATTGCCAGAGCAGTTTTTGTTGGACTTGCTCAAGCAACACAAGAAATGAAAGATTTAATGCTCGAGGTGCGTACCCCGCAAGGGAGTATAAAAGCATGATCTACGGTATCGGTACAGATATTATCAATATTGAGCGTGTTGAACATATCTTGAATAAAAATAAGCAAGGTTTTGTTAATCGTGTTTTGTCTGATCATGAGCGCTTATTGTTTGCCAATAAGGGCGATAGCGCCTCATACTGTGCTAAGCGTTTTGCTGCAAAAGAGGCTTTTGCAAAAGCACTTGGAACGGGTATTGGTAAGGTTGTCAGTTTTCAGGATTTAACTATTCGTAATAACGATAGTGGAAAACCTTATTTCATTCCTAGTGAAAAATTACGCCTACATTTGGTGAGTAAAAATATCAAACATGCGCATTTAAGCTTGTCAGACGAAAAATTTAATGCGATTGCTTTTGTAGTGTTGGAGTTGGGTGTTGAGCAAGAATCAGAATCAGGTGAATATGGCACAACGTTTTAGTTAATGTAGGCGCCATAGCCAGCTTTAAAAGCTTCATTTCTAGTACCCTGACAGCCAAAATTTTCTGCGGTTTTAAATCCAGATAAAGCCATTGGATTTTGTTCAAGAATTGGCACTGGAATTTCATCCATATCAAAGCGCTTAAGGCCTTTGTTCATTTGTTTGATGCCTTGATAACTCAATCCACCGCAATTCTCATTGTAATATTTAACTGCACCAATGATAATAAACATTTCGTTGGGGGATAAGCTATGGGCAGAAGAGCCTGATAGAATGATAAAGATCGCAATAATTTTTTTCATAAGTCAACTATAAAAAAACAATGGTTGGCTTAAAGTTTACACTTAATTGTGGAATATTCTATGACTTAGGTCAAATAATTTTAAATATATTCTGCACCAACAATGGCAAACAAGTAAGATTTTGTATTGCGATTAATAGTGGATAAAAACACTTGCCCACCTGGCTTTACTAACGTTGCGCAAGCCTGAATAATAGAGTTTGGATCTGGAACATGCTCAAGCATTTCCAAGCAAGTCACTACATCAAATTTTCCCGCATGAGTTTTGGCAAGTTCTTCAACTGGAATCTTTTGATAGTTGACTTTCTGTCCAGATTCAAGCAGGTGGAGCTTAGCCACTTCTAAGCCCGCTTCTGCCATATCTATGCCCGTTACATTTGCACCTTCACTAGCCATTGCCTCGCTTAGAATTCCGCCACCACAACCAACATCTAGAATGTTTTTGCCGTTTAATGAATTGTCACAACGCTCTTTAATGTAATTTAGGCGCAATGGGTTAATGTCGTGAAGGGCTTTAAATTCAGAATTCTTGTCCCACCAGCGTGATGCTAGTGCGGCAAATTTATTAACTTCATCGTAATCTACATTACTCATAATGATTTCACCACTTTTAGTACTTCATCAACATGTCCGCTAACGGCAACTTTATTCCAAGATTTTAAGATGTTGCCATTTGTGCCAATGATAAAGGTAGAACGCACAATGCCTATTTTCTCTTCACCATTTTTAGATTTTAATTGCCAAGCACCAAACGCTTCACATAAGATTCCATCTTCATCAGAAATTAGCTCGAACGGAAATTCTTGTTTGGCTTTAAACTTTTCATGACTTTCCATGCTATCTTTTGAAACACCGTAAACAACTGTATTAGCATCGACAAATGCTTGGTAATTATCTCTAAAATCTTGCCCTTCAAGTGTACATCCTGAGGTTGCATTCTTGGGATAAAAATACAAAACGATATTACGTCCCTCTGTATCAGGAATGCTGGCACTTACGTTGCTTGTAGCTTTACAGTTGGTTGGTTGAGCTTTATTCATGGCGACGATGGTTAAATTATTAAAGGTTTATTTTATCATAGAGATTGAACAGCTTCTAACACCTCATTCACATGAGCCTTAACTCTAACCTTATCCCAAGATTTAAGAATATCACCTTCTGGGCTAATGATAAAGGTTGAGCGAACAATACCCATATACTCTCTACCCATGAATTTTTTTAATTGCCATACGCTGAATAGTTCGCAGAGTTTACCTTCTTCATCAGAGATTAATTCAAATGGAAATTTTTGCTTGGCTTTAAATTTTTCGTGTTTAGCTAGAGTATCTTTTGACACGCCATAAACAACGCAGTTGGCATTAACAAATGCTTGGTGATTATCTCTAAAATCTTGCCCTTCTGTGGTGCAGCCAGGTGTTGCATCTTTAGGGTAGAAATATAAAACAATATTACGATTTTCGCTATCAGGAATTTTTACGTCTAAATTACTCGTTGCGGAGCAGGTAATAGGTTGAACTTTATTCATTGCTTGTATAATGAGTTGTTTAAAAACCTTGATTTTATCACCACCATGAAGAACATTCGTAATTTTTCAATCATTGCCCATATTGACCATGGTAAATCTACCATTGCCGATCGTTTTATTCAGTTTTGTGGCGGTTTGAGCGATCGTGAAATGTCAGCACAAGTGCTAGATTCAATGGATATTGAAAAAGAGCGTGGCATTACTATTAAATCTCAGAGTGTTTCTTTGGATTACAATGCAAATAATGGCAAAACTTACCATTTGAACTTTATTGATACTCCGGGGCACGTGGATTTTTCTTATGAAGTGTCACGTTCATTATCAGCTTGTGAGGGTGCTTTATTAATTGTAGATGCATCGCAAGGTGTTGAGGCTCAGACAGTTGCTAATTGTTATACGGCGCTTGACCAAGGTTTGGAAGTGGTGCCGGTTTTAAATAAAATTGATTTACCTGCTGCAGATCCAGATCGCGTTATTGAAGAGATTGAGGATGTGATCGGTATTGAGGCAATGGATGCGGTACATGCCAGTGCCAAGTCTGGCATTGGTATTCAAGATATTCTTGAGCAAATTGTTGAGAAAATTCCTGCGCCAAAGGGTGAAATTGATGCACCTATCAAGGCACTTATTATTGATTCTTGGTTTGATAATTATCTAGGTGTAGTGTCACTTGTTCGAGTGATTGATGGTGAAATTAAAGCAAAAACAAAGATTAAAATTTTCTCCAATGGTAATGAGCATTCAGTTGATGAAGTGGGTGTATTTACTCCCAAGAGGGTTAAAACCGAAAGCCTTAAGGCTGGAGAGGTTGGCTTTTTAATTGCTAACATTAAGAATATTGATGGCGCCCCAGTAGGTGACACTATTACTGGTGCCAAGAATTCTGTCACTGAGCCTTTAGAGGGCTTTAAGCCAGTTCAGCCACGTGTATTTGCAGGTATTTTCCCCATCTCTGGCGAGGATTATGAAAAATTTCGTGATGCGCTAGCCAAGTTACGTTTGAATGATTCAGCCTTGCAATATGAGCCAGAAAATTCTGATGCACTTGGTTTTGGTTTTCGTATTGGTTTCTTAGGCTTATTGCACATGGAGATTGTTCAAGAGCGCTTAGAGCGTGAATATAATCTTGATTTGATTACCACGGCGCCTACTGTTATTTATGAAATTTTGGACACTAAGGGCAATCTTCATCATGTTGACAGCCCCTCGAAAATGCCAACAAATCAGTCTATTGCCGAATTTAGAGAGCCGATTATCACCGCCAATATTTTAGTAACAGATGAGTATGTGGGCAATGTAATTAGCCTTTGTGTTGAAAAGCGTGGCGTACAAAAATCACTTACCTATATGGGTAGGCAAGTTCAATTGGTTTATGAATTACCACTCAACGAAGTCGTGTTGGATTTCTTTGATCGACTTAAATCGGTTTCTCGTGGCTTTGCCTCGATGGATTATAAATTTGCACGCTATCAAGAGTCCGATTTAATTCGTCTAGATATCATGATCAATCAAGAACCAGTTGATGCGTTGGCATTGATTATTCATCGTGATGATTCAGTTCGAAAGGGTAGAGAAATCGCTGAGAAAATGAAAGAATTAATTCCACGTCAGATGTTTGACGTCTCTATTCAGGCATGTATCGGTGTTAAGATTATTTCTCGTGCCAATGTTAAGGCCCTGAGAAAAAATGTAACGGCTAAATGTTATGGCGGTGATGTCTCTCGTAAGCGTAAATTGCTTGATAAGCAGAAAAAAGGTAAAAAGCGTATGCGTAGTGTAGGAAGAGTGGATATCCCACAAGAGGCATTCCTTGCGGTCTTACATATCGATTAATAAACGTATTTGTTTGTCTATATCTGAGTTATAAAGAAAGCCTTGATCTGAACAAAAACTATCATTTATTGGTTTAAGCTAGTAGGCGCTCTAAAACAAACTTAGAGCCGTAATAAGCAATAACCAGCAAACTAAAACCAACCTGAGTTGTGGTAATTGCTTGCTTGCCGCGCCAGCCAAATAACTTTCGTCCAGTAATTAAGGTTGCAAAAATCATCCAAGCAATAATTGACAATACTGTTTTATGCATTAGCTGTTGAGCAAGAAAATCATCAATAAAAATAAAGCCGGTAATGAGAGATAAGGTTAGTAGGTAAAAACCAATTCTTAAACTCTGAAACAACAATCCTTCCATGGTTTGTAAAGGCGGCAATTTATTGATAAAGGCGTTAATCTTGTGCGCATGTAAATGATTTTCCTGAATTTTTAATAGCACTGATTGGCACACAGCCAACGCTAATAAAGCATAGGCGGTGATTGATAAAAATACATGCGAAGCAATACTTAGCGGAATGATTTTATCGCTAGCATCCGGAAATAAAATGCCAAAACCTAGAGAAATGGCGGCCAATGGGTAAACTAAAATACCCAGCGCATGTACTGGCTTAGAAATTGAAGATAAAAATAACAAAATAGCAATCAACCAAGCAACAAATGAGGCGCTGTTTGCCAGGCCAAATACAATGCCATTTGTCGTCCAAAAATCAGTAAAGGTTAGAGTTTGTGCAATAATAGCAAAACTAATCAATAATGAGGTTGTTTGCTGGTGTGGATGCTTGAGTTCATTTTTGCTAAAAAAACGCATCAGCAATAGGGCTGCAGTTAAATAAGTTGAAATTGCAAAATAAGATAAAAACATAATTAGCGCGCTGAATTAATACAAGGTACTATAATACGATACTTTGATTCAACAATAGAATTATGTTTGATAATTTAACTGATCGCCTATCTAATAGTTTTAAAGCCTTGCAAGGAAAAAGTAAGCTTTCCGAATCTAATATTAAGGAAGCTATTCGCGAGGTTCGACGTGCCTTATTAGAGGCGGATGTCGCACTTGAAGTTATCAAGGCTTTTTTAGATCGTGTACAAGAAAAAGCACTTGGACTTAAAGTTGGCGAAGGTCTTAACCCTTCACAAGCATTTATCAAGCTAGTTGAAACCGAGCTAACTGATATTATCGGTGGTGAGAATAAAACCCTAGATCTTAAAACTCAAGCCCCTGCAGTAGTGATGGTAGCGGGTTTGCAAGGTGCAGGTAAAACAACTTCAATTGCCAAGCTAGCATTATATTTAAGAGAGCGTGAAAATAAGAAAGTCTTGGTGGTAAGTGCCGATGTATATCGACCGGCCGCTATTGCACAATTAGAAGTACTGGCTAAGCAAGTTGAGGTTGATTTTTTTGCATCAGATATCAGTCAAAAACCTGAAAAAATTGTTGCTGATGCAAAAAAATATGCGCAGCAAAAATTTCACGATGTACTGTTAGTTGACACCGCTGGTCGTCTTCATGTAGATGAAGAAATGATGAGTGAGATTCAAACACTACAGCAAAAAGTTAATCCAATTGAAACCTTGTTTGTTGTAGATTCTATGACAGGTCAGGATGCAGCGCATACTGCCAAAGCCTTTGCTGATGCATTGCCATTAACAGGTATTATTTTAACCAAAACAGATGGCGATGCACGAGGTGGTGCAGCACTTTCTGTTCGCCATATTACTGGTAAACCAATTAAGTTTTTAGGTGTTGGTGAGAAGATTGATGCGCTAGAGCCGTTCCATCCAGATCGTGTGGTTTCACGCCTACTTGGTATGGGCGATGTCTTGTCTTTAGTGGAAGAAATCTCTAGAAAAGTTGACCATAAAAAAGCTGAAAAATCGGTTAAAAAAATGGCCAAAGGTCAGTTTGATTTAGATGATATGCGTGATCAGTTGTTGCAAATGGAGCAAATGGGTGGCATGGCAGCATTGATGGACAAGATGCCAGGCATGGGTCAAATCCCACAAAGTGTTAAAAATCAAATGATGGGTGGTGTTGATACTAAACGTATGGTGGCTATTATCAATTCAATGACGCCAAAAGAGCGATCTCATACCAAACTAATTAAAGGCTCTCGAAAAAATCGTATTGCCAATGGTTCTGGAACTTCACCACAAGATGTTAATAAGTTACTTAAACAATTTGAAAAAATGCAGAAACAAATGAAAAAAATGAGTGGCGGTAAGATGCAAAAAATGATGGCTAAAATGGCAGGGTTGCAAGGTGGAGATATGCCAGCTGGAATGCCTGATATGTCAAAAATGAAACTACCTGGCAT
>NZ_FQTP01000012.1 GCF_900128515.1 Bathymodiolus heckerae thiotrophic gill symbiont
GCTTTTGTCTTTTGAAGAAGATACTTGTTTTATTTTTTCTCATTCTGCATTGAAAGAAGGTTGGGATAATCCTAATATCTTTACCATTTGCACATTGAACGAAACTACTTCAACCATGAAAAAACGCCAAGAAATAGGGCGTGGCATGAGATTATGTTTAGGTGCTGATGGTAAAAGGATTTACGATTCTAATATTAATAAACTAGTGGTTGTGCCGAATGAGTCATATCAAGATTATGTAGCTACTTTGCAAACAGAATTTAACGAATCAGGGCAAACTGGTGTTACGCCACAGGCGCAAAATAAACGTACCACAGTTAAGTTTAAAAAGCAGTTTGCCACGAACAATGAAAACTTTAAATTGTTGTGGGAAAAAATCAAGAAAAAAACTAAATACGATGTACAGCTAGATAGCGATGATTTAGTAGGAAAAATGATTGCAAATATCGACGAAAACCTTGATGTTGAAAAGCTAGTTATTAAAGTTGAAAGATAGAATATAACCATGGAAGATGGCAAGATTCAAACTATTTATAGCTCTGAAAAAGTTGGCGCTAGAATTGATAAGAAATATAAGATATCTAATTTAGTTGCAACATTAGAACAAGAGAGCGGGCTAACCAAAAAAACCATTTTAAGAGTGTTAAAAGGTATTGATTGTTTAGATTATGTATTTGATAGTCCACAAGATTTTATTAGAAGTGTGGCGCTCATTATTAAAGGCACATTAAAAGATGAGTTACTAAACGGCATTAAATACTACGAAGTTGATGATTGCTGGAATATGTCGCTGTTTAGCGATATAGAAACCTACGAAAATAAGATAATCGAATCTAAAAAGTCTATTTATGAATACACCGTATTTGATAGTGATGGCGAGCGGGATTTTTCTAAAAGTTTAGATATAAGCGATCGAGTCAAAGTGTTTGCAAAAATGCCATCTTGGTTTGTGGTTGATACGCCAATAGGTACGTACAATCCAGATTGGGCGATTGTATGGCAAGTGGATACTCAAGAGAAGTTATATTTGGTGCGAGAAACTAAATTTGTTAATAATTTACAAGATAATTTAAGAGACATAGAAAAAAATAAAATCGCCTGTGCGTATAAGCATTTTGATGCGATTGATGCTGATTTTAAAGTTAGCACTGATAAAGCATTAAATGATTTGTTGAGCTAAATAATCTAGTTAATGTTGCGTAAATGTAGCACCAAAACAACAGTAGAATTAGAACAAATCCTTTTGAAGCAACAGAGCAAGACTTGATATCTGTAGAGCCATACAATTCTCTTAGTGAGTGGCTAAGGAGGTATATTGCTTTTTATAATCAACCTGAATTCTCAAATACATCAGAGGAGTGGCGTGGCTTTGATTGGGAAAAATTCAATACTAGAGGTATGGAATTGTCGCATCAATTAAAAGCAGAGCTTGGAGAGAGTTTTATTGTGAAATATTTCCAAGCTTGTGAAGAAACAGATGGGCAGCGTGACACCATATCAACTCTTGGCTTAGAGTCTGAAAATAATTAATAAGGATGCCACTCGTTTATTTGACTGAAGATCCAGCCCTAGAATTTTTAGCATACTGATGAATAATCGAGCCAATCAGTGTTTGATACGGAATGCCTTGTTCGTAAGCGATGGCACGAATTTTTTGCACATCACGTTCTTGTAGCTTAAGATGAATGGATTTTCTTTTGATGGTTTCTTTTGCCGCCGTTTGCCAATAATCAGCTCTGCCTTCAATATCTGTAACTGGAGAAAACTCTTCATTTTCAACAGCTGAAACAATATCAGCTTCTTCTTTACTCAAAGAGTCGAATTTCATTTTGTTATTTTCCATAATATCTCCTTTGTATTTTACGATCTTTAAACATTGTTTTTAAAAAAATCTCATTATTGTTAATCACATATGGAACAGTTACTGCGTAACCATCAATATTCAAAATTAATATTCTTTGATGTCCGTAATCCTTTAGATTTGGATGCTGCTCATCTGCCAGTATTTTGCCATCATCAATGGCCGCTAAAACCATTTCAAAATTAAGGCCACGAAGACTTTCTAGTTCAATATTTTTCTCTTCGCTCCAGGTAATTTTCATAGCTTATATAATACATAAAATACACACTTTGTCAACCTTTGAATTAACAGAGAATGGTCTGTTAATTTTTTTAATAATTTTGGAAATAATGTAAATGGTTTGATGATGGGCTGAATTTCGGATGTTTCTTCGTTAAATTTTCTTTGAAAAGAGATAAAAACCTCTGTATTTGGCTTTAATAGGTTTGTGTTGAGCTAAAAATAGCTTTTTTTAGAAATAAGAGGCTAACTTTAAAGTGCTAATGAAAAATTTGGTAAATTTTACGAATGAGCGATTTTCTTAATTATTTTCGTTATTGGCTAGCTCTAAGCGCTCAGGTGTGCCGATATCTTGCCAATAGCCTTGATAATGCTCGCCACTGAGCTGATTTCTAGCAATGGCATCGACTAGTAGTGGATAGAGTGCTAGCTTGTCTTGAGAGTCTAGATGATTTTTAAAGAAATCAGGGTGATAAATACCAAGCCCTGAAAAAGTAAAACTTTTGTTATTAGCCAGTGTGAGTTTCTGGCTGTTGCCAATAGAAAAATCACCTTTTGGATTGTGAGCAGGATTATTGATCAATAGTAAATGTGCTAATGAGCTTTTTGGTAATTTTATTTGCGACAAGGCATAATCACAAACAACATCAGAATTAATCACTAAAAAAGGTTTGTCACTCAATAAAGGTAATGCTTTGATAATACCACCAGCTGTTTCTAAAGCACTGGTTGATTCGTCGCTATAGCTAATGTTCACGCCAAATTTTGAGCCGTCACCTAGGTGGGATTTGATTTGTTCAGCTAAATAAGAAATGTTGATAACAATATCAATAATACCTGCTTTTTTTAAAGCTTCAATTGAGTGTTCAATTAAAGGTTTTCCTTTAACCTTAATCAAAGGTTTTGGCGTATTGGCAGTTAGTGGCATCATACGTTCACCCCTGCCAGCGGCTAGAATCATCGCTTTCATTGGTAATCCTTAGCTAGATTCAGAATGCCTTTTAAAAAATTAAATTCTGGATATTTGTCAGCCATCTGCAAAACGTATTTTTCAATGAGTGGGATATCATCAAGGTATTGGTGTTTGTCATCACGAAGTGAGAGGCGCTTAAAAATACCTAGAATTTTAAGATGGCGTTGCAGTCCCATTAAATCAAATTGTTTTTCAAATTTGTCAAAGCTGATGGTAAGCTCAGATTGTTTGTGAAAATAGACCAGTAAGGCTTGCAGCTCTGATGATTCAAGTTCAACATAAGCATCCTTGAGTAGTGAGACTAAATCATAACTATTGGAGCCAATTACAGCGTCTTGAAAATCGATCACTGATATATCGTTATTGGTGATCATTAGATTTCTACAGTGATAATCTCGATGTACAAACACTTGTTCAGAGTTAAGTGAGTTTTTAATTAACTGATCAAATAATTTATCTAATGAATCTTGGTTGATATCTTTAGGTAAATACCAGTCAATCAGTAGGTTTAGTTCAGTTTTAAGTAGGGTCTCATCATATAAATCAAATGAAATATTTTGAGTGTTAATTGCTTGAATTTTGATCAACTCATCGATAGCGCGTTTGTATAGTGCTAGCTTGTTTTTATTATTAAGCGCTTGTAAGAAAGTAGCACTGCCTAAATCTTCAATTAGTAAAAACCCTTGAGATAAATCTTTATCAATAATTTTGGGTGCGTGGATATTGTTGTTGCGCAATAATTCAGCAATTTCTACAAAGCGTTTAGAGTTTTCCTTTTCAGGTGGAGCATCCATTGCAATAAAAGACAGATTGCTGCGTTCAATGCGAAAATATCGACGAAAGCTCGCATCATCACTGGCTTTTGAAAGTATGAAATTGGCATCATTAAAGAAAATTTCCAACCAGTCTTCAAGCTGATCTAGTCTTTCATCATGCATTTTTTAAACCTTGGTAGTAATCATACACATGCGACCAATGTTGACCAATGACGCCATTATTAATTAGGCGATCATCAACTTGGGTAATAGGCATTACTTCACGTGTTGAGCTGGAGATCCAAACTTCATCAGCCATTAATAGATGGTCGAGTGTAAATGTGGATTCTTCAATGTTTAAATGACAATGCTTGGCACTTTCCAAAACTAAATCACGGGTAATGCCAGAAAGAATATGCTTACCTGTGGGATGGGTAAGTAGAGTGTCACTCTTGATAATGAATACATTGGAGGTTGCACCTTCAGTAACGTTTGAATCTCTATGCAGGATAACTTCCTCTACGCTATTTTGTTTGGCTTGCTGTGAATACATAATGTTCGCCAATAAAGAGGTGGATTTAATATCACAACGTTGCCAGCGAAAATCAGGCTGACTCATAGCGCGAAAACCCATTTCAAGTTCAGATTTGGTTTTGGGCATTAAAGGGTTTGATTCAATAAATACGGTTGGTGTGAGTGATTCAAAACTGTGCTTTCTACTAATATCTGCACCTCGACTGATTTGCAAGTAAAGTGACTGATTTGATTCTGTTGAAAGTCCTAATAGTTGATGTAAGATATCACTCCATTCTGGAGCTGAATAAGGGTTGTTAATTTGTACCGAATTAAGACTATTTTGTAAGCGCTTAAGATGCTCATCAAGACGAAATATTTTTCCAGAATAAACAGGAATGACCTCATAAACACCATCACCAAATAAAAAGCCTCTGTCCATTATGGAAACAGAGGCTTGATCTTTGGGGATAAATTCGCCGTTAAGATAGACCATTAAAGTCCAACTTTCTCCAACATACGAGAGAAAAATCCTGCCTCTTCGGCATCTTCTAGAGCGATTAATGGAATTCTAGCAGTGGTTTTTCCTTCAAACTGAATCAGCAAGTTGCCGATTTTGTCACCCTTACTAATTGGTGCTGAAAGCCTAGTATTAAGCTGAATAACTTGATCGGATAATTTAAATTGTCCACGAGCTAGCGTAAAGCTAACTTCTCCATCTGAGCCAACTTTTAAAGTGTCTTTTGTTGCACTAGAGATGGGAACTTGCTTGGTAAAATCTTTTAGCATTTGAGTTTCGAAAAAGCGAAACCCATAGTCTAGAATTTTTTGAGTTTGTGAAGTTCTTGCCTCAGCACCTGTTGAGCCAAGTACCACTGAAACTAAGCGCATACCAACACGATTGGCACTGGCAACAAGGTTATAGCCTGCTTTTTTGGTAAAGCCAGTTTTTAAGCCGTCAACCGTATGATCACTCCACAGTAGTTTGTTGCGATTACGTTGCTTGATGCCGTGGTAAGTAAACTCTTTTTGTGAGTACCATGGGTAGAATTGAGGAAAATCACGAATAGTAGCTGCAGCCAAAATAGCCATATCTGCGGCAGTTGTATATTGATCATCATGTGGCAAGCCTGATGCATTTTCAAAGCGCGAATTTTTCATACCTAGCTTGCGAGCATACTCATTCATATAAGTGGCAAAAGTACCTTCTGTGCCAGCAATATGTTCAGCTAGAGCAACTGAAGAATCATTACCAGATTGAATGATCATGCCTTTAAGTAAGATTTTTAGTTTGATGTTTTTGCCCACTTCAACAAAGCTTTTAGAGCCACCCGTTTTCCAAGCTTTTTTACTGATTCGAACTTCATCTTCAAGACTAGCACGACCATCGTTGATTAGCTGAAAAACCACATAGGCTGTCATTAGTTTGGTTAGGCTGGCTGGCGCACGTTTTTCATGTGGCTTGTTGCTCGCCAATGTTTTTCCGGAGTTGTAATCAAGAACCATGTAAGCAGCAGCATTAATATCAGGTGCTTTCGGTGTGATAAAAATAGCGGCCTGCGTATTGATTGCAAGTGTTGCAATTGAAGCGACTAGAAGTTTTGATACAGAAGAAAAATGCATAATATTTACGGATTAGTTTGATTGAATTGTTGTTTGATTTTTTCAGATAATTGCACAGCGGTCATTGCATATCTATTATCATGATTATAACGGGTTAGTACATAAAAATTCCAAAAAGTCAGCCAGGTTTCAAAATGGTCATCTTGAGGTAGTCTAATAAAGGCCAATTTGGTTTTACTGTTAATATCAGAATCAATGTCAAAACCTTTATTGCGCCAATAGTGCGCATTCTTTTTTGGCTTATTGGTGCTTGATTTAGCGTGATTTTTTTGAGATTTTGACAAAGTAATTGGGCGGGCGTAAGGGCCAAAATCATGCCACTGGTGTTTATCAAAATAATTTGCAATTGAACCGATAGCATCAGCAGGACTGTTAAATAAATCTATCTTATTGTCAAAATCAAAATCCACCGCATAATATCGATAAGAGCTGGAAATAAATTGTGCGTAACCCAGGGCGCCAGCATATGAACCTTTAATCATTAGCGGAGGTAGTGAATTTTCACGTGACATGAGTAAAAATTCTTTAAGCTCTCGTTGATAGAATTTCTTGCGACGATGCTTGCCAAAAGATAACCTTGCTAGTGTTTCAAGGGTTGGGTGTGTACCTTTGTTATGGCCATAATTTGTTTCGATACCCAGGATGGCCACAATAATTTCTTGAGGAACGTTATATTTTTTTTCAGCACGCTTAAGTGTTAAAAGGTTGTCTTTCCAGAATTGAACGCCATTGTTGATACGCTTTTCAGTAATAAACAAGGCACGATATTTATCCCAAGATAAGGGTTTTGATTTTTTCTTTTTCAGTTTAGGATTTTTATCAGCAACTATTAAGTTGACTTTTGAAAATATAAGGCGCAGTTCATTTTTATCAAAATTATGATCTTTAACCATTTTGTCAATAAAAGTGTGCGTCGTTTGAAAGCTGGTTGCTGGCAAGGTTTTTGCCGCAGAGATTGACGAAAATAATAATAAAAAGGCAAAAAATAAAGGCATTATTGTTGTAAGTATCTTGGGGTTTTATGTTTTCGAATAGCCATAATAATGCCAAAACTAGACATAAGTGTGATTAGCGACGAGCCACCATAGCTGACTAGTGGTAATGGTACGCCAACAACTGGCAATAAGCCTGATACCATGCCAATATTAACAAAAATATAGGTAAAAAATGTCAGGGTGAGACTGGCACCAAGTAATTTAGAAAAGTTGTCTTCAGACTGAAAAGAAATAACAAATGCTCTGTAAATAATCAAGCCATAAAGTGTAAGCAAAAACAATACCCCAATAAATCCAAGCTCTTCTGCAACTACAGCAAAGATAAAGTCGGTGGCATGCTCAGGTAGAAAATTAAGTTGAGATTGTGATCCTTGCTCCAAGCCTTTGCCGAAAATACCGCCAGAGCCAATGGCAATTTTAGATTGTATGATGTGATAACCAGAGCCCAACGGATCAGAGCTTGGATCGATTAAGGTCATGATGCGTTTTTTTTGATACGCCATGAGTAAATAATTCCAAGCAATATAGCCACTGCCAACGATAAATGAGCCAATTAGACTTATGTTAAGCCAATTATTTTTAAGGATTTGAATGCGAATACCTGAGAAAAACAACACATAAATACCTGAGGCGCCAATAAGTAATGAGGTGCCCAAATCTGGTTGCCTAGCAATTAACAAAACAATGACAGCAATAGAGATGATAGACAAAAAAACTGGCATTGGTTTTGGTGGCAAGGTTTTTTCGCTAAGTATGGATGCAATGGCGATAGGCACAATGACCTTCATGATTTCAGAGGGCTGAAAGCGTACAAAACCAAGATCTAACCAGCGTTGTGCACCACCACTACTAGAGCCAAAAAACAAAACTAGAATGAGTAGAAAAATGCCAAATAACATTAAAAATGGAGAAAATCGTCTTAATACATAGGGTGGTATTTGCGCAATAATCAGCATGGCGCTAATCGCTAAAGAGAAATGAAAGGCTTGCTTGTAAATAGTTAGCATTGAACCTGCTGAAGCTGAATATAGTACTATCAAGCCAAAAGAACTAAGGGTTATGATCAATAAGAATAATGGTGTATCCATTTTAAAATAATGCCAATAATGCCTTAATTGTGCAATACTAAAAAATCTCATAATAGCAACAGTCCAATATTTCTAATATCAGACAACAAAAGATTAAAGCTTCGACAAGCTGACTCGCTATTCATGCATTCGGTATTAATGCCCATTTGTTGAATTTCAACTTGTTGTTTTCCACTAAGAAATTTTGGCATGGTGCCAGTGCCAATAATTAAGATATCGATTTCATCTTGGTTAGTTAATGGGAATAGTGAAATTTTGTTAATTTCATCAAGTTGATGAATGTCAACTTCTGTTGAGAAATTTTTAGAAATAAAACAAGGTGTTTTTAGTTGAATGTCAGATAACCGAACAGCATCGATCTCTATTGAAATAATGCTGTTTTTATTGTAATCTTGTTGGCTAAATTCCACGTAAAGAGTAAGGTTTGTTTGCTAATTATTAAGCCATTATAACAACAGGGCATCACTACAAACTCTGATATTTTTTGACAACGATAAATTTTATCAGGGTTTGTAGTGACGCCCCATAGTCTGCGTGTAAAATTATTGTCTTTATTACATTTGAGAAAAATTGTGAACGATTTTAATTCTACAGACATTTATAATGCTGATTTATCAAGTGGTATAACGGCTTTTGATACTAAAAATTTTACTATGGCTTATCAGCTATTAGCGCCTCTTGCAGCGCAAGGTAATGCAGAAAGTCAGTGGCGACTTGGAATGATGCAAATGAATGGCCTAGGCATGGTTGAAAATCAACCTTTAGGGCTTGAGAATTTTATTCTAGCAGCTGCACAAGATCATGTATTTGCGCATCATATGATTGGCGTTGCTTATATGACTGGCGAAGGTGTTGAAAAAGATATTTTAAAATCTATTGAATGGTTTGAAAAGGCTGCTAAGTTTGGCATTCCTGGCCCCATGTATACGCTTGGCATGCTTTATGAGGATGGTAAAGAGGTTGAGCAAGATTTGGAAAAATCTCAATTTTGGTATGATCAAGCTACAAAAGTAAACACACCATGAAGTCAAGATTTGCCCCATCACCAACAGGATATTTACACATAGGTGGTGCTAGAACGGCACTTTTTGCCTGGGTTTGGGCAAAGAAAAATACAGGTAAATTTGTACTTCGTATCGAAGATACAGACCGTGAACGCTCGACACAGGCTTCAGTTGATGCCATATTAGATGGCATGAGTTGGCTTGGTTTGGCACATGATGAAGGGCCTTTTTACCAAACGGATCGTTTTGATCGTTATAAAGAAATTATTCAGCAGCTACTTAATAAGGACAAGGCTTATTATTGCGAATGTTCAAAAGAACGTTTGCAAATTTTGCGTGATGAGCTTACTGAGAAGGGTGAAAAAGCTAAATACGATGGCTGTTGTCGAGATAAAAAACTCAGTTCAGGTGTTGTGCGTTTTAAAAACCCTTTAGAGGGTTTGGTTACTTTTAAAGATGCGGTTAAAGGATCGATATCTATTGGTAATAAAGAGCTAGATGATCTAATTATTGCTCGTAGTGATGGTACGCCAACTTACAATTTAACTGTTGTAGTTGATGATCATGATATGAAAATTGATTGCGTTATTCGTGGCGATGACCATATTAATAATACACCAAGACAAATAAACCTATATCAGGCGCTTAATTGGTCGTTGCCTGAATTTGCACATTTGCCAATGATTCTGGGTAGTGATGGCGCAAGACTTTCAAAGCGCCATGGTGCCGTGAGTGTAATGACTTATCGTGATGAAGGATTTCTCCCTGAAGCTTTGTTAAATTATTTAGTGCGCTTAGGTTGGTCTTATGGCGATCAAGAGGTATTTTCATTAGATGAAATTGTAGAATTATTCGAATTAAAAAACATTAATAAAGCGCCAGCTAGTTTTAATCAAGAAAAACTGCTTTGGCTAAATCAAGAATATATCAAAGTAGCTAATATTGAGCATTTGATCGACCAGTTGGCCTGGCATTTAAAACATCAATCAGTTGACGTATCAGGCGGGCCAAAGTTTGAGATGGTTGTTGAGCATTTGCAAGAACGTTCAAAAACCTTAGTAGAAATGACAGATGGTATAAAAATGTTTTATCAAGATTTTGAACAGTTTGATGATAAACTAGCTCAAAAACAATTTAAAGACGCTCAATCTATTGAACTACTGCTGACTAAGTTAACGGCATTAGATGAATGGCTTGCTGATAACATCAAAGATCAAATTAAACAAGTGTGTGATGAGCTAAATATTGGTTTTGGCAAGATTGGCCAGCCATTTCGTTTGGCGCTTAGTGGCAATGGTAATGCTGGTAATATCGATATAGTGGCTCAATTAGTTGGTAGAAAGCGTACATTGGCAAGACTACAAATGGCACTTGATTATATTTCGAAATCAAGTGATTAAATGGCTGTTATTTAATATATGCAATTAGGTGATTACAAAACTCGATATCAAGATTTACAAAAATCCTTACAAGCTGGCTTTTTAAATTCTACTAGCGCTGTTGAGGGCTTTGTATTGGCCAGAGCTAATGGTATTGATGAATTGTTAAGGGATATTTGGCAAGGGTTTAATATACCTGAACAGTTGTCTTTGGTTGCTGTAGGTGGTTATGGCCGAAGTGAGTTGCATTTATATTCTGATATTGATCTTCTGATTCTAATCCCGAATGACTCACATCAAACTTACCAAGAAGAAATCTCTCAATTTTTAACTTTCTTATGGGATGTTGGTCTGGAAGTGGGCCATGCCACGCGAGATATTAAAGACTGCGAAAGGGTTATCGATGATTTAAGTATTGTTACTAATATGCTTGAGTCGAGATTGATTATTGGCCCTGATCGAATTTTTGACCAAATGAAGGATGTTATTAAACTGAGTGATTGGTCATCACAATCTTTTTTAGTTGAAAAACAAAAAGAACAAAAAAATAGACACGAAAGTTTTTCGAATACCGCTTACAATTTAGAACCTAATATCAAAGAAAGCCCTGGTGGATTGCGTGATATTCAGACAGTTGCCTGGGTGGCAAAGTGGTATTTTGATGTCAACACTTTATTTGATTTGATTGCTTCTAATTATTTGAGTAATGATGAATATGAGATTTTAAAAACATCTCAATTGTTTCTGTGGCGAGTTAGGTTTTCCTTGCATGTAATTGCCTCTCGTCGAGAAGATCGACTGGCTTTTCAATATCAAAAGCAAGTGGCAGAAATGCTAGGCTATACAGATGGTGACTCAATGGCAGTTGAGCATTTTATGAAAGATTATTACCAGACAGTTACAAAGGTTAGTCGTTTGAATGATATTTTGCTGCAGTTGCTTGAAGATAAAATTTTAAATACACAAGCTTTAAATAGTCGATTTAAAATTTCGCATGGCTATATCCATGCCAGCCATGATCAGGTGTTTGTAGAAACGCCATCAGCTTTTATTGAGGTTTTTTTATTGATTGCTAAGCATAATTATGTTCGCGGCATTAGTGCTGGAACACTTAGACAAATGCAATACAATTTAAGTTTGATCGATCAGAATTATCATAAAAAACGCAACAACAATCGACTGTTTATTGAATTGTTACAGCAAAATCAAGGTGTTAATAAAGCATTAAAATTAATGAATCGATACGGCGTATTAGAACGATATATTCCAGCATTCGGAAAAATTAGTGGGTTGATGCAGTATGATTTATTTCATGCTTTTACGGTAGATCAACATACGTTATTCGTTATTCGTAATTTAAGACGTTTTTTTGTCATGGAATATGCAAGTGAATTTAGCTTATGTAGCGATGTATCAAAAAATATCAAAAAACCAGAGTTGTTATTACTTGCTGGATTGTTTCATGATATTGCTAAAGGTAGAGGGGGTGATCATGCACAGCTTGGTATGCAAGATGCTAAAGAATTTTGCAAGAGCCATCATTTAAACCTATCCGATACAAAGTTAGTAGTAGGGTTAGTTGAAAAGCATTTGCTAATGTCTAGTGTGGCTCAAAAACAAGATATTGATGATCCTACAGTTATTAAAAATTTTGCCGATGCAATGGGTTCGTTTGAATTTTTAGAATATTTGTATTTATTAACTGTGGCAGATATTCGTGCAACAAAGGACGATCTTTGGAATGATTGGAAAGATTCTTTATTAAGAAAATTATTTAACCAAGTGAAGCAATATTTAAAGGATGATGAAAATACTTTATTAAGCAACAGTCAGAGAGCTAAAGAAAACAAAATCAATGTTGTAGAGTCAGCTATTGCACATGGTTTTGAAATGGATTTTGTGGATGTAATATTGAACGACTTACCTAAGGATTATTATCTTAGATATGATCTAGATGATATTTTGTGGCATTTATCCTTGCAGGTGAATAAAAACCTAAAAGAGATAATGGTTAGCTCTAAAGCTTCTGAAGGCGGTGTGGTGGATATTTTTGTTTTATGCAAAGATTTTAAAGGTTTATTTTTTAACCTAGTTGGCGCTGTAGAAAAAATGGGGATGGATATTGTTGATGCGAAAATTCTAACCACTAAAAATGGCCATGCTTATAATACACTTAGCATTCTTCAAAATGATAATTCAAATGAGCTTGATTTTCATCAAGCAATCAAAGAAGTGTTAAATGCGCCTGAGGCGGGTGTTGAAAAACCTAAACAGCAAGCTTCACACAAGTATTTTGATAATAAAACTCATGTAAAGCTAAGTGAAAATAAAAAATGGAATTTATCACAATTAGAGATTGATACGCTTGATAGGGTGGGAGTGCTTTCCAATATTGCTTATGTACTTTATGAGCTTAATATCTCGCTGGTTAATGCTCGAGTATCAACTTTGGGTGGACGTGTTGAAGATGTCTTTTTTATTCATAATGCACAAGGTAATCCATTAAACAAAGAGCAGCAGTTGAATTTGAAAAAAGCTTTATCAGAAAGATTGTAAAAACCTAGTAATTAGATTAAATAGTGATATAATTTGTGCATCACAGCAGTTCTGCTGTTTCTTTCCTATTTCAGAATATTATTAAAAAAAACCTATGAACGATAAAATTTTAGCAGTTACAGATGCCAGCTTTGAAGCAGACGTCATTAATTCATCACAAACCGTATTGGTTGATTTTTGGGCAGAGTGGTGTGGTCCTTGTAAGGCTTTAGCACCTGTGTTGGATGAAATTGCCAATGAGTATGATGGAAGGGTTGTTATCGCCAAAATCAATGTTGATGAGAATGACCAGACACCGCCAAAATACGGTATTCGTGGCATTCCAACTATACTTTTATTTAAAGATGGTGCAGTTGCTGCAACAAAAATGGGTGCTTTGTCAAAGGCAGAATTAAGCGCATTTATTGATATAAATATTTAACTAATTTTTATAAGAAGTTCGCTAATTGGTAGCGCTTCTCAAAAATAATAATCACTTGTAAGAAATTGCAATAACCCCCTTGGCACATTCTTGCCAAATCATAATGGAAAATTCATGAAACTATCAGAATTAAAAAAATCATCTCCAGAGGAATTGTTAGAGTTAGCCCAATCTTTAGGTGCAGAGAATATTTCTCGAGCCAAAAAACAAACTTTAATTTTTATTATTCTTAAGGCTAAGGCGGCCAATAATGAAGAGGTAGTTGGCGATGGTGTGCTAGATGTATTGCAAGATGGTTATGGTTTTTTAAGATCAAGTGATGACTCTTATACTTCAGGCGCAGATGATATTTACATCTCTCCAAATCAAATCAAACGCTTTAACTTATCAATAGGTGATTTGGTTGCTGGAAAAATTAGAGCGCCTAAAAAAGGTGAAAAATACTTTGCATTAGTTCAGGTATCTGAAGTTAATGGTGAAAATCCAGAAAATGTTAGGAATCGTGTGCCGTTTGCTTCGTTAACACCTATTCATCCAGATGAGAGGTTGACATTAGAAATTGGTAATGGAGGTACGGAAGATATTACTGCGCGAATCATTGATTTGGTTGCACCATTTGGTAAGGGTCAAAGGGGTTTATTAGTTGCACCACCAAAAGCTGGTAAGACTATGATTATGCAAAATATTGCCACTTCTATTTCACGCAATCATCCAGAATGTGAATTGATTGTACTTTTGATTGATGAGCGTCCAGAAGAGGTTACGGAAATGGCACGTACAGTTCGTGGAGAGGTGATTGCCTCTACCTTTGACGAATCTGCAAAGCGCCATGTTCAAGTGGCAGAAATGGTGATTCAAAAAGCCAAAAGACGTGCTGAGCAGGGTAAAGATGTTATTATTTTATTAGACTCAATTACACGTTTGGCAAGAGCATACAACACCGTAGCGCCTTCTTCTGGAAAAGTCCTTACTGGTGGTGTAGATGCTAACGCATTGCAACGACCTAAGCGCTTTTTTGGTGCAGCAAGAAATATTGAAAATGGCGGTAGCATTACTATTATTGCTACGGCCTTGATTGATACTGGATCCAAAATGGATGAAGTGATTTATCAAGAATTCAAAGGAACTGGTAATATGGAGCTACACTTAGAGAGACGTTTAAGTGAAAAGCGTATTTTCCCAGCTATTAATATTAATGCATCTGGAACGCGTCGTGAAGAGTTAATTACTGATGAAAAAGAATTGCAAAAGATGTGGATTTTAAGAAAAATATTGCATCCTATGGATACCGTTGAGGCGGCTGAATTTTTAATTGATCGATTAAAACTGACTAAGACCAATGAGGAGTTTTTCTCATCAATGTCACAAAAGAAATAAATATATTATTCATGGTTTATACTAGCATCTAATCCTAGTTTTAAGCCATATGAAAATATTTCTTAGTAAAGCGATAAAACTTCAAAATAGCATTTTAGCTAAGTACTTAATGCGCCAAGTATTAATACTCTTAGCGGCTGTATTTATTGTGATTGGATTGGTTGTTTTTGGCAATCAGCTGGTGTTGGTGGTTAAAGAAAGTACGCAGCAAAACATCCTTATTACGGATCTTATGCCAATTATTGGATTTAAGATGATTAGAGATGTCCCTTTGATCCTATCTCTATCTTTATTCTTGGCAATTATCATCTCAGTAAGTAAGCTCTATAAAGACTCTGAAGCAATTGTTATGAATTCTTTAGGTGTGGGAGACAAGCACTTTATGTTATTTATTCAGCCTGTGGTTATCCTTATCTTTATCCTTGTCTTGTTCTTAACGACAGTTGCTGTACCGTGGTCAAAGCATCAACGCAGTATGATCATGGATCGCAGTGAAAATGCTTCAGAATTTTCTTTTATTAAAGAAGGTGAATTTCAAGAATTCAAAAATGGTGAATTGGTTTTTTATGCCTCAACTGTTAAATCAACTGAAGGTGATGGTACACAAGATATGGAGGATATTTTTATCTATACTGTTGCTGGCGGTGAACCCATAATAACGCTAGCTTCTCAAGCACAAAAATTTACCAACGCAGCTACCAAGAGTGTTTATTTGCGCCTCAAAGATGGCACTCGATATCATGGCTTTCCATTGGAAGGCAATAAAAAAATTCTTGACTTTGACTTGTATGATTTGCAAATTATTAACGGTAGCAATCAAAGGAAAGCCGATAGCATGACAAAAATCGAGTCAAAACCAACATTGGACTTATTGTTTTCAAGTGATAAAAAAGATATAGCCGAGTGGCAATGGCGATTCTCCCAGCCCCTTAGTGTGTTAATTTTGTCTATTTTTGGCATCTTGCTAGGCAAAGCCTCACCTCGTGGCGGAAAAAATTTAGGCGTGTTAGTTGGTGTACTGGTATTTATTATTTACAACAATGTGCTATTGGTGGCAAAATCTAATCTAGAGCGCGGAGAGTTACTGCCTATAGTGGGTTTGTGGTGGGTTCATCTGTTAGTATTGCTAGTAATTACTGTGTTTTATGCTTATCGTCATGGAAAGTTCACTCGACTGATCGACAAACCTTTTTAACAACGCTATTTCAACCTTGTCCATAGGTGTGTAAAATAGCATCATTTTCCTCTAAAAGAAACCATGTCTTCACAGCCTAGTAAAGAACTTGAAGTTTTTGACAATCCGAATCCTGAGCGTGATTTTGTTATTCAAATCGATATGCCAGAGTTTACTTGCCTTTGTCCTAAAACTGGACAGCCTGATTTTGCCACACTGCATTTGGAATATATCGCTGATCAAGCGTGTGTTGAGCTCAAATCTTTAAAAATGTATATTTGGTCATTTCGTGATGAAGGTGCTTTTCATGAGGCGGTTACTAACGAAATCTTAGATGATTTAGTTAACGCGACTAACCCTAGATTTATGCGCTTAAAAGCTATTTTTAATGTTCGTGGCGGCGTTTATACGTCTGTTATTGCCGAACACCAACAAGACGGGTGGAGTCCAAAGCCAATTGTCGATCTTCAATATATTTCGTAGAAAAAAAAGCTCGAATCCTGTTCGAAAAAAAGTCAACTTTGACAAGAGGTTGATCGACAGAGATGCGCTTAAAGTTGTTCAAACCATTGCAAAAGCAGGGTTTGAAGTTTATCTCGTTGGCGGTTGTGTGCGTGATCTATTATTGGATCTAAAACCTAAAGATTTTGATATTGCTACGAATGCCAAGCCCGAACAGGTTAACAAATTATTTAAACGCTCCCGTTTAATTGGTAGGCGCTTTCGCTTAGTGCATGTGATGTTTTCAGCAAGAAAATATTTAGAGGTGGCAACCTTTAGATCTGGCCAAGTTAAAACGGCAAAAAGTGGTGTTATTGTTCGAGATAATTGTTACGGAAAAATTGAAGAAGACGTTGTTCGTCGTGATTTTAGAGTTAATGCATTGTACTATGATGTTCGTACTGAAGAGGTAATTGACTATATTGGCGGATTAGAAGATATTGATTCTCGTCAAATTCATATCATTGGTGAGCCGTTAGTTCGGTTTGAAGAAGATCCTGTTCGTATGATTAGAGCGGTTAGATTTCAAACCAAACTTAATTTTGAGTTAAGTAATGAAATAAAATTATCCATTTATCAACAGGCGCCCTTACTCAGTAATATATCGCCAGCCAGACTATACGAAGAATGTATTAAGTTATTTCATAATGAATATGGTTTTAAAGTTTACGAACGCCTGGAAAAATACGATTTATTAAAGCATTTGTTTAAGCAAACTCGTAAGAATGATTTTATTAAGATTGCGCTTAATAACACCTCAAATAGAATCAAAAGAAATAAGCCTGTTACACCTGCTTTTTTGTTTGCTGTATTTTTATGGCAAGCTCAAAATGAGCGCTACCAACTAATTAAACAGAAGCAAAGAAGTATTTATCTGGCAATGAGTCAAGCATCAGAAGAAGTTATTATTAATCAAATAAAGCAAGTCTCATTACCAAGATGGCTAACAGCGCGTATCAAAGAGACCTGGATGGCGCAAACTAAACTTGAAAAAATGCAACCGAAGAAAGTTGAGGATATGTTGGCAAGTAAAGATTTTCGTATGGCCTATAACTTTTTAGTACTACGTTCGCAAAGTATCAATCCAGAGCTTAAGCCAGTTGCTGATTTTTGGACGAAGGCGCAAGTAGGTTACAAGCCTGAAGATATCTATTCAGAGCGAAGAAAGCCTCGATCAAAATAATGCAAGCGGTTTTAATTACGGGCTGTTCAAGTGGTATTGGCTTGTGTCTTGCACAAGGTTTGAAACAAGCCGGCTATCGTGTTTTTGCCACAGCAAGAAAAACTCAAGATGTAGAAATGTTAATTCAATTAGGCTTTGAGTCTTATCAATTAGATCTTAGTTCTTCAAAGTCAATCAAACAAGCGACAAAAGCTATTTATGAGCAGGTCGATGAATTGTATGGATTGATTCATAATGGCGCTTATGGACAGGTAGGTGCTTTGGAAGATGTTTCTAGAAAAACACTTGAGGCACAATTTCAAGCCAACGTATTTGGCTGGCATGAGCTAACCAATCTTGTGTTGCCAGGTATGAAAGACTCTAATAACGGAAGAATTATTTATTTAAGCTCTGTTTTGGGTTTTGTAGCAATGCCTTTTCGTGGCTCTTACAATGCTTCTAAATTTGCCATTGAAGGCTTGGTAGATACACTAAGACTTGAGCTGATGAATACGAATGTTCAATTGTCTTTAATTCAACCAGGACCGATTGAATCAAAATTTAGGATAAACGCATACTTAGCATTTAAAGCAAATATTGATATGGATAATAGTGATTATCAATCAAATTACAAGCAAATGATTGAACGTCTAAAGTCAGATAAACTGGCTGACTATACATTGCCTGCAGAATCAATTTTAAAATGTACCTTGCATGCTTTAAGATCGCCTAAGGCAAAGATTCGTTACTGGGTGACCTTTCCAACTAAGTTGTTTGCTGTGTTGAAAAGGATACTACCCAGTAGAATAATGGATAAAATACTCGTACAAGCAGGCGGTGGAGGCAAGCGATAAACTATGACAAAAAAATTTGATTTTAATAAAGGCTTGACCGAGCTAGAAGATATTGTAAATACTATGGAGTCTGGCGATTTGAGCCTGGAAGATTCTTTGATGCATTTTTCCAAAGGTGTTGAATTGACAAAATCTTGTCAAACAGCTCTCAATGATGCCAGTCAGAAAATTTCAAAACTTACTCAACAAGATGATTTTAGTAATGCAACTGCGTTTGAGGATTCTTAATTAGTTGTTATGCAATTTGACACACATGTTGTACGGCTAAATTCTAAGCTTGATAATTATCTATCGACCCAGGGCTCTCTTACTGAAGCTATGCGCTATAGCGTGCTCGCCGGTGGAAAACGCTTTAGACCGATTTTGGCTTACTGTGTTGCTAGCTTGTTTGACACTGATTTAAATAAAGTAGATTCAAGCGCCTGTTCTGTTGAATTTATTCACGCCTATTCGTTAATTCATGATGATCTTCCAGCAATGGATGATGACGATATTCGCCATAACCAGCCCGCTTGCCACAAATACTTTAATGAAGCACAAGCGATTTTAGCGGGTGACGGTCTTCAAGCGCTAGCCTTTGAGGTGTTGGTTAATGATCCTTTGCTAGATAGCAAAACAAAGATAGAGTTGTTATCAACGCTTACTCATGCGGCTTTCAAGATGGCTGAAGGTCAGGCAATTGATTTATCAATTGTTAGTCAGTCAGTTGATATCTCAGTGCTTGAAAATATGCATCGTAAAAAAACAGGCGCTTTGTTAAGTTGCGCAGTTGATTTGGGTGCTATTACTGCGCAATGCTCAGTAGAAGATCGCAATATCTTGAGAGAATTTTCTCAAGCAATTGGCTTAGCTTATCAGATACAAGATGATGTTTTAGATGTTGAAGCGCCGGTAGGTGTATTGGGTAAAAATCAGCATTCAGATAGTGATAAAAATAAACCAACTTATCCGTCAATCATTGGTTTGTCAGAATCTAAGCAGTCTTATCAGGCGTTATATAAAAAAGCTAGCAGTGTTTTAGAGTTGTTGAGTGTTGATGCGCAAAGCTTGCAAGCTTTAATTCAAAAGTTACAAATAAGGTCATTTTAGAATTGAACTAAAACACTACCCCAACTAAAACCGCCACCTATACCTTCCATTAACAGGTTGTCACCTTTTTTAATTCTTCCATCTCGAACAGCTGTATCTAGCGCCAGTGGAATTGATGCGGCAGAAGTGTTGCCATGATTCTCTAGTGTAACAATAACCTTATCCATTGGTGTTTTTATACGTTTAGCTACCGCTGATATGATACGAATATTTGCTTGATGAGGCACCATCCAGTCAAGCTCTTCAGTGCTCATGCCGGCATCAGCTAGTGTTTCTTCTGCAAGAGAGGATAGGCGGCTAACAGCAATTTTAAAGACTTCATTGCCAGCCATTTCAATAAAACCGGTTTCATTGATAAAATTATTACTCACTTGTAGTGAAGATAGGTAATTACCATCACTGAACAATTTAGAATGGAGTATGCCAGTTTCTTCACTACCACTTAAAACCACAGCACCAGCGCCATCACCAAATAGAATGGCCGTTGAACGATCACTCCAATCAACGATTCTAGATAGGGTTTCACTACCAACTACTAATACTTTATTAGCAGCACCAGTTTTAATATACTGTTCTGCCGTGGTTAGTGCAAATACAAAGCCTGAACATACAGATTGTAAGTCAAATGCAGGGCATGAGGCACCAATTGCATTTTGCAACATGGTTGCAGTTGCAGGGAATATTTTATCTGGTGTTGTCGTCGCAAGAATGATTAAGTCTAATTCAGACGTATCAATACCAGCCATTTCAAGCGCTTTATTAGAAGCAATCTTGGCTAAATCACAAGTGCTTTCAGTGGTAACGCGATGACGCTGTTTAATGCCTGTTCGAGTAGTAATCCACTCATCAGTAGTATCAATGGTTTTTGACAGGTCATCGTTGGTAATAATGGTTGGTGGCAAATAACTGCCAGTGCCAATAATTCGAGCAAATTTATTCATTGTTTTTTAATTCTTTAGAGACTTGTGCGGATATTTTATCAATAATATTTGCATTTGCTTCAAGGTAAGCTTCAGATATTGCCACAAAAAATGATTCAACATTCGCACCACCGTGGCTTTTAACTACAATACCGCGTAAACCCAACAAGCTGGCACCATTGTATTTTCCTGGATCAAGACTAGATTTAAAATCTTTTAATACTGGGGTGGCAATGAGTGCAACAATTTTAGTTGCCCAGTTTCGAGTAAAGGCACGCTTAAGATAGTGCCCCATCATACTGGCTACACCTTCACTGGCCTTAAGAGCAATATTACCTTCAAAGCCATCACAGACAACTAGATCAACAATGCCTTTGTAAATATCATCGCCCTCAACAAAACCATGATAATTCAAGTTTGAAGCCTTTAATAAAGCTGATGTTTTTTTGATTTTATCGTTGCCCTTTATGTCTTCTTCGCCAATGTTCAAAAGACCAATTGTAGGATTTTTAATATCTTCAGTTTGCTCAACAGCAGTTGACCCCATTGTTGCAAATTCTAATAGAGCTTCAGGACTTGAGTCGACATTTGCACCAAGATCTAACATGTGTGTATGACCTGTCATAGTAGGCATGCGTCCCATGATTGCAGGTCGATCGATACCTTTAATGGTTTTTAAAACAAAGCGAGAAATAGCCATAAGTGCGCCAGTATTTCCAGCACTAACACAAGCATCTACATCGTTTGATTTAACAAGGTTGATTGCTACACGCATAGAAGAGTTTTTCTTCTTTCGCAAGGCGATAGCGGGGGACTCATTCATAAGTACTACTTCAGTAGCATGAACAACTTGAATTCTGTCGGAAATTTTTCTAGAAGAAGGGTGTTTCTTGATTTCGGCCTGAATAGTTGTTTGATCACCTACGAACGTTAATTGTAGGTCCTGAAACACACTCAGAGCTTTAATACCTGCCGCTATGGTAACAGGTATCCCATGATCTCCCCCTGAGGCATCAATTGATACCTTAATAGTCATAGAGGGTTTAAGCTTCTACTTCTTGAACGTCTTTAGTGTTGATAACCTTTTTGCCACGGTAGTAACCATCAGCAGTAACATGGTGACGTAAATGGATTTCACCAGTTTCTTGATCTTCTGATAATGTTGGACCTGTTAGTGCATTATGTGAACGACGCATACCTCTTTTTGAAGGGGTTTTTCTACTTTTTTGTACTGCCATTTTATTGACTCCTGTTTGAATTTTTTAATTGTTCTAAAACTGCAAAAGGGTTTACACGCTCTTGCTCTATTACTGGGATTATATCCTTGTACGATTGGCATTCGTGTGAATGCATCGGTATCATTGGAATGGTTATTAGCACCTCATCCGTTATAAATTCTATTGTTGAAAATTCTTCATCTGCATTCAGAATTGTCTCAAAGCTTGGATCTAATTCTTCAGCTTGATTTTCATGAATAATAAAAGCCAATTTGAAAACAAGATTTAGCTGAAGTTTAACTTCATTTAGGCAGCGCTGGCAATCTAGTGCAACCTCTAATTTAACCTGACCTTCAATACAAGGGATTCTATTGTTCTCAATATAAAAATTTAATTCAACTGAAACCTTGTCGCCAGAGTTGGTCACAATTTCGCTAATTCTGGGGAAGTCTTTAACAGAGTATGTCTGTGAAAAAATCAATCCTTTTTTGGCAAAGCTTAAAAGTTTTATATTAGCTGGTATTCCCTGCATCTTTTACTATCATTAAATAACTTGACAATTTTACCAAAAATAGTATGATCAATGAATATTTATATGAAATTAATCTTACTTATAATTAGTTAATTTAAATAGGTCATATTGATGCTTTTGTTACCAATACTTATCTTGATGTTGAGTCAGTCAGCTAGTGCGTATACGCAAGATAACTTTGTGCATCAGCTGTTATTAAGTCATGAGTTTTTTGAAAAAGAGAGGATTAATGTTGAAATAAAGAAAATTGAAATGATTGGTGATCGAGCTAACTATTCTAATTGGGATTGGGGTGTTGGTGCAGAGTTCGGTCGTATTCATAAAAACAAGTTAAAGTATGATTACACATCTTCAACTGATTATGCTCGTAGCACCAATCAGCAAGTTCGTAAAATTTCATCTGACTTATCAAAAAAATTCTTTAGCAATGGTTCTGAGCTGAGTTTTTCATTTGACCGATCTCTGCCTATTAAAAATGAAAAAATGTATGACAAAAATGGCTATCAAACTGACAAAAATACCACTGAATATTTAGATGATTTGAGTGTGAGCTGGACATTGCCACTGCTTCAAAATCAAAATGGTGTTGTTGATCAAAAAACCTACGATTTAGCGGTATTAGATTATAAAGATGAAGAGCTTGTGTTGGCAGAGGTTCAAGAAGATTTTATTGAAGATAAAGTGGCTGAATTTATTGATTGGGTAGAATATAAATGGCAAATAGAGGTGCTTAGTAATACCATTAGTAGGTTGTCTAGTATACAAGTTCAGATGACAGATAGACAAACAAGAGATAGTGAAATTTTAGAGCGCTCTATCGATAAACATCAGCGTTTATTGTTGAGTTTAAAGTCAAAACTAATAGCACAAAATGCACTTTTATTGAGTGCTGTTAATGGACTTGATGTTGATAAAAATATACCCACACTTGGGCGTCAATTTAGCGTTAATCTAATTGACAATCTTGATCAATATTGTCAGACTATGGTGAGAGATTTAAAGCGAATTAATATTGAAATACGTAAAAATAATCGATCCATTGAGACGTATAAAAATTCAAAATTGCCAGATTTTGACTTCACTATCAGCGCCACAAAGGATGATAATAAAGGTAACTACACTAGTTATTCTAAATCGACTGAAACCGAATATGAGGCAAAACTTGTATTTTCATATCCGCTCAGTGGTGATATTAACAATCAAGTGTATCTGGATAAGTACCGGCTAAAATCAAGGCAGTTTGAGCTTAAATACAATAATAAACTGAATGATATTATTGCTAACGCTAAAAAGATTGCTACCGATATTAAACAAGGTCAAATTCAACTTTCTTTGATTGGGCAGCAATTACAAACTTTAGACCCTAATCATGAGTTAAACCTATATTTTAAAGGTCAGGGTGAAATAAGATTTGTGATTAGTGAGATGGATGATTATCAAGATTTACGACTTGAAGAGGTTGTTATGTTAATCGGTTTGTATAAAAATAAGCTTGAATACGACAGTTTATTAGACCGATTATTGCCGAATTAATTTAGTATTTTTCCGCCATATCGAGTGTCCATTTTCGCACTTCTTTGGTGAGGGTAGATGCATTTTCTCCAGCTGGATCTATTGCTGGACCAATAACCATTGTAATAGTGCCTGATTGCTTGGTAAAACTGCCTTTAGACCATATTTTTCCAGCATTATGATAAACCGGCACAACCAAGCAGCCTGTTTTTTTAGCAATGGCCATGCCACCATTTTGATATTCACCAAGCTGTCCATAGGGCTGGCGTGTTCCTTCAGGAAATACTACGACAAAAATTCCTTCTTTAATGCGTGCAGAGCCTTGTTTTATAACCTTTTTAATGGCTTTTAATTTTTCATCACGATTGATAATAATGGGTTTTAATAGTGCCAAACCCCAGCCAAAAATTGGAATCCATTGTAATTCTTGCTTAAGTACCCAGGTTTGGTGTGGAAAAATAGTTTGTAAGGCTAATGTTTCCCATGTAGATTGATGGTTAGAGACGATAACACTTGGTGCATTTGGAATATTTTCTTTACCAATAACCTCAAGTTTAATATTGAGTGTAATTTTTAGCCACCACATACAAAATAACGACCACTTTGATAAAATTTTGTAACGATATTTAACTGGTAAAAAAAACAAGGATAAGGCTAGCGCAACCAAAAAACTAAGCACTAGAGTTGAACCTAAAAAATACAGTAATGATCTTAAAAACAGCATGAGTAATTACGAGCGTAAACGTTATAATTAATAGGCTTAATATTTTAACAATTTTCTATGATGGTTAACACTATTTTATTTGATTTAGACGGTACCTTAATTGATACAGCGCCCGACTTGGCGTATGCACTAAATCAACTTCTTCAGGAGAATGGATTAAGTCAAAAGCCTTACGAGCAAATAAAACCTTTGGTAGCTTTTGGTGGCAAAGCCTTAATCAAGTTTGGGTTTGAGTGTGAAGATAGTCACCCTCAGTTTTTAAAATGGCATCAAAGGATTTTGGAAATTTACACGAATAATATCGATAGAAGTTCATCAACATTCGACGGGATAGATGCGTTAATTAATATGCTAAAAGCGCAAAAATTACACTGGGGTATTGTTACTAATAAGCCTGAAAATTTAACACATTTGTTATTAGAAAAACTTGGTATTAATCCAGATGTGATAGTGTGTGGCGATACATTGGAGTTTAATAAGCCTCATCCTGCGCCATTATTGTACGCTTGCGCACAATTAGCAATTGATCCTAGACGTTGTTTGTTTATTGGTGATGATAAAAATGACATGTTAGCTGGCACTAATGCAAATATTAAAACTGTGGCTGTTACTTATGGGTATGGAAAAGTTGAAAAAAATTGGAATTATGATTATTTAATCACTCATCCGAGTGAATTATTGGAGTTAATTTAATGGAAATTGTTTATGTTTTGCTAGGATTGTTGTTGGGTGCAATTGGTGTTTATTTTTATCTAGATAAGCAACTCCAAGTCTTGAGTAAAGAGAATATTCATTTAGAAGTTAGTCTTGATGAAAAAATTAAATCTTATGAAAATCAGATTAATATGATCAACATTGCCAGAGAGCAAATGAGCAAAGACTTCAAAGCAGTTGCTGGTGATATATTAGCCAAAGATCGTAATGAGTTAAGCATTAAAAATTTAGAGCTTCTTACGCCACTGCAATCTCAACTTAAAGAGTTTAGAGATAAAATAGAAATTATTACTACAGAGCAAATTAAAGAGCGTGCAACACTTGCAGCGCAAATTGACAATCTTAAAAAGACCAGTATTGAAGCACAGCAAACCACACAAAATTTAACCAATGCACTCACTTACGATAATAAGCAGCAGGGCGATTGGGGTGAGATGATTCTAAGCTCTATTTTGTCAAGTTCGGGTTTGCGCGAAGGTCATGAGTTTGATACACAAAAACAACTTAAAAATGAGCAGGGCGTGTCTTTTAAGCCAGATGTTATCTTGCATCTTCCTGATGAAAAAGACATTATTATCGATTCTAAAGTTTCTCTTAAAGCTTATAAAGACTACATTGCTGACCAAAGTAATGCAACCTCTTTAAAGGCGCATGTTAGTTCAGTTGAGGCACACATCAATGGCATTAGCATTAAAGAGTATGAAAACTTAGAGGGCGTGTTGACGCTTGATTTTATCTTTGTCTTTATTCCTATTGAATCAGCACTATTGGTGGCACTCGATCACAAGCCTGATCTATTTACCATTGCATTGAAAAAGAACATTGTATTGGTTTCTCCGTCTACTTTAATGATGAGCCTTAAAACGGTGCATCATATTTGGCAAACAGAACGCCAAAATTTAAATTCAGAAGAAATAGCACGTCAGGCAGGTGCCATGTATGACAAGTTATTCGGCTTTATAAAATCAATGGATGATATTGAAAAGCACTTAGATAAGGCACAAAAAAGCTACAAAGAAGCACGCAGTAAATTATCAGAAGGCAAGGGCAATCTGATTGGTCGCGCCGAAAAACTTAAAGCACTCGGCGTACAAAGTAAAAAGGAATTAAATTAATGGAAATTTCAACAAATTATTCAATCACCGAAGGTGAGCTAAAAGATAAAGTTATTTTAGTAACTGGTGCAAACCGCGGCTTTGGTAAGGCAATGACAATGGATTTGGCTAAAGCAGGTGCTACTGTGATCATGCTAGGTCGTGATCTTGGCTCGCTCGAAACTGCTTATGATGAGGTGGTTGATGGTGGATTTGTAGAGCCAATTTTATATCCTTTGGATCTTGAGGGTGCAACAGCTGAGCATTACCAGCAATTGCAAAAAGATGTTTTGGATAATTTTGGCCAGCTTGATGGTCTAATTCATAATGCTGGCATTATTGGTACTATGATGCCAATTGAACAATACGATCTTAAGCTTTGGTATGCGACTATGCAAATCAATGTCAATGCGCCGTTCATGCTTACACAAGCGTTAATTCCAGCGCTTAATAAATCAGCCGATGCGTGTGTGTTGTTTTTATCCTCTTCGGTAGGGCGAGAGGCTCGTGCTTATTGGGGGGCGTACGGAGTGAGTAAGTTTGCCATTGAAGGGTTAAGTAAAACGCTGTCTGAGGAGTTGGAAAAAACTAATATTCGGGTAAATTCACTTGATCCAGGGCGTATGAAAACTGAAATGAGACGAACGGCTTATCCCGCTGAAAATTCGGATAAAAACCCGCTTCCTGAAAGTAAAAGCCCTGCGATTGTGTATTTAATGAGTGAAAAATCTAAAAAAATAAAGGGAGAGCAGCTTACTTTATCCGACGCTTGATTGATGCAAAAATCAACAACATTAAATAAATAATAAAGCTGGCCATGCTTAGCACGAAAGAAAAAGCGCCAATCGGTGTCCACAGAGTTTCGTGTAATAGACCTTGGGCATCCACATATATTGGATAAAAAATTCTTTGAATCAGCACAGAAACAACAGTCAAGAATAGAAAAAATAAAGAAATTTTCAAGATTATGTTTTTAAAAGACTTTTGCATAAAACTCCTAGCGTTGTAAATCGCTGGTTAAGTGCGGGTGAATACTTTTTAAAATTTCTTAAAAGACTTTTTCAGTACCTGCAACGATGTTGCCCGTATCTAAGTACGAGACACGACGTGAAAAATCAACCACTAAACCACATGACTCTTTAACAAGCAGTACGCCCGCGGCAATATCCCAAATATTAAGTTCAATTTCCCAAAATCCATCTAGTCGTCCAGCTGCTAAATAAGCCAAATCAAGCGCGGCAGAGCCAGCGCGACGAATGCCAGCAACCTTTGGATGGATTGCCCTGAACATGTCAAGATAAGCATCTAAGTGTTGAGGTGCTTTAAACGGAAAACCTGTGCCAATTAATGTATCTTTAAAACCCGCTGCACCAGTTACACGAATACGCTGCTCATTTAAGTAGGCACCTTCGCCTTTAGAAGCGGTAAATAATTCTTCTTTAAATGGATCGTAAACAACAGCATGGGTTGGTTCGTTGTTTTCATATAAAGCGATAGAAACCGCATACTGCGGAAAGCCGTGTAGATAATTAGTGGTGCCGTCAAGTGGATCTAAGATCCAAACAAAGCGCTTGTCTTTGCCAACGATTTCACCATTTTCTTCACCCAAAATCGAATGATCAGGAAAGGCATATTTCAACTCGTCTATAATAGCGTCTTCAGCAGCTTTATCCACTTCAGAAACGAAGTCATTTGCCGCTTTATTTTCAATCGTTAGCAGATCAATCTGATTGTGATATCTTAAGATGATGTCACCCGCTTTTCTAGCGGCTTTAACGGCAATATTAAGCGTAGGATTCATAATTAAATAGACAAATGCAAAAAGACACAAATTATACCTTTGATAATGTACGCGTGGTTATGGTTAATACCACCGAGCCTGGCAATATTGGTGCGGCGGCTAGAGCCATGAAAAATATGAATCTTTCAACTTTGTATCTAGTTAGTCCAAAGACCCATCCATCAGCTGTGGCAACCGCTAGAGCAAGCGGGGCAGACGACATTCTAACGAATGCTGTAGTTTGTGATACGCTTGAAGAGGCCTTAACAGGCGTACATTTAGTAATAGGTGCGAGTGCGCGCCAGCGTAATGTTAAGTGGAGGCAAATGGATGTGGTGGGTGCATGTGGTGAAATACAAAAAACTGTATCTGTTAAAGGTCAAGAAGTTGCTGTTGTATTTGGCACTGAAAACTCAGGCTTGAGTAATGAAGAGCTAGATTTGTGTCAAATTCTAATGACCATTCCAGGAAATCCAAATTATTTCTCGCTTAATGTTGCCTCAGCTATTCAGGTGTTTGCTTATCAAAACTATGTTTATAGCACAACCACAGAATTTGAAAAAAGCACTAATGAAACAGCCAGTAATGTTGAATTAGAAGGTTTTTATGCGCATCTTGCTCAAGTGCTTGAGTACATTAACTATTTTGAAGAAAAGCGTCCTAAAGAGCTGCTTATGCGTCGCATGCGTCGCTTCTTTGGACGTGCAGAGCCTGAAAAAGAAGAGGTGGCTATTTTTAGAGGAATTCTTAGGAATGTCCAACCTTTTAAAAAATAGACAATTTTGTAAATAAGCCTTTTTTAAGTCTTAAAATCCCATAAAACATTCGTTTTAAAGCTAATTTAAGCCTTAAATTGAGTAATTTTTAGTCTAATATTAAAAATATCAGAAATAATGCAAATGACGTAATAAAAAAAGCCCGATTTATTCGGGCTTTTTTGTTGTTTGTGAATTTGTTAAGTTAGTTAATAAGTTTGTTCATGCGTTTAACAAATTCAGCAGGATCTTTTAACTGCCCACCTTCTGATAAAACTGCTTGATCAAATAGTACATTAACTAAATCTTCATCAACTTTAGTTTTTAGTTTTTCAACCAATGGGTGATTTGGGTTGATTTCAAGAATTGGCTTAGTCTCTGGCACGTCTTGACCGAGTGAAGCCATAATTCTTTCCATGTTGCCACCCATTTCATTTTCGTCAGCAACCAAGCAAGAAGGGGATTCGCTTAAGCGATTTGAAATCTTAACTTCTTTAACTTGCGCTTCAAGAATTTTGCTGATTTCTTTAATAACTTTATTGTAACTCTTAGCCGTTTTTTCTTTTTCTTTCTTTTCTTCTTTTGAGTCCAGGTTTTCTAAATCACCTTTGGCGATTGATTTAAGATTTTTACCTTCAAATTCGTTAAAGTTGTTCACCATCCATTCATCAACACGGTCAGATAGTAGTAGCACCTCAATATCCTTTTTCTTGAAAATTTCTAAATGTGGTGAGCCTTTGGCTGCTGCGTAAGTTTCAGCGGTAATGTAGTAAATATCCTTTTGATCTTCACTCATACGCTCGATGTAATCAGCCAGTGATACGGTTTGATCCTCACCTTCAGATTTGGTTGTAGCAAAACGCAAAAGACTTGCAATTTTGTCTTTATTACTGAAGTCTTCAACCACACCTTCTTTCATTACCATGCCAAATTCTTTCCAGAAAGTGGCGTATTTCTCAGGCTTGTTTTTTGCCATTTTTTCCAATTCTTTTAGAATTCTGCTAACCGACGCTTTACGAATTGTATCAACAACTTTATTGCCTTGCAATATTTCACGAGAAACATTTAGAGATAAATCAGCTGTATCAATCACACCTTTAACAAAGCGCAAGTACATTGGCATTAATTCTTCGTTGTCTTCCATGATAAATACACGCTTAGCATACAGCTTAATGCCGCCTTTGCGCTTTGGCTCCCACATGTCAAATGGCGCTTTAGAAGGGATAAACAATAATGATGTGTAGTCAAGTTTGCCTTCAACGCGGTTGTGAAGTTGCGTTAACGGCGCTTTAAAATCAAACGTTAATGATTTGTAAAATTCATCGTAATCTTCTTGTTTTAGTTCTTTTTTGTCTTGTGTCCAAAATGCATTGGCCTTGTTAACCATTTCATACTCAATCGTGTCAGAATCTTCTTCTGCTGGTTTGATCATCATAATTGGAACGGTAATGTGATCAGAGTATTTTGAAACAATACCTCTAAGGCGATAATCATCTAAAAATTCTTTTTCTTCTTTTTTGATGTGTAGAGTGACTTTTGTACCAAAATCTTCAACTGTTGCGCTTTCAAGAGAATATTCACCTTCACCTTTCGAAGTCCAAATTGTGCCGTTAGTTTTATCATCGCCTGCTTTTCTAGTGGTTAAAACCACTTCGTCAGCAACAATAAATGAGGCATAAAAACCAACACCAAATTGACCAATTAGATTTGAATCCTCAGCTTGTTTTTCATCTAGGCTTTGTAGGAATTTTTTGGTTCCTGAATTGGCAATGGTACCGATATTTTCCATAACTTCAGTTTCAGTCATGCCGATACCATTATCAGTAATAGTAATCGTACCTGCATCTTTATCAACATCAATAAAAACCTTAAGCTCTTCTTTTCCTTCAATTAAAGCATCATTTGATAGTGATTCAAATTTCAGCTTATCAACGGCATCAGAAGCATTTGAGACCAATTCACGTAAGAAAATCTCTTTGTTAGAATACAAAGAATGGATCATTAAATGAAGTAGTTGAGAAACCTCTGTTTGAAACGAATGTGTTTGTTTTGTAGTCATTTACCAGTTACCTTTATTGTGCGTAAAATGTCTTGATATGGTCAAGCTCAGAAAAATCAAGTGAAAAAGCAAATAATTGAGTTTATTTCGTATTTAAAAGTTGAGCGAAATTATGCGCTGAACACTCAGCAAGCGTATCAACGTGATTTACATCAGTTAATTATTTTTCTGAATGTACAAAAAATATCCACTTGGTCACAGCTCACTTCTGAAATGCTTAATTTATTTATGATGCAATTGCGCCATAAAAATATCTGTTCTCGCAGTATTCGTCGTTATATGTCTTCTGTGCGTGGTTTGTTAACTTATTTGGTTAATCAGGGGCAACTCAAGCACAATTGCGCCGTGCAATTACACACGCCAAAAATTGCACAAACACTACCAAGTGCGCTTAATTACGATCAATTACTACAGATGTTAAAGCCACAAAAAACCAGTCGTTTTGAGCAGCGTGATGTAAGCATTATTGAAGTGATTTATTCTTGTGGCTTGCGCGTATCTGAACTGGTTAATCTAGATGTCAAGGATGTGGATTTATC
>NZ_FQTP01000013.1 GCF_900128515.1 Bathymodiolus heckerae thiotrophic gill symbiont
CACTGGTACACAAAACTTCGGCAGGCGCTTTAAATCAATTAAAAATATTTCAAGTAACTAACTTAGCCAGAACCATTAAAGCACTACAACAAGAAAATGTTTGGGTGGTTGGCCTAGACGGATCAACCAATGCTTCAATTTATCAAATTGACTTAACCACTCCAACAGCGTTAATTATGGGCACTGAAGGTAAAGGCTTAAGACAACTTACTAAGCAGTCTTGTGATCAGTTGGCACTAATCCCTATGCAAGGAAATGTTGAGAGTCTTAATGTTTCTGTAGCAACCGGTATCAGTTTATTTGAAGCCAGTAGGCAGCGCCTAGGATAGCCTTAAAAAATAAATTAAGTGACACCCTGTAACGCCTTGCTAACCGGCCATTTATACAGAGTGTAGCGAAGCGAAACGGCGTATAAATGGTCGGGTTGAGCTACTTGTTAGATTTTAGTGTGTTGAGCAGAATCTCATCGATTGTGCCCACGTTGCCAATATTGCTATAAATTTTTCCACTCACAGTTATAGAGTGACCGTTATTTATATCGAACATCATACATTTATAATTTTCTAAATATCCTTTAGATATGCCGACAATATTGTTCTTATCGAGAAGAACCATAAGTCTTGCTGCCATATTAAATATTACGTGTGAAATATTTACTACATCCCCATAAAAATGAACTGTATTATTAATTATATCTTTTGTTTCGCTTCTGTATTTATTTGATACTTCTTCGATGGAATCATTTATATCAGAGGTATAAAGCAAGCACATGAAAACCATATCAGTATGTATGCCACTAATCTTATCCACTGGAATAGTTGTAAATATATTACGCATTTTTGTTTGATGGTGCAGATGATTACGAATGGTTTTGAGAGTAACAAACTCATCAAGTTTTAATAAATCTATGTCATTATCTGTTTTTAACTTGTCACCTAAGCTATGTAAGGAATTCAGAAGGTTAAATAATGAATCACTATCATAGCTTTCTAAATATTTTGAATATAAACGATAAAATCTATCTACTGCTTCCATAATGTTTTTCCAAATCTAACGCTTGAATTCAGCTACCGCGTTAGCAGTCGGCTGGAATGATTTGTTATGAACTTTTTATATCTCTAATATGTTTAAATATTCTCCAATACATTACGATATACCAAATAAGAAATGGAATTGTATCTAAAAATGTTGCTTCTATTTCTTGATCGTCTGGAAAAACATAAGAGTAATATAATATTAATCCAATAAACATTGGTATTAAGATTGCCAAAAATCTAATACTTACAACAAAACTAATACTAAAATATTTTCCTAAAAAATCTATCCCTTTTGCACCACCATTTGCCTTAAATGCGAATAAAATTCCTAAAGCAACTATAAGTATATTTGATAAGCCACTTGTTAAATCCCATATGTTAGTATTTTCTGTGGGCATCAAAATCATTAACTCCATACCAATTACACCAAAAAGTATACTAATAAAAGTATAGATAAATTTATCTTTTTCAGTTAATTGTTTTTCTTGTATATCTTGTTTAAGGTTTTCTAATTTCCAAAAATAAATAAGCACCACTCCTATAGTTCATAACGCCTAAATCAGCGGCGCGTCTTTTTGCGTCCACTGGATTTTTTTGTTATACATTTTTTGCTCTATTTTTCTTGAAGTTTTCCGCTTGCTCAAAAATATCCTTGTAAACTTCATCTCGCGTCACAGGCGGATAACCGTGTTCATCTAGCAATAAGATCAATCCGACTTTTAGGGCTGATTTAATATCATCCCGCTTATTCCAATCAGGGAATTTAGCTTGGGCATCAACTAAATCTTTAACAGCCTTTGCTAAGTTGATGAGTTTTTCCTCAGGGTAACTAAAGTCATATTTAATGCACAACTCTTTCAGAATGTCATAAAAAGCTTTTTCCTCAAAATCAATTCCCAACTCAATTCCTGCGGTAAATTCTTTTTGTACTTCCCAAATCAAATTGGTTAAATGTTCTGCCATTTCCTCATAAACTTCACTACGCAAAATATCGTCTTCTTTTCTTTCATTGTATTTTTCAACCAAGGATTGCATTTTTTTTGAAAAATCAATTCCTTTTACTTTATTGACTTTCTTTATTTCTCCAATGGCTTTTGCCAAGAGTTGTTGAAGTAACTTTATTTTAGTGTTTGGCAATTTTATCTTGTCTATTTTAGCCAAGTAATCTTCATCAAAAAGATCTTGTTCGGTTTCTGCCTCATCGCCGAGTTTAAATATTTCCTGTACACCATCACTCTCCAAGGCATCTTTTATCATTTCACGAACTTTGGCGTTCATTTGTGCTGTGTCAGGTGCATTTCCTTTTGTAAATTTAAAAACGATTGACCTTACAGCTAAATAGAAGTGCGTATAATCACGCTCGATTTGAGTTAATTGCTCGCTTCCTGCACAAATATCATAAGCTGCTTTTAAGCGTTTAACCAAACCCATAAAACGAGTTTCAAGCTCTTTTGTTAGTTGCACATATTCAGCCGCCATATTCAAAGTATTTAACTGCTCCAATGCAGAGCCATCGAAATATTTTGAATTATCAAACTTATGAAATGCTTTGGCTAATAAATCCAGATAATTTCTAACCACAATCAAGGATTCTTGAATATCCTCAAAATTTTCCTCATCTCCTTTGTTGTATTTGGCTAAAGCGAGATTCATTTGCTTTTTAATGCCAATGTAGTCAACAACCAATCCTTTGTTTTTTCCTTTATATTTTCGGTTTACTCGTGAAATGGTTTGAATTAAATTATGTTGCCTTATTGGCTTGTCAATGTAGATAGAATCTAAGAAAGGGATGTCAAAACCAGTTAGCCACATATCTACCACAATGGCTATTTTGAAATTAGATTTTTCATTTTTGAATTGCCTATCTAACTCTTTGCGATGCTCTTTTGTTCCGAGTAAATCATACATCCCCTTTGGGTCATCTTTGCCTCTGGTCATAATCATTTTGATTCTTTCCATGGGCTTGATTTCCCTTTTCTCTTTATCCGTAAGTTCAACGCCTTCTTCTGCAACCCTTATTTCTGCCCATTCAGGTTTTAACTCAATGACATTTTTGTAAAAATTGTAGCCAATTTCACGACTACTACAAACAAACATGGCTTTACCTTTTACCGTAGAGCCTTCACAAACTCTATTGTCATAATGTTTTACAAAATCTTCTGCTAAGGCTTGCAAGCGGTCAGGGTCGCCAAGAATAGAGTTCATTGTGGCAGTGGCTTTTTTGCTTTCTTCTATTTGGTATTCATTCGCCCCTTCTTCAGCTGCTTCTTCATAATATCTTTCAATTTTCTCTAACTCACTATTATGTAAAGCGACCTTGGCGGCCCGACCTTCATAAACAATTCTTACGGTGATTTCATCCCTTACCGATTCAGTCATGGTGTAGCTATCCACCACTTTTCCAAACACATCTAAAGTGGCATCAATTGGCGTACCTGTAAAACCTACAAAAGTAGCATTGGGTAGTGAATCATGCAGGTATTTTGCAAAACCAAAGGTCTTCTTGACGCCTTTTGAAGTGACTTTTACTTTTTGGTCTAAATTGGTTTGGCTTCTGTGTGCTTCATCTGAAATACAGATTACATTGGTTCTTTCGGTTAGCAGCTCTGTGTCTTCTGTAAATTTGTGAATGGTTGTTAAAAAAACGCCGCCACTTTTTCTGCCTTGCAGTAAAGTTCTTAATTCTGCTCTGCTTTCAACACTTTTCACATTACTATCGCCAATAAAAGTTTTGGCGTTGGTAAATTGACCTGAAAGTTGGTCGTCTAAATCTGTTCTATCTGTTATTAAAACAATGGTAGGGCTTTCAAAATGCTCACTTTTCATTAGTAAACGAGAGAGGTAGAGCATGGTAAAACTTTTACCGCTCCCCGTTGCCCCAAAGTAAGTACCGCCTTTTCCGTCCCCCTCTGGTTTCTCCGCTTTTTTAATATTCTCGTACAATGTACGAGCTGCATAATATTGAGGATAGCGACAAACTATTTTTTCGTCTTTTTTTGAACTGTCAGGGATGTAAATAAAATTCTGAATTATATCTCTCAGTCTGTTTTGGTTTAGCATTCCTTGAACAAGGGTAAATAGACTATCAATGCCATCAACATCTTTTGCCAATCCTGCAACTCTACGCCAAGCATAATAAAACTCGTAAGGGGCAAAAAACGAACCTGCTTTATTATTCACCCCATCACTGATAATGCAAAACGCATTGTATTTAAAAAGCTCGGGAATATCTCTTTTGTAACGAATAGATAATTGTTCAAAAGCATTGTGTATTGTGGCTTCTTCTCGAATAGCTGATTTGAATTCAAATACCACAACAGGCAAACCATTGATGTAAATCACACCATCAGGAATTCGTTTTTCTGTACCAACAATCTCCAATTGATTGACAAATTTGTAGATATTGTGGTCTTTGCCGTATTTGGCTTGTTGCTCAGCTATAATATTATCTAAATCACGACTTTGTGTTTGCGGTGGAAGTCCCGAATAATCAATCAGCTCTATATGAATGTCTTTTTGCGTTCGGTCTTCTCTTTTTAAAATAAATCCATCAGCCAACCAACGCATTATTTTTTTGTTGCTTTCGTATAAGTCGCTCGATGACAGGGCTTTTAGTTGAAGAATAATAGATTGGCTTTCTATTTCAGTCAGTTGTTCTTTTTTATAGCGGCTAAGCAAATAGTTTTTTAAATCTTCCTCTATTAACACTTCATCATCTGCTCGGGAAATAGTATTACCCAAGAAATGTGGAAAACCTTCAATTTCTAATAGCTCAATAAAAGCCTGTTCTAATTTAGCTTCTGTGAATTTCATTTATTGCCCACTAACTATTCTTACCGAATTAGCAACTCTGTTTTCTTCGTAAATATCAGCGTAATAATACCTTTGATCCATTGCATACAATACGTTTTTAAGGTCAGTTTCTGACTTAACCACAAAAGAATCACCCTCTACTTCAACACCTGCTTTTTCCTTAGCATAAGTGATAAGTTGATCCTTTTTCTCATCACTCAAAGCGTTATACTTTATTCCAATATCAGCGATTCGTTTTCTGTTTTGTTCCCCAATAGAAGTATTCGTAATGGCAGAAAGCAATATAAAATCATTTTCAATAAAAGCGTCTACTTCATCTTGTGTGGCTTCTCTGTGCAACACCTCAATCCCTGGGAAAATCACTTTGAGTTTCCCAATGGTCTTAAAATAAAGCGTATCACTATCAACCAAATACACCGCATCAGATTCATCTCTGATTTCTATTTGTTTTCTATGCTTAACAATTTTAGGTTCTCCAGAATAATCCAGAATTGTTTTCTTGCTCACAAACAATGAGGGGGTTATTCGTTGAAAATATTTCTTACTTCCTTGTGAAATAACGATGCAGGATATATCGGCATAATCATCATTAACTATCTGATTAAGACTGGCTGAACTAAATTCAGCTTTGCACTGATCAATAAAGTAGTCCTTTTCAGAAAAACCGTTAATTTGAAACCATTGGTCATCGTCTGGTTTTTGGCTGGGTGCAAAATCAATTGCTTCAATTGAAGACAAATCAAAATCAGTCAACACATTGTCTGCTTGATTCAGTATCATTTTGTATTCAGATTTTATTTTTGCTAGGATTTCAGTCATATTCTCATATCTCTATAAACGTATAATCGTTAATCCGCCGAACAGACATAGATTCAAACGATTGAGGATTTTTTAATTTTTTTCTGCTTATCAACATCACTTTGACATTTTCGCCCGTATGAACATAATAAAAGTTAAATCCAAATACCAAAAAGATTGGATTGAAATAAGAGACTCTTGAAACAAAAGTAAAAAGTATCGTCATTCCAAAAACAATCCAAAAAGTTGCCAATCCTTTGATGCTCAATGCCACAAAGAAAAAAGCCAAATAATTGGCTAAAAAATCATTGTTGGATGTTTCTATGGAAATAATTTTATTGATGGTTGACTTTGATAAAAGCTTGCAGATCCCAAGTGAAATTAAAGTCAATAGGAAAGGAGCGGTTACATAAACAGCATAGGTAACCCACGCATAATCACCTAATTGTATTTTGTATGGATTTATTTCATTTTGAACCAGAAAGATAATGAGAAAAAACGAAACTGAACTAAATGTCATAAATATGCGGAGGATAAAATTCATATTGCTTGCCTTTCTGTTGGTTCGGCAAGAGAATTTTCTATTACTCCACGCATTAAAACAGGGCAAAGTGGTTTAATGCTGGCTTTTAACTGCTCATTTATTCGTTTGCGAGTTTCCAAGGTGTGATAGATGGTGACGATAGCTTCTTGTATTTTTATATCGGGAACAGGTACTTCAATATCACAAAATCTTTCCCATTCTAAACTTGCTCTAACACTACTATCACTAATAAACCAACCATACCTATTAAATTCAGGACGATAAAACCAAAGCATAAGAAATTCAGGTAAAATTTTAGCATCTTTTTTCACCTGAAAAACACTGTATGCAGGTGATATGATAGCTGGTACATCAGATGAATAAAGAACAACTCTCACAGTCTCATCTCTTCCAACTTGCATTGCTGAATATGCAAATTGCCCTTTGTTAATAATTTTGTACTTCACTAAATTAGCTTTGGTTGTTTTCGCTTCTGAAGGCATAAAAACTTTCTTCACGTTTATTCCGAGAAGATTTATATTTGAACCATCACTATTCCGATTGTCAACTAATTCGACTGAATTTTTTATTGGTTGTAAATTTCTTTCTTTTAAAGTGTCCATATAAGAATCACAAACCAACTGTAGATCTTCCAAGCTGTATTCATATACTTTTTGATTGTTTAGCAAGCCTTTGTATAGTGCTACGTATTTTTTTTGTTCGTTAATGTTTGGGATTGGTATTTCAATATCACTAAAACGCTCCCATTCCAAACTGGCACGAACACTACTGTCACTAATAAACCAACCGTACCTATCTGATTCTGGTCGTTGAAACCACATCATCATATATTCAGGAATTAGTTCGTTTATGTCTTTAGTTTCAATTACTAAATATGCAGGGGAAATTATTGCAGGTTCATTATCAGTATATAATGCAAGTCGAATAGTTTCATCTCGTCCAACTTGCATTGCAGAATAGGCAAATTGTCCTTTTTTAATCACTTTGTATTTTGATAAATCTGTACCCGAAACATTGGCAACAGAAGGCATAAAGTTTTTAGTTATATTAATTCCCAAAAGATTTGTAACAGCTAAATCTTTATTTCGATTATCCACCAATTGTATGTAATCGCCCAAACGCTTATAACTCATAGCCCAATACCTTAAAAGCGTTAATCAATTGGTTTTGTGAGTCTTTTTCTTCTTGCAATAATGTTTTGAAATCGGTTTGGATACGTTTCATTTCGGTATCAAAATCAATTCCACTGTCTTTATCTACAAACTCAATGTATTTACTTGGCACAAGCGAAAAATTGTTGGCTTCTATATCTTCAAAACTGGCTGATTTACAAAACTCGGGTATATCTTTGTAAGTGCTTTCAAAATCGGTTTGTTGCCAGTTGTGATAATTCAAAGCCACATTTTCAATGTCTTGTTCGGTTAGTTGTACATACTTTTTCTCGTATTCGCTCCCCCATCGTCTTAAATCCATAAACAAGATTTCTTTTTCTCGGTTACGGTAGTTCTTATCTGTACTATTTATGTGGGCGGTTCTCTGTTTTTTATTCTTGTTAAGAATCCAAAGCGTTACGCTAATGTCAGTTGTGTAAAAGGTATTTCTTGGAATTATAATAATGGTTTCAACTAAGTTGTTTTCAATTAGTTTTCTACGGATTTTATATTCTTCTCCGCCACCAGATAATGCACCATTGGCAAGTATAAAACCTGCAACTCCATTTTCAGAAAGCTTGGAAACCATATTCAAAATCCAACCATAATTGGCATTGCTTTTTGGTGGGACTTCATAACCCATCCACCGTGGGTCGTCTAATAATTCATTCTCGCCTCTCCAATCTTTTAAATTAAAAGGCGGATTAGCCATGATGTAATCGGCTTTTAAGTCTTTGTGTTGATCGTTGGCAAAGGTATCAGCGTGTTTTTCTCCAAGGTTTGCAGAAATCCCTCTAATTGCCAAATTCATTTTGGCTAATTTATAGGTGGTTGGCGTATTTTCTTGCCCGTAAATGGAAACTTCTTTTTTTGTTCCTTGATGGTTTTCAATAAACTTGATGGATTGCACAAACATGCCACCCGTTCCGCAACAAGGATCATAAATAATGCCTTTGTAAGGCTCAATCAATTCAGCAATTAGGTTAACAATGGTTTTAGGGGTATAAAACTCGCCTTTGCCCTTGCCACTACTTTCTTTTAAGGCAAATTTACCTAAAAAATATTCATAAACACGCCCAATAATATCCTGCCCATTGTCTTTGAGCGTATCAATGTCATTGATGGTGTCTAATAAAGAAGCTAACTTTGTTTTATCTAAGGCAAGTCGTGAAAAGTAATTATCAGGTAATGCCCCTTTTAAGGAAGGGTTATCTTTCTCAATCGTATTGAGTGCAGTATCAATTTTTAAGGAAATATCATTCTGCTTGGCATTTTTAATAATATAGTTCCAACGAGAAATATCCTCTAGAAAGAAGACATTTTTCATTGTATAGAAATCTTTCATCTCTACATATTTTTCTTTTCCATCCTCGATAAGCTCACTTCTTCGTTGCTCAAACTTGTCACTGGAAAATTTCAGAAAAATAAGCCCCAAAACAACATGCTTATATTCAGCAGGTTCAACTGAGCCTCTTAATTTATCGCACGACTGCCAAAGCATTTCCTCTATGGATTTTTCTTTTGTATTGTTTTTCTTTGCCATTGATCCCTGTTACTTCCTTTCAATTAGTTGCGTGCTTCGTTTGGTTGCTTTTGATGTATAACGGTGGAGTTGACATGCCAATTGTATCAGCATATTAGAGGCTAGCCTCTTTTTTATGCTGGAGAATTGGTCAGGTCGAACGCTATGTTCGAAGGTGCTTCGCACCAAGAAGATAGTGTTAGACCGCAGGTCAACTCCACCGTTCACACGGCGCGAAGCGCCGTGTGAACTATTAGTATAAGGCACTATTGCCTTGATACGCTATATTAAAAACAAAATCGGGCATATTTTCCCAGTTTTTATCAAAAAAATTGCCAATAACCTAATATTGGGTATTATAATAAAAACCTGTCAATAATTAATCTGATTTTTTTAATATTTATGAGTATTGTACCCAAAAATAAGACATTGTTAGAAGAAATGCGAGCCTTGTTGCGCAGGCAAGGCTATGCTTATGGCACTGAGAATACTTATTGTGATTGGGTGAGGCGCTTCGTTAAATTTTCAAATGTGCAAAGCAGGATTGAGATGCTTGAAAATGCTGAGCAAAAAGTTGAAAGGTTTTTAACGCATTTGGCGATTAAACAAAAGGTGGCGCCGAGTACGCAAAATCAAGCTTTAAATGCGTTGGTATTTTTATACACCAAGGTTTTAAAGCAACCTTTAGAAGGGGTTAATGCGGCGCGTTCACGTAAAGAGCCGCGTATTCCTGTGGTAATGAGTAAAAAAGAAGTAGCCAAAGTTTTGGCTTTGATTGACGGTACAGTTGGGTTGATTGTGCGGCTTTTGTATGCTGGAGGTTTGCGTATTTCAGAGGCGGTGCGTTTGCGAGTGCAAGATGTTGATTTTGAATTTAAACAAATAATTGTGCGCGATGGTAAGGGTAAAAAGGATAGGGTAACGCCACTAGCAAATAACTTAATGTTGCCATTACAAGCGCATTTGGAAAAAATAAAAATCATTCATAATAAAGATCTAAAAGAGGGGTTTGGCAGTGTGTATCTACCCTATGCACTGGCGAAAAAATACCCCAATGCAAACAAGGATTTTAGCTGGCAATATGTTTTCCCTAGTAGAAATATTGCGATTGACCCGCGTGCGCAAATCAAACGTCGCCATCATGTGGATCAATCGGTGATTAACAAGGCGATTAAAAGAGCTGTTAAACAAGCTGAAATTAATAAAAAAATATCAGCACATACTTTTCGTCATTCGTTTGCCACTCATTTGTTGCAAACGGGTACGGATATTCGCACCATTCAAGCATTGCTTGGTCATGCCGATTTACAAACCACGATGATTTATACCCATGTTTTACGCCAAGGTGGGCAAGGGGTGGTGTCGCCATTGGACAGGTTGTGAATTTTTTTGATATTGATTAGTATAACGACCATTTGAAAGCGATAGACTGATGGGTAAAACTAGGTGCTTAAACATGTTAAGAGTTGTTCGCCTATAGTGCTGTGCATTTGAATAGAGAGTTTTCTGCTACTGCCTTCTCCCGTGATATCAATACTCATGTCTGCGCTAGCAATAATACCTTGCCCTAATTCCGCCCATTCAATCAGTTGGATATGGCCAGAACCTGAATACTCACGAATACCAATATATTCTAACTCTTCAGGATCGCTTAGACGGTAGCAATCAAAATGGTGAATGCTAATTTCTTGGTTGACATAGCTTTCAACCAATGCGTAAGTTGGGCTTTTAACGCGATCAAAGCCAAAAGTTTGAATAAAACTGCGAGCTAGTGTGGTTTTTCCAGCACCCAGGTCGCCATTTAAATAAATAACCACACCTTGGTTAAGATTTTTTGTACACCTTGCAAGGTGTTTGGCAAATTCTTGGGTTTTGCTAAGATTATCTAGCCGAATGATCAAAATAGTTGCCACATATATAAGCTAAAGATGCTGATTAGTAAAAAACCTTCAAATCGATTGATAATGTGTTTTTTGCCAAATTTGTAAGAAACAATAAACAGCAAAACTGTGAGTAACAGCATGACTGGGTAATCGCGAGTCATAACTTCTTCAGGAACTGCTGAAGGATGAATAAGCCCAGGAATGGCGAGTACCGCAATGGTGTTAAAAAGGTTAGAGCCGATGACATTACCCACCACCATTTCGTATCGTTTTTTCAACACGCTGGCAATTGAAACAGCCAACTCTGGTAGGCTTGTGCCTAATGCCACAACGGTTAGTCCAATAACAAGATCAGATACACCGAATGCTTGTGCCACTTCAACACCACCCCAAACAACAAGTTTTGCACTTGAAATCAATACAACTAGGCCGATAAACAGCATAAACCAAGTTTTTGCACTTTGGCTTTTATCAATTGTTTGTTCTAAATCGTCAAATTCATGATGAGATTCATCTGTAGAAACTTTAAGTGTGTAGGCTAAAAACAAAATCAGTAAGGTGATTAAAATCATGCCGTCGATTTCATTAAGCTGTCGATCCCAAAGTAGTGCGCCAGCAACGACTGTAGCAAACATTAAAAATACCCACTCTTTTTTCAGAATATCTTTGTGTACTTCAATAGGTACAATAATAGCGCTAACGCCGAGTACCAGAGCAATATTAAAAATATTTGAGCCGATGGCGTTGCCAATACTAAGGCCAGTATTACCATCCATAGCAGCCAATCCAGACACTAACATTTCTGGTGCTGAGGTGCCAAAGCCAAAAATTAGTAGACCAATAACCAGTGGCGAAACTTTGAAAATATTGGCAATTTTGGCGCCATTTTCAGTGAATTCATCTGCGCTCCAAATTAAAAGTGCAAAACCTGATAATAGGGCAATAATTGGTAGTAGAATATCTGGCATAGTAATTTTATGTTTATTTTTTATATTATAAAGGCCACGCAGTAAAAGATGAGTGAAACAGAATTTTTAATTGGCCGTAGCGGCCTAGATTTGGTGGATGATTTTTATCCAGACGATTTGCCTAATGAGTGGCGTTTTGATTATTATTCAACGCTATTCAAAACCTTGTCTTTGCCGATTGATACCCAAGAAGATCTAGATTCAATTTTTGAGGAATTACAAGACTCCGATGAAGAGTTTGAACTGGTACTTTCTATTGATGATAAGCAATTAACAAATGCCAAAACTTTAGCTGGATTGCTTGATCCTGTGTCAGAATACCGCTCTATGTTTGTGTTGTTTTGTGAGCTAAATCAACAACTTAACACTGATGTTATGGCATTATTAAAGGGTTATCGCGTAGCTTTTCAGTCAGATGAATTGTTTAAAATGGACTACCAAACTAAGCAAGTGGCAGGAAAACATCTTTATTATTCGCACATTCCAGTTTTATACACATCAAGTATTTGGAATGAAAAGCAAATGCGCACCTACGTAGAGCAAGCGGCTGTTATCAATGCTCGTAGTATTCTTATCTGTAAAAATGCTGAAAGCGAGGCGTTAAATAAAATTAGAGTTATTGCAGAAATTCTTGGGTTTTAAGGCGTGAACGTTTTACTTATTCGCCCGCTTGCGCAGGTGCAAACACTTGAGGCTTTGGTGGCTGATAGCGGCTATAAGCCTTTATTGTTTCCAACACTTAAAATTAAATCTATTTCAGCAAAGTTAAAGCATAGTCAATATGACGTGGTTATTTTTATCAGTGTCAATGCAGTAGAGCATGGGTTGGTGCTATTAGATCAAATTCACCCGGCTAAAATTTTTACTGTAGGTGCTGCAACTGCACAAAAACTTAATGACTACGGCATTTCTGTTGATGATTTTCCAAAAGAAAAACCTTCTAGTGAAGCTCTATTAGCACTTAATTCAGTTTCCCAATTACGACATAAAAAAGTATTAATTTTTAGAGGTAAAGGTGGGCGTGAAACCCTAAAAAATGGACTTGAGAAAAATCATAATCAAGTTGAATATATTGAAGTGTATGATCGAGTAGTTTGCACATTAACGCCAGATCACAAAACATCGTTAAATATTTTTTTATCTAATAATCAAGGTGTTATCAGTATTACCAGTAATGAAAATCTTGATGGCTTGATTTCATTGGCAACTCAATTAAATCAACTGGATAAATTAAAAACTTACTTGCTAGTAGTTTTAAGTCAACGTATTGAAAAATATGCTTTATCACTTGGTTTTACTCAGACTTTAATCACTGTTGATATTAGCGATCAAGCCATTGTTACAGTATTAGAAGATATTGATACACTTGACAAATAGTTAAAAATTGATTAATTTAGTCAGTAGTTAGATGATATTTTTCTGAGGAGAAGAGGCAGCATGATTAAACTTAGTGTTTCACAAGCGGCTCGTCGATTAGGTGTAAGTCGCGTTAATATTCAAAATCAAATTAATTCTGGAAGATTGCAAACGCATGAGGGCTATGTGACTATGGATAGTATTCGTCTGGCCTATCCTTTGCAAAGTTTGCATTCAGAGCGAGATGCTCATTTGCAAAAAATGCAGAAAATTAAAGCCAATGCAATGTATAAGGCTCATGCCGTAGATGTTGTTAAACGGGAGAATGAGCAAGCTTTAATGACAATTATTGCTACTTTAAAGTCTAGTCTTTATAAAGAAGAGCTTAAAAATGAACACCATCAAATGGTGTTTATAGAGCTTGGAGAGCGATTAGAGTTGCTTGAAAAGTGTTGCCATCAACAAGACAAGCAACCACTTAATGAATTACAAAACTGGATTGACCAACAAACACATTAACTTTTTTAAATAAGGCTTTGGGCTAATTTTAAAGAAGGTTGACTTTTATTCATTGAATAAAAATGGAAACTTTCAACACCTTGCGTTTTAAGTTGGTCACATAGATTGGCAACCACATCAAAGCCGAACTCTCGTAAAGATTGCATATCATCGCCATAAGTTGCCAGGCGTTTTTCAATCCAGCGTGGAATTTCAGCTCCACACATGTTGGAAAATCTCAATAATTGATCATAGTTGGTAATTGGCATAATGCCCGGCGTAATTGGCACATCAATACCTTGTTTTTGTACTTCATCAACAAATCTAAAATAGGCATCAGTATTATAGAAATACTGTGTAATGGCGCTATTAGCGCCTGCATTAATCTTGTTTACAAAATGTGTGATATCAGTTTGCATGTTTTTTGCTTGAGGATGCATTTCAGGATAAGCAGCAACTTCAATATGAAAATGATCATTAAATTCTTCGCGGATAAATTCAACTAACTCATTGGCATAGTGAAAATCACCAATATCACGAACACCAGAAGGAATATCACCCCTAAGGGCAACAATGCGATTAATACCTGCATTTTTATATTGGTTTAACAAAGTTAAAATTTTCGATTTTTCAGAATCGATACAAGACAAATGTGGTGCTGCTGGAATGCCGTCATTGGCTTGGATGTCCAATACAGTTTCTAGCGTTGCGTCTTGAGTAGTGCCGCCTGCACCAAAGGTGGTTGAAAAATAATGCGGCTTAATAATAGATAATTGTTGACGAACTTCTCTAAGGTTTTGTTTACCTTGATCGGTTCTTGGTGGGAAAAATTCAAAACTTAACTGCATTTGTGGTTAACGGTGGCCAAAAAATAGAATAATTATAGCTTATTTCAATTCTTTGAGAGTGTTTCGGTTTTTTTGTCTATCGGCTGACATTCGGGTAAAATGATTCAATTTACTTAGTTCAAATTTATAATTATTTATGTCAAAAAGCGATTACATTGAATTAGAAGGCGTGGTTAAAGAAAAACTACCCAATACAACTTTTACCGTTGAATTGGAAAACGGTCACAGCATTCTAGCGCACATTTCTGGAAAGATCCGTAAGCACTATATTCGCATTTTGCCAGGAGATAAAGTCACAGTTGAAATGACACCTTATGATTTGACCAAGGGTAGAATTACCTTTAGACATAAGTAAAAAAGTTTATTGCCGATGTGGTGGAATTGGTAGACACGCCGGATTCAAAATCCGGTTCCTCACGGAGTGACGGTTCGACCCCGTCCATCGGTACCATATTAATAAAAGAGTAATGATTATGGAACAAGCAGATATATTTGTAGAAGCTTTAAACCTAACCATGTTTGGCATGGGTTTTGTTTTCTTGTTTTTGACATTGTTGGTTTTTGTGACCAAGCTAATGTCAGCCATTATTCGAAAACTTCAGGCTCGAGCTATCAATAAGTATGATAGCACAACAACGCTTGAGCAAGAAATTGACGAAGAGACTAAATTTGTGATTGAGCAAGCAATCAAGTTGCATAGGGGAGCGTAAGGATCATGCTAAATTTCTTAAGAAATATGACAAAAAAATCAAACAATGCTGAAGATAAGAAAGTAGAAATTACTGAGCTTGTTTTTAGAGATGCGCATCAATCCTTATTCGCAACACGTATGCGTATCGATGATATGCTGCCTATTGCCGACAAGCTTGATAAAATTGGCTATTGGTCAGTAGAGTCTTGGGGCGGTGCAACTTTTGACTCGTGTATTCGTTATTTAGGCGAAGATCCTTGGGATCGTATTCGTGAAATTAAAGCAGTCATGCCAAACACACCACAGCAAATGCTATTGCGTGGTCAAAATTTATTAGGCTATCGTCACTATAGTGACGATGTGGTACGTAAATTTGTTGACCGTTGTGCGGAAAGTGGTGTTAGCGTATTCCGTATTTTTGATGCCATGAATGATGTTAGAAATCTTAAGACAGCAGTTGATCAGGCAGTTAAGTTAGACCAGCATGCTCAAGGTACAATTTCATATACGGTTAGCCCAGTGCATAATATGCAAACTTGGGTTGACATGGCTAAGCGTATTGAAGATATGGGTGCACACTCTTTGTGTATTAAGGACATGGCAGGTTTATTACAGCCTTATGTTGCTTACGACTTGGTTAAAAAATTAAAAGAAACTATCGATATTCCAATCCAGCTGCATGCTCATGCAACCACTGGATTATCTACAGCAACTATTATCAAATCAGTAGAAGCGGGCATTGATCGTGTTGATACAGCAATTGGATCGATGAGCATGACTTATGGCCACTCTGCAACCAATTCTATTGTTTCTATTTTAGAAAATAGCCCAAGAAAAACCGGTCTTGATTTACATAAGCTGGAAGAAATTGATGCTTATTTCCGTCCAATTCGCTGCAAATATGCAAAATTTGAGGGATCTTTACGAGGTGTTGATTCACGTATTTTGTTATCTCAAGTGCCTGGCGGCATGTTGACCAATATGGAAAACCAGCTTCGTGAACAAAATGCGGCTGACAAGATGGATGAGGTATTGGCAGAAATTCCACGTGTACGTAAAGATTTAGGCTACTTACCATTAGTAACACCAACATCGCAAATTGTTGGCACGCAATCAGTGCTTAACGTCTTAACTGGCGAACGCTACAAGACCATTACTAAAGAATCTGCTGGTGTATTAAAAGGTGAATATGGTGCAACGCCAGCACCAGTTGATCAAGCATTGCAAGCTAAAATATTAGACGGTGCTGAGCCAATTACTTGCAGGCCTGCTGATAATATTGCGCCAGAAATGCATATTCTTGAGCAAGAGTTTGATAAGATTGTGGTTGAAAAAGGCATTAAATTAGCTACCAATAAAATTGATGATTTAATGACTTATGCGTTATTTCCGCAGGTGGGTATCTCATTCCTTGAGAATCGTAATAATCCTGATTTCTTTGAGCCAGCGCCTCAAGAGGGTGGAAATTGCACTACTCCTGATAGCGAGGAAGGCACTTACACAGTATCATTTAAAGGCAACTCTTATACTGTTGATGTATCTGCTGGTGGCGATGTTACCTCTATGAAGGCCGCCTCTGATGCGTCAGTTGTACCATCTACAACGCAAAAAGAAATTGTTGATACAGTGCCAGCTACAGGCGGAGAGCCAATTGGTGCACCACTATCTGGTAATATTTGGAAAGTCATGGTATCGATGAATCAACAAGTAAGTGAGGGTGATGTGTTGGTTATTCTTGAAGCTATGAAGATGGAAACTGAAATCAAGGCTGCCAGAAGTGGTGTAGTAACTGAAATCAGTGTTAAAGAGGGTGATGCAGTTAAAGTTGGTCAGGCCTTGGTGTCATTAGCATAATTATAAAGAGTCTGATATGGAACAATTAAATTCACTTTGGCTTAATACCGGTTTGTACCAAATGGAGTGGGGTCAAGGCTTAATGTTACTAATCGGTATGTTGTTGTTGTACCTTGCAATTATTAAAAAATTTGAGCCATTATTGTTATTACCAATTGGCTTTGGTGCGATTTTAGCTAATATTCCAGGTGCGGGAATTGCAGAAGGCAGTGGTATTTTGCATGTTTTTTATGTTGTTGGTATTGAATCAGGCGCCTTCCCGCTAATTATCTTTATGGGCGTGGGTGCACTAACTGATTTCGGCCCACTATTGGCCAATCCGAAAACATTATTATTAGGTGCTGCCGCTCAGATTGGTATCTTTGCAACGTTGCTAGGTGCTATGGGTTTAACAGCGCTAGGCTTGTTTGACTTTAGTTTAAGAGATGCTGCTGCAATTGGAATTATTGGCGGTGCCGATGGTCCGACCAGTATCTATGTAGCCAGCAAGCTAGCACCTGAATTACTGGGTGCAATTGCTGTTGCTTCTTATTCTTACATGGCTTTAGTGCCTTTAATTCAGCCGCCAATCATGCGTGCACTAACTACTGAAAAAGAACGTCAAATTGAAATGGTGCAACTGCGCGAAGTATCTACCGCTGAAAAGATTATTTTCCCAGTGATGTTGCTAATGTTGGTGGCGTTATTGTTGCCTGATGCAGCACCTTTATTGGGCATGTTTGCGTTCGGTAATTTGATGAAAGAATCAGGCGTGGTAGATCGCTTGAGTGACACCACTCAAAATGCATTAATCAATATCGTAACGATATTCTTAGGCTTGGCAGTTGGTTCTAAATTAATGGCTGACACATTCTTACAGCCAGAAACATTAGGAATTTTGGTATTAGGCATGATTGCATTTGCGATCGGCACTGCCAGTGGTTTGCTAATGGCTAAGTTAATGAACGTTTTTAGTAAAAACAAAATTAACCCGTTAATTGGCTCTGCAGGCGTATCAGCAGTGCCAATGGCAGCCCGCGTATCAAACAAAGTTGGACTAGAATCCAACCCGCACAATTTCCTATTAATGCACGCTATGGGTCCGAATGTTGCTGGTGTTATCGGTTCAGCAATCGCAGCCGGAATTATGATTCAGTTATTGAGTTAGTCAGTTTAATTATGCAACGTATTTTTTTAAAAGCTAAATTACATCGTGTTACCACAACAGCTTCAGAAGTTGATTACGAAGGCTCTTGTGAAATAGACGGTATCTTGCTGGATGCAGCAGGTATTAGTGCTTTTGAGCAAATTCAAATTTACAATATTGCAAATGGAAATCGCTTTACTACTTATGCAATTCGCGGCAAAGAAAATACGGGTGTAATTTCAGTCAATGGCGCTGCCGCACATAAAGCAGCTGTAGGTGACTTGTTAATTATTGCTTCGTATGCGAGCTATAACGAACAAGAAGTAAAAAACTTTGTACCAACCTTGTGTTATGTTGATGAGCATAATGTTCTAACTAGAATGAGTTCATCAATTAGTTAAATTGGCCATTTTCTAGTATTAATACTCGCTGCATCTTCTCAGCAATTTTCTCATCATGAGTCACAATAATCAGCGCACTACCATGAGCTTGATTAAGCTCAATCATCAAATTAAGCACCTCATTAGCATTTTGACTATCAAGATTTCCAGTAGGTTCATCGGCCAGTAAACATTTAGGCTTAGTGATGAGTGCTCTAGCAATAGCAACACGTTGACGCTCTCCACCAGAAAGCTCACTTGGCAAGTGGTTAAATCGATGTTCAAGCCCAATTTTGGTTAATAATTCAACAGATTTTTGCCTAGCTTTAGATTTGCTCATGCCTTGTATTAGTAATGGCATCATCACATTTTTCAAGCTGTTAAAGTCTTTTAATAAATGATGAAATTGATAAACAAAGCCTAGATTTTCAGCCCTAAGTTTGGTTAGTTGATTCTCATTTAAGCCAGATAAGTCAGTATTATTAATAATTATTTGACCGCTGCTTGGTTTGTCAATAGCGCCCAATAAATTAAGTAGAGTTGATTTTCCACAGCCTGATTGACCAAGAATGGCAAGTGATTCTGCCTGATGCACCTCTAAGTTTAAATTGCTAATAATTTGACTGTTATGTAAGCCATCCTCATATTGATAGTTAACATTGACACAACGAATAATACTATTCATGACTTAACACCTTAGCAATAACTACTTTTCCAGCACGTTTTGCTGGATAAATAGAGGCTAAAATTATCAATACAAAGGCTCCGAGCGCAACTTTTATAATATCATTTAGATGAATTTCAGATGGGAAGCGGTTAATATAAAACACATCTTTTGGGAAAAATTCAAACCCCAATATGGATTCAATGCCACTAACAATATTTTCAATATTAAGTGAGAGTAGTACGCCTAATATCAGTCCGATAATTATTCCGACAACGCCAATTGTTAATCCTTGATAGAAAAATATCTTAACAATACGTTTTGGTGTCATTCCTAGGGTGCGTAGTATAGCAATATCAGCAGTTTTGTCAGTGACCACCATTACCATCATTGAGACAATATTAAAGGCGGCGACAGCAATAATGAGTGATAGAATAATGCCAATCATCTGCTTTTCAAGATTTAGCGCTTTAATGAAATTAGCTTTTTGACGTGTCCAATCAATACCGTAGTATTGGTGATCGCCCAACGCATTAACTACTTCATGGGTGATTTCTTTGGCCTGGAATAAATCATCCACCTTGAGGCGAATGCCGGACACCTTGTTTTTCATTGAATAAAGTTTTTGCGCTTGATTGAGTTGAATAAATGCTAGGTTATTATCATACTCATTAATACCAGCGTCAAAAATTCCTGAAATGGTAAAGCGCTTAAAACGTGGCTGAATGCCAATAATGCTAGATGATAACTCTGGTGTTAGCAAGGTGACCTTGTCGCCTAAAGAAGCGCCTAATTGAGTTGCTAGTCCCGAGCCAATCAAAATACTAGATTTGGTTAGCTGGCTATCACCAAACTTCATTTTGTCTAGTAATATCGATGTTTGCTTTTCTAGTTTAGGAATAACACCCCTAACACTAATTCCTTGAGCGCTGCTATTGGTGTTGAGTAGGGCGTATTTTTCAATATAAGGGGAGGATGCAATAACTCGAGTATTTTGATTAATACTTACTTGTAATTCTTTCCAGTTGGAAAGTGAACCATCATATTCACTGATGGTTGAATGGGAAATAGCACTTAAAACTCGATCTCTAAGTTCTTGATGAAAGCCGTTCATAACTGATAAAACAGTTACTAGTGTCATCACACCAAGAATAAGACCGATCATAGAAACGCCAGAAATAAAGGAAATAAAGCCTTTTTTGCGATTAGATCGTAAATACTGGCTGGAAATGTCAAATTCAATACTCATGGTGTTGATATTTTGTCATAATTAGCACTTTATAAAACGCTAAATATCGAGGGGAGAAAATGACAGAGGTAACATTAAAAGATAGAGTTGATCAATTGGGAGATTTTTTAATTGAGGTCTTTCACGTTGTAGGTTTATTTGTCATTGGAGGTACGATTGTATGGTCAGCAATTGGTGAGTATTTAATCATCATGCAGCATGACTCTGGCTTTGCCTCTCTTAAAGATATTTTGCTGTTATTTATTTATTTAGAATTGGGTGCAATGACGGGCATTTATTTTAAAACGCACCGATTGCCGGTAATTTTCTTGATTTTTATTGCCATCACGGCCATCACACGTTTCATGGTTATAGATATGAAAGGGTTAGTAGCTACTGATAAATTCAATGTGTTGATTATGGTTGTGTCTATTATGATTCTAACGGTTGCTGCGGGGTTTTTAAGATTCACTGAAAAGAAGTTTGAAAATGATAATGAATGTTTTAAATAAACATTAATGGATTTAAACACTCGGGGGCTTGTTAATTATTTATTGTTGCCGATCTCCGGTATTTTCTATGTATTAAGTAAAATACGTCGAACTCTATACCGAACAGGGTTTTTTCGTATTAACCAATTTGAGGTGCCTGTTGTGGTGGTGGGCAATATCACCGTTGGTGGTAGCGGCAAGACGCCGGTGGTTATTAAACTAGTGGAATATCTTCAGCAACAAGACATGAAAGTGGGTGTTGTGTCACGTGGTTATGGCGGCTCACATGATTCTGGGAGTTTATTGGTGGAAGTTAATACCAAGGCGTCTTTATCAGGTGATGAGCCGCTCTTAATTGCCGCACAAACCGATGCAATTGTAATGATTAACAAGAATCGCTCTCAGGCGGTTCAAGATTTAATCTCTCAGCATCAAGTTGATGTGGTGATTAGTGATGATGGTCTTCAACATTACGCCATGGATAGGACAGTGGAAATTGCGGTAATTGATGGAAATAGGCGTTTTGGTAATGGGTTTTTTCTGCCAGCTGGCCCTCTAAGAGAGTCACAATCTAGACTTAAACAGGTTGATTTTATTATTAATAATGGCTACATGTCTCCTGGTGAGATTTCTGCCCAGCTTATGCCAACTACATTTACTCACTTATTAAGTGGTGATGAATTTCCGTTAAATCATTTCTCTGCTCAATATTGTCACGGTGTTGCCGGCATTGGGCATCCAGATCGATTTTTTAATACATTAACTGAGTTTGGGCTTCAGGTAGAAAAACATGCTTTTACAGATCATTATCAATACCGATCAGATGATTTAGAGTTCAATGATAACCATCCAATAATCATGACTGCTAAAGATTGGGTAAAATGTAGGGACTTTGCCAATGATCAGATGTATTACTTAAAAGTAGATCTTGATATTAGCAAGGATTTTTTGAATGAACTCTATACAAAATTATGATTGATGAAGTCCTATTAAAACTCTTAGTTTGCCCTAAATCTAAAGCGCCATTGGATCAAGTAGGTGATGAGCTGATCTGTAAAGCTAGCGGTTTGGCCTATCCAATTGAAGATGGTATCCCGGTATTGTTGGAAGAAGAAGCCAGAAAGCTAGATTAGCATGAATTTTAGTGTCATCATTCCTGCTCGCTATGCATCAAGTCGACTACCTGCAAAGCTCCTAAAAGACATTTACGGTAAGCCGCTCATTCAGCTTACCTATGAAAACGCAATGAGTAGCAATGCTACTCAAGTGATCATCGCCACTGATGATGAACGCATTCGCAAGGTTTGTGAGAGTTTTGGTGCAACTGTTTGTATGACGAGTGATCAGCACACTTCTGGCACTTCAAGAATTGCGCAGGTGTTAAATGAGCTTAATATTGCTGATGATGAAATTATTGTCAATGTACAAGGTGATGAGCCGATGCTAGATCCAAAAGTGATCGATCAGGTGGCAAATAATTTATATAAAAGTAAATTACAGATGGCAACATTGTGTGAGCCTGTGCTTGATAAGGATCAATATCTAGACCCAAACTGCGTTAAGGTGGTTTTTGATAAAGCTGGCAAGGCTTTGTACTTTTCTCGTTCACCAATTCCTTATTTTAGAGATGAGCAAGATTTTGACTTGTTATTGTGTCATAAACATATTGGTATTTACGCTTACCGTAGTGAGTTTATTACGCGATATTTGCAAATGCCAAGTTCACGCATTGAGCAGGTGGAAAAATTAGAACAGTTGACTGTTTTAAATGAAGGGTTTGATATCCACATAGAGAATGCTTGTGGTGACACAGGTTTCGGTGTTGATACGCAAGATGATTTAGATAGAGTGATAAGTGCATTAGCACCAAGTAACAAAGGTTAACAATGAACATTATTGATGGCAAAAAAATTGCACAAAATTTACGTAATGACATTGCAAAGCAAGTTAAAAGTTTAGATCGAGCGCCAGGATTAGCGGTTATTTTGGTGGGCGATGATCCGGCATCGAGCGTGTATGTGCGCAATAAAGATAACGCCTGTAAAGAGGTAGGTTTTTATTCAGAAAAAATTAACAAGCCGGCTGATATTACTCAACAACAGCTGCTTGACGAAATTCAACGTCTAAATAATGACGATAAAATTGACGGTATTTTGGTGCAATTGCCATTGCCAAGTCATTTGGATGCAAATTTGGTCATAGAGATGATTTCTCCTGAAAAAGATGTCGATGGCTTTCATAGTGAAAATGTTGGCAAGCTGATGCAAAATAAGCCTTATTTACGCCCATGTACACCCAAAGGCGTGATGACCCTGTTGGCAATAACGGGTATTGATTTAGTAGGTAAAAATTGTGTCGTAGTTGGTGCATCCAATATTGTCGGCAGACCGATGGCTATGGAGCTTTTAAATGCTCGTGCAACAGTAACAATTTGCAACAGTAAAACCACCAACTTATCAGGCAAACTTCAGCAGGCTGACGTGGTTGTAGTAGCAGTGGGAATCCCTAAAATGATTCAAGGTGATTGGATTAAACCAGGAGCTGTAGTGATTGATGTAGGTATTAATCGATTAAAAACTGGAAAGCTAGTGGGTGATGTTGATTTTGACGCAGCCACACAAAATGCCAGTTGGATGACGCCTGTACCAGGCGGTGTTGGCCCCATGACCATTGCAACGCTACTTGAAAACACTTTAACCGCTTATCAAAATAGGAAATAAAATCATGAAATTATTATTAAAAGCATTTAGAAACGGTCTTGGCGTATTGATTGCACTTATCAGTAGACTCATTCCAGTAAAAAAAGTTAAAAGAGATGTAAAGGCACAAGAGGCGGCCGACAATAAGGCTAAAAATATTGAGTTGTACCAATTCTTTGCTTGTCCATTTTGTATTATGTCACGACGCGTTATTAGATGCCTAAACATTAAAATTGTCACGCGTGATGCTCAAACTCGTGGCGGCATCTATCGTGAGGAAATGCTTAAAGAAGCGGGCAAAGTGCAAGTGCCTTGTTTAAAAATTACTGAGAATGGTAAAGTTAGTTGGATGTATGAATCAGCAGTAATTAAAGACTATCTAGAAAAAGAATTTGGCTAACAATTAACATGGATAACTTGCTGTCAGTCTTTTTGTTTACTGTGGTGATGACGATCACTCCAGGTCCTAATAATATTATGATTCTTGCTTCTGGATTAAACTTTGGAATCAAGCGCTCTATTCCTCATTTATTGGGTATTGCAATCGGCTTTCCAATGATGTTAATTGCTGTTGGATTTGGACTGGAAACAGCAATTAAAGCAACGCCAGCTATCCATACTTTTGTAAAAATAGCAGGATTGGGTTATTTGCTGTTTTTAGCTTATAAGCTATTTACTACGGTTAAACAAAAAATATTAGGTAGTGGCGCCAAACCGCTAACTTTTTTACAGGCAGTGTTGTTTCAATGGGTTAATCCTAAAGCTTGGGTAATGATATTTAGTGGTGTGGGTGTGTTTACCACAAGTGCCAATATACAAGAAGCAACACTTTTGCTAGCACTAAGCTTCTTTATTGCTATTTTCCCTTGTAATGGCTCTTGGTTGTTTTTAGGCTCACAAATGAAAAAATTGATTAAGACTGATTTTCACTACAAAGTGTTTAACCGCATCATGGCAATCTTATTGCTAATATCTGTTTTTCCTAGCGTGATAGAGATCTAGTTAGAGATCTTTAATATCAAATTTAATCGGCTTAGCTTGAATAATCTTTGGCACAAACATAACATTTCCATATAAAGAATAGTCATTTTTACTCGCCATATCATTCAATGGCAGGTTCATTTCTTCACCCTTGTCGTTAATCACCAGCATGCCATTATCAAGTTTAATATTGCCAATCGGGCCGCCAATAAAAGTTTCTAATTCATCTGTACCGAATGATTCGTTATCATCAATAGGCTTGATGTTGATCGGGTCACCCGTTGGATGATAAAGCATAGCCGAGGGCCAATTGTATTGTTCTAACATGTTAATCCTTATTTAGTTCGGTAAAAAATCGCTTAGCTGCTGAATACTATTTTCTAGCTCTGTTAAAGAGTTGGCAGTAATATTGATGTGCCCAAGTTTTCTGTTATCACGTTCAGTTTTATCGTACAGATGCAAATGAGCATTAGCCATATTGAGTGCAATATTAGTTGGACCTATTTTTCCAATAATATTTACCATTGCACTAACTGTATGTGTCGGGCTTGTATCGCCGAGCGGCATGCCAGTAATAGCACGAATATGATTTTCAAACTGTGAAGTGTCGGCACCCTCAATACTCCAATGGCCAGAATTATGCACACGTGGCGCCATTTCATTCACCACAAGGCCATCATTTGTTTCAAACAATTCAATGGTCAGTACGCCAACATGATCCATTTCATCTAATAAGGTTTGCATATAATGCTCGGCAGTTTTTTGAACCTCAGGATCGATATTTTGCGCAGGCGCAATAGTAAGCCTTAAGATTCCGTCATGATGCGTATTTTCAACCAATGGATAATATTTATGGTCATTGTCAATACCGCGCACAGCGATTAAAGACAATTCGCGTTTAAAATTAACAAACCCTTCTAAGATTGATTCGACACCATTCATGCTATCAAAAGCTTCTTTAATTTGGTCTTCGCTACGCATTAAAAACTGACCTTTACCGTCGTAGCCTTCTGTAGTTGTTTTTAAAATAGCAGGCGGGCCAATTTTGCTGACGGCTTGCTGGAGCTCTTCCAAGGTATTTACTATTTGATAAGGCGCACAAGGAATGTTTAGCTGGTCAAATAAAGCTTTTTCACGGCCACGATGCTGAGTGGTAAATAGAGATTTTTCACCAGGATAAACTGGAATATCCTTATTAATCTTTCTAACAATTTCAACATCTGTATTTTCACTTTCGTAAGTGATGACATCAGCAAAAGCCACGAGTGATTCAATATTATCAGCATTATCCTCTAGAGCAAACATATGCCCTAAAAGTGCCGAAGGTTCATCATTAGAATTACCAGAAAAACCAAATTGATGATTTAAAGGGTAGCCAGAAATAGCCATCATTCTGCCAAGTTGGCCTGCGCCAAGTACGCCAATTTTCATTAACTAGCCGGGTTTGGGTTGTCTAAAACATCTTGTGTTTGTTTAGCTCTAAATGCCGCTACTTTAGCTCGAACAGTTTCGTCTTCGTTAGCAATAATTTGAGCAGCTAAAATCCCTGCATTTTTGGCACCTGCTTCACCAATAGCTAATGTGCCAACAGGAATACCACCAGGCATTTGAGCAATTGACAGTAATGAGTCTTGACCACTAAGTGCACGAGACTGAACTGGCACACCAAGTACTGGCACAATGGTTTTTGCAGCAACCATTCCAGGCAAGTGAGCGGCACCACCAGCGCCAGCAATAATCACCTTAAGGCCACGATCAAGTGCAGTGGATGCATACTCAAACATTAGATCAGGTGTGCGATGTGCAGACACTACTTTAACTTCATGCTCTACGCCAAACTGCTCAAGCATTTCTACTGCATTTTTCATGGTTGGCCAATCTGATTTTGACCCCATAATAACACCAACAACTGCACTCATAGCCTCCTCCAAGGATTGTAACTTTATGGAAATTATACTCAAATAGTACCTATATAGATAGCAATGGGGTAGATATAGTCAGTTAAAATCAAAGACTTGTTTATTTTAATTATTGACTAATAATGCCAAATCCAACCATTTAAGACCTTATCGATCAATTTAACTAGGTTAAACAAAATTTAGAAATAGATGTTGAGTCTAGGCGAAAAAAATTTAATTATCAATTTAATAAAAAACGAGTCATCTTTGAAAGGACTTTACTTAATGCACATAAAAGACTAAAGACAGGTAGTTTGCGCTATTTATTTAATGCTAACCCATTGATTATTATCACCGCACCCATTATTTATTCACTGATTGTGCCATTATTGTTATTAGACTTATTTGCATTTTTATATCAAGCTGTTTGCTTTCCAGTTTATAAAGTACAGAAAATTAAAAGAAGTGACTATATCGTGATTGATCGACACAAACTTGGATATCTCAATATCTTTGAAAAAATCAACTGTATTTATTGTGGTTATGCTAATGGTTTGTTGAGTTATGTGGGTGAATTAGCCTCTATGACAGAACAATTTTGGTGCCCAGTCAAACATGCAAGAAAAGTAAAAAACCCGCACGATCGCTATTGGGACTTTATTGATTACGGCGATGCTGATGCTTATATTGGTAATTTAAAAGAGCAGCAGAATAAAGTTAAAAAATTATAAGAATTTTTTCTTGGTATTGGCAAAAGCTAAAAATAACCACGCACCAACGCCTGCTAGGAATACATCTTTTTCGCCGTCCCAAATATCACCCTGAGAGCCAAGAAACATATTGGATGCACTGTCTTGCTCATAGATAACGGCATACCACCATTCCAATATTTCATAGCTTGCACCAATGCCAATAAAAATCATAACTAGGGTGAAGATTTCAACGCTACGATTTGAAAAATTAACGATCTTTCCGAATCTTTCTTTGAATGGTAGAACAATTAAGAATCCAAATGCAAAATGTACCAGTCGATCAAAATGGTTTCTTTGTATGTCAAATAGCTCTGCCACCCAGAAACCTAACGGCACTTCTGCATAAGTGTAGTGTGAGCCAATGGTTTGTAAGATGCAAAAAACAAATATAAGCCAATAGGATGTATTGGAAAATTGATAAGAAGGGTAGCAAAATACCAAGTAAGAAATACAAACAATCAGAATGATATTTTCTGCAAACCAAATATTCCGATGAAGTGGATTAATAGCTAAGGCCAACCAAAAAATCAAGAAAAATATTAATAACACTGGGGCGACTGACTTGGCTTTATTCATAAGGAGAAGTTAGGATGTAAAAAAGGCAAATGGCCCGTTTCTAGTATTGTGGGCATTTGTTGTTTATACCAATTACTAATCTTAACGGGTATTAACGTGTCTCGCTCACCCAGAGTGATTTGAATTGGCACTTCAAGCTGTTCAAATTTATCAATTAAATCAGTATTTAACAATATTTCCAGCCCTTGATTAAGCGCTTGAATACTTGCAGGATATTGATCAATTGTCTGGTTTAGAGCCTTTAGTTGTTTTTTATCGCTAGTTTGCAAACTGACAAATCGCTTTAAACCCTTAGATAAATTTAGTTCTAGTGCACTAGAGAACTGGCAAAAATTATCCGCATCAATGCCGTATTGCCAATTAGAGTTTTGTACAAAATTTGGGGTTGAAGCTACTAGAATTAATTTCGATATTTTAATTTTTGTGGCAATGTTAATGGCTAATAACCCACCTAGCGACCAACCTAACAGAATGGGGTTATTAGGTAAGATTTTGATAATCTCATCACACCACTCGTCAAGCCCACCAGCGACATCTCCACTCCTGCCATGGCCAGGTAAGTCAATTTTGGTAATGCGGTATTGGTCTTTGTATTTTTCAACCAAATCATTAAACAGCTCTGAATTAAATCCCCAGCCGTGAAGTAGAACAAGATCAGGGCCTGTACCTGTTGTTTGACTATAAAGCATTTTTAATACACATTAGCAGTTGTTCAATTTGACTCTGTGTGTGATTAGCATTCAGAGTGATGCGCAGTCGCTCTGTGCCTTTGGGTACGGTTGGTGGGCGAATGGCACCGACGTAAAATCCTTGTTCAAATAGACTTTGGCTAATTTTTAAAGCTTTTTCACTGTCTCCGATAATCAGTGGTTGAATGGCACTGTGAGAATTTGATATTGGTAAGTCAAGAGCGTTTGAAAAATTTCGGAAAAAATCAATATTGGTGAGTAATTTGGCTTGTTGCTCACCTTGTTTGATTAAATCTAAGCTTTTAAGTGTCGCTACGCAAATTGCTGGCGAAATAGCGGTTGTATAGATGTAAGGGCGAGATTTTTGGATTAAAAACTCGATAAAATCATCATTTCCAGCCACAAAAGCGCCCATTGTGCCTGCTGCCTTGCCTAAAGTGGCCATATAGATAGAATTTTTAGGAATATTTGGCTCAAATATACCAAATCCGTGAGCATCATCTTGCATGACAATTGCATTGGAAAAATTTGCGATTTTTTGCAAATCATCGATATTTGCTCGGTCGCCATCCATGCTGAATACACTATCAGCCACAATCATGCCTTGGCCTGATTGCTTGCTCGCTTTTTTCTTCAGTGACGCCATGTCATTATGCAAATAACGCCGCAAGGGTAATCCACTTAGTTGGTTGCCATCAATCAGTGAGGCGTGGTTAAGCTTGTCTTGTAATATCCAATCAAGCTCATCTTTAAGGGCGGAAAAAATCCCCAGGTTTGCACTATAGCCAGTTGAGAATAGTAGGGTTCGAGCTTGACCTATGTACTCAGCAAGTGCATCTTCCAAATCATGATGTGCACGCGTATGCCCACTAACCAAATGAGAGGCGCCAGATCCGACACCAAATGCTTCAACCCCTTGTTTGAGCGCTTCTTTGACTTGGCCGTGATTGGCGAGTGACAGGTAATCATTTGAACAGAAATTAACCACTGATTTTCCATTGATAACAATTTGTGTGTCTTGCGCACTTTCCGACACTTTTCTGGAACGATACAAATGATTTTGTTTAAGTACTGATAATTTTTTTGAAAAATCCATAAATCTATTTTATAGTTTGTCAACTTATTTGAATAGCCTAAGTTCATAATACAATATAATGGGTTTCTTATTCTCATCAAGATTCATCATGAAAAAAACATTTAGCTTCGCACATCCTAAAAAGAAAAGACCAAGAGTAGCTGATGCTATAAAGCATGAGCTTAAAAAATACATTAAGCGCGAGCGTAATAAACCATTACCTAAAGATATGGATTTTTGGGATTTTGATTGTCGTTTTGGTGCAGATGAAGCATCAGCTAGTGTTATCCATGTATCTGAAATTAACAAAGTTATTGCAGAAGCGCATGACGAAGGGTTGGATAATTTTTTCTTAGAAGTACTTGCAAAGCCTGCAAAAAGAACTAAAAAACCTGAAGAAGAAAAAGAGCCTGAAAGCTTTTTAGATTAGGCCTTATTTTTTCTTGGATTTATTTTCTTTGCTTTTAGCGTAAAAATAAACAACTAAATTTTTAGAGCCAAACATAAAGGCTAGAAATACAAGTCCAATAGCAAAGCCGACTAATGGCTTTTCTTGTAACAAGGTGATAAACCAGAGTGAGTCGCCCATCGCTATTTAGATTAAATTTTCCATTGGTGATGAAGCAGAGGCGTAAGCCTTTTTCATCATTCTGCCAGCCAAGTAAGATTCACGACCCGCAATCACAGCGTGCTTCATAGCGCTTGCCATCAGAACAGGGTCTTGTGCATTAGCAATGGCTGAATTCATCAGTACACCATCACAACCTAGCTCCATCGCCTTGGCAGCATCTGAAGCGCAACCAATACCCGCATCAACTAATACTGGTACGTTCGCTTGCTCTTTAATTAGCTTGATATTTGCCGGATTGGCAATACCTTGGCCTGAGCCAATAAGGGAGGCCAGCGGCATCACCGCACAGCAGCCAATATTTTCTAATTCTTTAGCAACGATTGGATCATCACTGGTGTAAACCATCACATCAAAACCATCATCTACCAAGGTTTTAGCCGCTGCTAAAGTTTCTACGATATTTGGATATAAGGTTTTTTCATCGCCCAAAACTTCAAGCTTAACTAAATTATGACCACCTAAAAGCTCACGCGCCAGCTGGCATGTGCGTACTGCATCTTTAGCCGTGTAGCAACCTGCAGTATTGGGCAAAATTGTATATTTATCAGGAGTAATAACATCAAGCAAATTTGGCTCGTTTGCATCTTGGCCGATATTTGTACGACGAATCGCAACGGTAATAATGTCAGCTTCTGCTGCATCAGTTGCCAGTTTTGTTTCAGATAAATCCTTATATTTTCCTGAGCCAACCAGCAAGCGAGAACGATAAGTTTTTCCGGCGATTACTAGTGGTGTGTCAGTCATAATATTTGATTGTTTAATAATGAAGGAGGGTAAAAAAAGGTTGAGCTTTCAGTTGAAAGTATTATATAGTCAAAAGTTACTATATAAATAATTTAGCTAGCATACTTCTTGAATTAAAGGGACACAATGAAACTCCCCCACTTGACTGGACACCAAACTAATATTTTACGCATTATTTTTCTGTATCAATAATCTTTTTTGAGGTTTGCACCCAAGGTCAGGCTACGAAGGAGCAAAGCCCCAACTTGGAACTTGTTCCAAGCCCTAACTTAAGCCTTAAAGGCTTAATGTTAAGTTAGGGAATATTGTTGCGATAAAACCTCTTTTCATAATCATTAGGCGAGTAATAATCAATCGTTGAATGTCGCCTAATTTTGTTATAAAACACTTCAATATATTCAAGTG
>NZ_FQTP01000014.1 GCF_900128515.1 Bathymodiolus heckerae thiotrophic gill symbiont
TAACCGGCTTTATTGTGCAACCGAATAAAGCCATTGTTGGTGCCAATGCCTTTGCACACGAGGCAGGTATTCACCAAGATGGTGTTTTGAAGCATCGCGAGACTTACGAAATCATGCGTGCTGAAGACGTTGGTTGGAATACTAATAAGCTTGTATTGGGTAAGCATTCAGGACGCAACGCTTTCAAAGCGAGATTACTTGAACTGGGCGTTGAGTTTGACTCTGAAGAAAGCTTGAATGATGCTTTTAGACGTTTTAAAGAATTGGCTGATAAGAAGCATGAAATCTTTGATGAAGATCTTCAAGCACTTGTATCTGAAACTCAGATTGTTGAAAGTGAGTATATTAAACTTGTATCTTTAAAAGTACTATCAGAAACTGGCGAGAAAAATACTGCCACCGTAACACTAACTATTGATGGTGAAGAAAAGGCTGAAACAGCTGAAACAGCTGGCTCGGTTGATGCCACCTTTAGTGCTATTAATCAATTGCTAAATATGCAAGTTAATTTGCAGTTGTATTCAGTGTCTAATGTCACTCAAGGAACGGATTCTTTGGGTGAGGTTAATGTTCGCTTGGAGCATGAAGGTCGAATCATCAATGGCCAAGGTGCTGATACAGATATTGTTACTGCCAGTGCTAAAGCCTATATTCATGCGCTTAATAAAGTATTAGCAGCGACAGATAGGGCACATCCTCAAATATAGGACACCTCTATAATGTTGTCAATTAGATCTCAATATTTAAATGCACTTAATATTCCTGAGTATCTACACGTAGTCAAAGATACGCCACAGAAGGTTTCTATACCTTTATCTATAGACTGCTTGGTGGTAGAGTTGGAAAATCAAAACTCTATTTGTATTGCAGGTGAAACCCAAGATTTTTTGTTCAAAATGCTGTCTGCAATTGGATTGCAACAAAAGAATATTATCTGTATTAAGGCAAGCCCAAATACTCTTTTAGATCAGATTGCCAATTATCATGCACGTACAATTTTACTAACTCATCCACAATTAACACTGAATACGAGCAATGTTTTTAGTATGCTTCATCCAAGTGAGGTGTTAAAAGATGACAAGCTTAAACGAGATGCTTGGGAAGTGTTGAAACAGGTGAAAGTGTGCCTAAAGTAGATTACAGCTTATCTGGATATGAACGTCCAGTATTAACAACACCAAATGGTGAGAAAAAACTGTTAATGCATTCTTGTTGTGCGCCATGCGCTGGGGAAATTATGGAAGCTTTAGCAGCATCTAAAATTGACACCACTATTTTCTTTTACAATCCAAATATTCACCCTAAAGAAGAATACGAATTACGTAAAGAAGAAAATATTCGCTTTGCACAAAAATTAGGCATGGATTTTGTTGATGCCGATTATGATAAAGAAAATTGGTTTGATCGAATTAAAGGTCAAGAAGATGAACCTGAGCGTGGTACTCGTTGCACCAGTTGTTTTGATATGCGATTTGAAGTAACCGCACAATATGCCAAAGATCATGGCTTTGATTTAATATCTTCAACGTTAGGAATTTCTCGCTGGAAAGATATGAATCAAATTAATGGTTGTGGTGTGCGAGCTGCCAATCCTTATAAAGGTATTGCTTACTGGGATTTTAATTGGCGTAAGCAGGGCGGCTCATCTAGAATGCTTGAACTATCCAAACGTGAGGAATTTTATCAGCAAGAGTATTGTGGCTGTGTGTATTCACTAAGAGATACTAATCGTTGGCGCGAGTCTCGAGGTCGAGAAAAAATTGAACGCGGTATTAAGTTTTATCAAGAAGCCATGGAAAGCCTAGATAAATAATTGTTATCCTAGCAAATAAAGTAATAAAGATTTCTGCGCATGCAGACGGTTTTCAGCTTCATCCCAAACCAAACTTTGAGAGCCATCAATTACATCTGCCGATACTTCTTCGCCACGATGAGCAGGAAGACAATGCATAAACACCGCATCAGAATTAGAGTGTTTCATTAAGTCTTGATCAACTTGGAATTCTTTGAAAGCAATTGCACGCTTAGCTTGCTCATCTTCTTGTCCCATTGAAGCCCAGACATCAGTCACTACTAAATCAGCATTCTGACAAGCTTTTTTGGCGTTGTTAAATAATACAATGTGATCTTGATAATTATTGGTGAATGTTTGATTAGGCTCATAACCTTTTGGCGTTGCAATGTTTAGTGTAAATCCAAATGCTTTAGCAGCTTGCATGTAGGTATGGCACATATTATTTCCATCGCCAATCCAAGCTACAGTTCTACCTTGAATTGAGCCTTTATGTTCTTTGTATGTCATCATATCGGCTAGTAGCTGACACGGGTGGGATTCATCACTCAGTGCGTTAATAATTGGCACAGAGTTATTAGAGGCAAAGGTGTTGATGGTTTCGTGAGAAGAAACTCTCATCATGATAATATCAACCATTGAACCAATAACAATTGCGGTATCAGTTGTTGGTTCTCCACGTCCTAATTGAATGTCACGATCAGATAAGAACAATGCATGTCCACCTAATTGAGCCATGCCAGCTTCAAAAGATACGCGTGTTCGAGTTGAGGATTTGTCAAAAATCATTGCCAATGTTTTATTTTTTAGCGTTTCGTTGATCTCCCCAGCTTTATGTTGTTTTTTTAGAGCAATGGCATTGTCAATAATACCATTAAGAGTTTTGGTTGATAAGTCATCTAAATTGATAAAGTGTTTCATTGTATTTCTCCTCAGTTTATAGCGCTTCTATCAGCTCACAAACGGTTTCAATCATAATATTAGTTTGCGCTTTATCGATGATAAGTGGTGGTAATAGTCGGATTGACCGACCAGTGATATTGATTAAAAGTTTTTTGTCTAATGCAAGTTGTAATAAATGAGTACAATCTTGATCTAACTCAATGGCGATCATTAAACCTTTAACTCGGATTTCTTTAACAGCGCTAATATTCTTTAGTTTTTTGGTAAAATTTTTAGCGATATGATTGCTAATTTTATTAACATTGGCAAGAATTTCATCCTGCTTGATTATTTCTAAAACAGTTAAAGCGGTACGACAAACCAAAGGATTTCCGCCGAATGTTGAGCCATGTGTGCCTGGCGTTAATAATTTGGCAGCATTGCCTTTTGCTAAGCAAGCGCCAATTGGCACGCCATTACCCAAGCCTTTGGCTAACGTTAGAATATCGGGCGTGATCTTGTTATATTGATGTGCAAACATCTTGCCAGTACGACCAATACCTGTCTGCACCTCGTCAAGAATCAGTAGCCAATTATTTTTTTGACAAATTTCATGAACTTGATTTAAATAATTAGCGTCTGGAATAATAACGCCACTTTCACCTTGTATTGGTTCAAGCATTACTGCAACGATATCATCGTTATTTTGATGCTGCTTAATAGCTTCAATGTTGTTAAATTCAACATGGATAAACTCACTCACCAAAGGTGCAAATCCAGCCTGAACTTTAGGATTTCCGGTTGCAGATAAGGTTGCCATGGTGCGTCCATGAAAACTTTGAGTTGCTGTTAAAATAGTGGGTGTATCAATGTTATTGGCACGACCATGAAGACGAGCAATTTTAATAGCAGCCTCGTTAGCTTCTGCACCTGAATTTCCAAAAAAAGTCGCATCCATTTTTGATAATATGCATAGCTTTTTAGCTAGGGCTTCTTGATGTTCAATATGGTACCAATTGCTAGTATGAAGTAATTGTTGAGCTTGTGATTGAATTGCTTTAGAAATCTCCGGATGAGAGTGACCAAGTCCTGTTACACCGACACCACAAAGTGCATCAAGATATTGATCACCTTTGTTGCTGGTTAAATAACAACCGCTACCCTTCACAAAGGTGATCTCTAGCGGTAGATAATTTGACATTAAATAGGACATTAAATTGTTTCCTTTAAAACAAAAAAGCCCCTAACGGGGCTTTTGGTTATCAATCGAAAGTTATTTAAGACTGATAAGTAATTTCTGGAGCCATCTCGTTATCGATTTCAGCCAAATCTTGTTTGTAGCTTTCGTAAAAAGAACCTGCTACAGGGTTGATCCATTCTTCGTATGAAAAGCCATTTTCAGCTGTATGCATTTTAAAAGTTTCTTGCAAGGCAATTTTTTTTGCACTTAATTCGTTAGATCTTTGATCAGTTGCGTCCATTCTTATCTCCTGAATATTTGAATAACTAAAATAGCTATTATATACGTAAAAGTCAATTTGTGAAGCTTTTTATTTGTCTGTAAAGTGTATAAATACACTTGTAGCATGGGCAAAGTTGTGTCACAATAGACTTGAATTTTATCAATAACTAAGGAGCGTACATGCAATTAAATATTTCCGGCCATCACCTTGATATTACCGATGCAATCAAGCAACATTCTGAAGAAAAGCTAGCTAAAATTAAGCATCATTTTGATCATGTGATTAATATTAATATGATTTTGGAAGTTGCAAAAGATGTGAATATAGCAGAAGCAACCATTCATGTCAGTGGCGCTGATTTATTTGCCAAGGCAGAAAGTAATGATATGTATGCATCTATTGATCAAATGGTTAATAAACTAGATACACAGGTTAAAAAGCACAAAGAAAAATTAAACGACCACAGAAAAAACTAACCCTCACTTGATCTTGTGTGACTTATGCTCAAGGTCTTGATTTAATAAGGAATAGCTCATGTCAGAAGTTGAAAATACTTCTTTCAAGGAATGCCTCCAAAGACTTATGGTTTCTTTGGAGGCTTCTTTGTATGAAGAGGCCACCTCTCAACTTTCCGGTTTGCATTCGGCTGAAATAGCTCGTCTATTAGAAAGTGTGCCGCCAAAAGATCGTATAAAGCTCTGGCTTAATATTGATAGTGCCACTCAAGGTGATATTCTTAAAGATTTAAGTGAGGATGTACTATCTCAATTATTAAATGAGATGACTGCAGATGATATTGTTAAAGCAGCTGAAGGGCTTGATATGGATGATTTAGCCGATATCGTACCTGAACTGCCAGAATCCGCCCTGCATAATTTACTGTTAACACTGGATCATAAGCATCGAGATCATTTAAGGCAAGTTTTATCTTACCCGGAAGATTCAGCGGGTGGCTTGATGAATATTGATATGATTACAGTTCGTGATGATGTTAACGTTCGCACGGTTATTCGTTATTTACGATTACTTAAAAAAATGCCAATTGATACTGATCAAATATTTGTTGTCGATCGTTCTTATCAGTATATTGGCGCTATGCATATTTCTACTTTGTTGACTAATGAAGCAGAGCAAAATATTAAGCCGCTGATTAACAATGATCATAAGCCAATTTTGGCCAAAACATCGGAAGCTGAAGTCGCAAGTTTGTTTGAACAGCGAGATTTGATTTCTGCACCGGTAGTCGATGGGCACAATCAACTTATTGGTCGAATTACCATTGATGATGTGGTTGATGTTATTCGTGATGAGGCGGAGCACTCAGTGATGTCAATGGCGGGCTTGGATGAAGAGGACGATGTTTTTGCGCCGGTTATTGAGAGTACTAAGAGCCGCAGTATTTGGCTAGGTGTAAACCTTATTACAGTGTTTATTGCAGTATTTTTTATTGGACTATTTGAAGCTACTTTACAAGAAAAGATTGCGTTAGCAATTTTAATGCCTGTCGTTGCATCAATGGGTGGAATTGCCGGTACGCAAACACTTATTTTAGTTACGCGTGGCATTGCCACTGGCAGGGTGACACATTCAAATCTTAAAGTTCTGATGAACAAAGAAGTGGCTATTGGATTTTTAAACGGCATACTTTGGTCGGTTGTTATTGGGCTTGCTACTTATTTATGGTTTTCAGATTTAATCTTAAGTTTGGTTATTGCGACAGCGATTGTGGTTAATCTGATTTTTGCTGCATTTTCAGGTGCTTTTTTACCATCTTTATTGATTAAATTTAAAATAGATCCTGCGTTAGCAGGCGGTGTTATTCTGACCACAATTACCGATGTGATTGGTTTTGTGGCTTTTTTAGGTTTGGCCTCGTTGGTTCTTTAGTTTTAACACTTAATGCCTTTTGTTCTAAAAAAATATTCAGCTATTCAAGATGTAAAAATCCAGCATTTTTTAATAAATGAAGCTGGCTTATCCATGTCTTTATCGCAAAAACTACTGTCTAAAAATAGAGTTTTTGATGATCAAGATAATATCTTAAAAAATGGTGATACAATTAATTGTGAATATATTCATGTTGCTGTATTTGAAGGTCATTCTAGAGGTTTAAAACCAATTTTTGAAGTTGAAGATTTTGCTGTTTTTGACAAGCCTTCAGGCGTAATGGTACACCCAACTCGAAAAGAAACCCCTTATTGTTTATTGGATGAAGTTAGGCACTTCTTTGGTGATGAGGCTAGTTTGGCACATCGAATTGATGCAGAAACTTCTGGTTTAGTATTGGTGGCTAAAAACAAACAAACTAGTCGCCAACTAAAAATGATGTTTGAGCGTAGGCAATATACTAAAGAATATCTAGCTTTAGTAAAAGGGCGAGTAACAACAGATTTTGCCATTGAAAAACCTATTGAAAAAGCCAATAGCAGTATCGGTATAAAAATGACTTGCGATACTCAATCTGGCAAGTCTTCGAAAACTTTCATTCAGTCTTTGCAATACAATGAAAGTGATCAGACAACACTAATTAAAGCTATTCCTGTTACTGGAAGGCAGCATCAAATACGAGTGCATCTCGACTCAATAGGTCATAGTATTGTTGGCGATCCAATTTATGGGGTTGATGAGATAATCGCTAATGACTGTTTGTCTAAAACTTTACCCAAAGAGGAAAGAATAAAATCTACGGGTGCAGAGCGATTGATGTTACATGCTAATAAGTTGTCGTTTACTTATCAAGATGTTGATTACAATATTACTTCAAAACAAACCAAAATATTGTTCTAGTGTTTAGTGCGAATATTTTATTTTATATTTTCTAATACTTTTTATAAAAAAACAATGCTTTAGATGGCAATATATTATCCAGTAAAAGCCTCTTTGGATGCTAAATATTGTGTGTCTGCTACTGTATTTTTGCGTCCTAGTAAGGTGTTTCTGTGTGGAAATCGCCCAAATTTTTTGACAATATCTCGGTGGTGCTTGGCAAATTTTAGATTGTCTTCTAACCCAAGTTTTTGAAATAATTTAACAGACAATGCTTGTTCTTCTAGGCGTTCGCTGTGCATCAATGACATATAGAGAAATACACACTGTCGAGAGGATAATTGCTGATCAAATTTTTTGTCAATCGCATTGAGTGTGACAACAACTGCCTTTTGTTCTGAGGCAAAGCATTTTTTCTACCCTCTAAATATATTAAGTGGCAGTTGGTCCAATACAATCACAAGTGCTAAAGACCCTTTAGCATTATCCATCCAGTGATCATATTCGCCTAAATATGCTTTTTTCCATAAAGCTTGATAACGATTTAGTATTTCTAAATCAAGCGTTTTTGTAGAATTAAACCAGTAGTCTAAGATTTCCTCTATTGTTAGGTGCATTTTGATTAAAAACTGTCTGTGTTAATATGGTTGCTAGATAGCCATTGTCTAAAGGTGCTTTTTATTGTCTCTAAAGTTGTTTCATCGTTGGCTTCAAAACGTAACACTAAACACGGTGTAGTGTTAGAAGGGCGAACCAGCCCCCAGCCATTTGGATAATCTACTCGAATACCATCAATGGTGATGATATTAGCGCCTTCAAAATCAACATTTTGTGCGAGTTTGTCCATCGCCTTAAATTGCTGGCCTTGTTCATCAAAATGAATGTTGATTTCAGGTGTGTTGATGCTATCGGGTAAATCAGCAAAAACCTGTTCACAAGTTTGATCTGTTTTTGACATGATTTCTAATAATCGTGCACCCGTGTAGAGTGCATCATCAAAACCGTACCAACGTTCTTTGAAGAAAATATGACCACTCATTTCACCGCCAAGTGCAGAGCCCGTTTCTTTAAGTTTGGCTTTAATAAAACTATGACCCGTGCGTGACATAATGGCTTCGCCACCATGCTCAGTAATATCTTTAGGCAGTAGGGATGAGCATTTAACATCAAATACGATTTTTGCGCCTGGATTGCGACTCAAAATATCTCTTGAATATAAAATCATTTGTCGATCTGCCCAAATAACATTACCCTTGTTGTCAATCAAACCTAGTCGATCACCATCTCCATCAAAAGCAAAACCCATGTCTGCACCGGTATCAATAACTTCTTTAATAATATCTTCTAGGTTGTGCAGTTTAGAGGGGTCAGGATGATGGTTAGGGAAGTTGCCGTCGATTAGGCAAAATAGCTTAGTTACTTTAGCACCAAGTTGTTCGAATAATTTTGGCGCAATATCGCCTGCAACACCATTGCCACAGTCTACAACAATATGCAAAGGCTTGTCTAGCTTGATATCAGACTTAATTTGATCAATATAATCCTGTTCAATATCAACCTTGGTTGAAGTACCATGGCCTGAGTTAAAATCATTGTTAATAATGCGTTGATATAGCTCTTGAATGCGATTACCTGATAGCGTTTCGCCCGCAATCATAATTTTAAAACCGTTGTATTCGGGTGGATTATGAGATCCAGTGATCATTACCCCCGAAGTGGCCGCTTTGGTATAAGTAGAAAAATATACGAGTGGCGTTGGAACCATGCCAATATCGACCACATGACAACCACTCTCCTTAAGGCCAGTTTTTAAAGCTTGCATTAAATCAAGGCCACTAAGACGACCATCACGACCAACAACAACGCCACGCTCACCTTTAGCAATTGATTCACTACCAATGGCCAGACCGATAAGTTTGACAGCTTCTGGGGTTAGTTCTTGTTCGACAATACCGCGAATATCATAAGCTTTAAAGATTGATTGAGAGATGCTCATAAGTTGATAAAATATGAAATATATAAATGATTCATTTTAAGCGTAATGAAAGAAAAATTTGAAGTAATCGAAATTGAAAACAAAACCATGGTGTTAAAAGTTAATCGTTCAGGTGGCTGTACCGGTTGTTCGGCTAGTGGCGCTTGTGGCACTGGGATCTTGGCTAATTATTTTGATCACTATTCAGTTTTTAACAAACCTTTACAAGAGGGTGTGGCGATTGGTGATATAGTTACTTTGGAAATTTCTGCTGCAGAATTATTTTGGCGTGCTTTTCAATTATATATTGTGCCACTATTGGCATTATTTGTTGGTGCAGGAGTGGGATCAGTTTATTTTCCAGTAAATGAATTGTGGCAAATCAGCTTTGGTTTTTCAGGTTTTATTGGCACCTTAATTTTAACAAAATATTTTATAAAGTAGCGCTATAAAGTGGCGTATTTTCGGGATAATTGGTGTAATTTTATAGTTTAAAAAAATCACATTATGCCAGGTCAAGACTTAGATCCTTTAGAAACTCAAGAATGGCTAGAAGCCTTTAAATCAGTAGCTCGTGTTGAGGGTAGTGATCGTGCAAAGTTCTTGCTTAATCAGCTCATGGATATGGCGCACAAAGAAGGTATGGACTTGCCAACAGGTGTTAATACTGCTTATCTTAATAGTATTGCTGTAGAAAAAGAAATAGCGACAGATATTAATGTCGATATTGAAGATAGAATTTCTGCAATTGTTCGCTGGAATGCTATGGTGATGGTGGTTAAGGCTAATCAATTACCTTATGAGTTGGGTGGCCATATTGCATCATTTGCATCTTCTGCAACCTTATATGAAGTTGGTTTTAACCATTTTTATCGCGGTCCTGATGCCGAACAGGGCGCTGATTTAATCTTCTTTCAAGGCCATATCTCTCCTGGTATTTATTCTCGCGCTTACTTAGAGGGAAGAATCACTGAAGATCAAATGCTTAAATTCCGTCAAGAAGTTGGTAAAGACGGATTAAGCTCTTATCCACACCCGTGGTTAATGCCTGATTTTTGGCAATTCCCAACAGTATCTATGGGTCTTGGCCCAATTATGGCGATTTACCAAGCTCGATTCATGAAGTACCTACATCATCGTGAAATTAAGCAAACGGACAAACGTACCGTTTGGGCTTATTTGGGTGATGGTGAAACAGACGAGCCAGAATCTCTAGGTGCAATCTCTATGGCGGGTCGTGAAAAACTCGACAACCTTGTTTTTGTTATTAACTGTAACTTACAGCGCCTAGATGGGCCTGTTCGCGGCAACGGAAAAATTATTCAAGAACTTGAAGGTATGTTCCATGGTGCAGGTTGGAATGTTATTAAAGTTATTTGGGGTGCGAAGTGGGATGCATTACTAGAAAAAGATACTAATGGCTTGCTTAGAAAGCGCATGGAAGAAGTAGTTGATGGTGAATATCAGGCTTATAAGGCTAAAGATGGTGCATACGTACGTAAACATTTCTTTGGAAATTCTCCAGAATTATTAGCCATGGTCGAACATTTGAGTGACGATGAAATTTATCATCTTAACCGTGGTGGCCATGATTTAAATAAAGTATTTCAAGCTTATCATGCAGCTAAGGCTTGTACTGATAAGCCAACTGTAATTTTAGCCAAAACGGTTAAAGGTTACGGCATGGGTGAAGCGGGCGAAGGTCAAAACACGACACACTCACAAAAGAAATTAGGCTTAGAGCAAGTGGAAATTTTTGCCAAACGCTTTAATATTCCAGTGACTGAAACAGATGTTAGAGAGTTAAACTTCTATAAGCCAGCGCCTGACAGTGAAGAGATGACCTACATGAATGCTCGACGCAAGAAACTAGGCGGCTCATTGCCAATGCGTTCTTTTGATCTGGAAGAATTACCAACGCCAAAGCTGAGTGTATTTGAAGTATTATTAAAGTCTAGTGGCGATCGTGAAATGTCAACCACAATGGCACTAAACCGAATCTTAACATTATTGGTTCGTGATAAAACATTGGGCCCTAAAATTGTGCCAATTATTCCTGATGAAGCGCGTACTTTTGGTATGGAAGGGTTGTTTAGACAATTAGGTATTTACTCAGCATCAGGACAGCTTTATCAGCCAGAAGATTCTGATAAAGTTATGTGGTACAAGGAAGATAAAAAAGGCCAAGTATTGCAAGAGGGTATTAACGAAGCGGGTGCGATTTCTGGTTGGATTGCTGCTGCAACAGCTTATGCAACGCATAACACCACCATGATTCCGTTCTATATTTACTATTCTAAATTTGGTTTTCAGCGTGTTGGTGATTTAGCATGGGCGGCGGGCGATATGCAAGCCAAAGGCTTCTTAATTGGTGGCACTGCAGGACGTACAACTTTAAACGGCGAAGGTTTGCAGCATCAAGATGGTGATTCCCATTTGGTAGCTAATACTATTCCCAACTGTATTTCTTACGACCCAACTTATGCATTTGAATTAGCGGTTATTGTGCGTAGTGGTTTGGAAAGAATGTACGAAAAGCATGAAAATATTTTCTATTACATTACCACTATGAACGAGCTTTATACACATCCGGCTATGCCTGAAAATTCTGAAGAAGGAATTATTAAAGGTATGTATGCATTGAAGTCAGTTGGAGAAGGCGATAAGCAAGTGCAATTAATGGGCTCCGGTACTATTCTAAGAGAAGTTGAAAAAGCAGCGCAAATGTTGGCCGATGATTGGAATGTTAAATCTGACGTTTGGTCAGTAACCAGTTTTAATGAGCTAACGCGTGAAGCGCAAGCTATTGATCGTATTAATCGTTTCAGCATTGAAACACCTGCTGTGCCATATATCACTCAATGCTTGGAAAATGCCAAAGGCCCAGTGATTGTTGCTACCGATTACATGCGTAATTACGCTGAGCAAGTGCGTAAGTACGTGCCAAACCGTTACGAAGTATTAGGTACTGATGGCTTTGGTCGTTCAGACTCTCGAGAGGCGTTAAGAGACTTCTTTGAGGTTGATGCAAACTATGTGGTTCTAGCATCACTTAAGGCTTTAGTTGACGAAGGTGAAATGGATGCTTCAGTTATTGCACAAGCAGTTGAGAAATACGGTATAAATATCAATAAGCCGAATCCAATGACGGTATAGAATATCAATTTATAAAAAGAGGAGAATGGGAGTGACCCAAGAGGAATATCTAGAAGAGCTGAGATCAGGCGCAAGAATGAAATTTGAAGACTTGATTTCACTGATTGACGATGACTATGAATATACACCAGCAGGTTTTACCAATGGTGAGATAGAAAACTTAACTGAGGAAAATCAGGGTAGTGCTAAGTTATTTTGTTTTGCTGCTATTCATCAGTTGTCTCAGCTAGAAACACTGCATTGCTTTGGCCAGTATTATCAAGATGTTCTTAATACGCCAGAGAGTGACTCTCATGCCAATATTCGAAATTTTATGACCTATGGCTGGGAAGGGTTGAAGTTCAACTCTCCCGTCTTGAGTAGAAGGTAGATTCTTAAAGCCACCTTATGGGCGGTTTTTTTAATAACTTATCTGCGTATTCATAAATTGCTAAGCCAAGCAATACCAAGCTGATGCCACTAATTTGAACAATACTTAATTGCTCATGATTGAGTGATGATCCTAGTATTAATGCAAAAACAGGGGTGAGTAAAGGTGCAATGCCAACCACATGCACACTAGCATGCTTGATTAGATAGTAATATGATATAAAGCCGATTACCGAACCAAACACAGCTAAATAGCCAATAGAGAGTGCTGCTTTAATACTGATATCGGGTATTTCTCCACCAAAAATAAACCAACTTAAGATAAATAACGGAACGCTAACTATTAAAGCACCTGTTGTGGTTTCTAATGCTGATATACGTACATTGATTTGTTTGAGTTTTACAGAAATAAATGCCTGAAAGGTCATTGCCAATGTGACACTAGCCAATCCTGTTATTAAGGTTTCAGTAAGTGTAAATGAATGTTTAAAAATAATAAAAAGACCTGTTAAGCCTAGTATTAAGCCAATCATTTTACTAATAGAGAAAAATTTATCTTTGAGAAGTAATAATGCAAAGACACCAGTAATGATTGGTGTTAAGCCAAAAACAACAGATATTAATCCTGATGGAATGCTCAGTGCTGAATAATAAACCAAACTCATAGTGATGAAAATCCCAGCACCTGCATAAGTGTAATTAATTAAAGCTTGATTGTGTAGGGGTAATTTTTGCTGTTTAGCAAGGAGTATAAAAATGCAAATAATTAAACCCATCAGCATTCTGCTAGCAACGCTAAAACTAAAACTTGAGCCTAGTGTTGACCATTGAATGGCTAGTGGTGTCGTTGACCAAATTGCGACTACTGATAAAAAAACGACGTAAATAGGCATATACTTAATTAAATTTCTTCAACAAAATCTAGCTCAAATAGACGTTGTGCAAGCGTTAGATTATCACTTGCAGATAGCCATCTCTGATTGCAAAAGTTGATTAGACTCTCTTGAGTAACAGAATGGTTGTCTAGTGAAAAACCATTGATGAAAAATTTCATTTGATTGTTAATTTCTATATAGGCAATTTTACAAACAGAAAACAACTGATAATTTGCATTGACATTAAACTCCAGTTGTTGTTGCTGGAATTCAAACTGCTGTAAGATTTTTCGATCTAACGTATCTAGCTTAGTAACAAATTTGGCAAAATCAGACGCTGAAATTTCGGCTATATTATTTGCTATTTTTAAAGCTGAATTCGGAATAAGGGCTGAATTGTTTTGTGTGTCCCAAATGGGGTCTTGATAATAACTAGTAGTCTGATGCTCAGGTAAGCTTTCAAACATCTCTTTTGCACTGTAAGAACGATAGCCAAAAGATAGGGTAGTGCAATCATCACTTAAACTAACACCATGGTGTGCTACCTTAGGCGGGAGATATAAAATATCACCTGGTTCAACATCGAATACTTGCTCTGATATAAACTCATTCATAATCCTAAGTGGCACATCTTTTAGATAATTATCTAAACGGCAGTTTTTAGTGCTTAAGTTCCAGCGACGCTTACCACTACCTTGTAAAAGAAATACATCATAAAAATCAAAATGAGGACCGACACTACCACCTTTGGCGGCATACGAAATCATTACATCATCAAAGCGCCAGCGTGGAATGAAATCAAAATGTGTGATTAAAGTTTCAATTTCAGGGATGAACCGATCGACACCTTGAACTAACAAAGTCCAATTATTTTCAGATAAGTCAGAAAAGCTATCTTCTGTAAATGGCCCCTCAGTGAATGACCATTGTTGATTGCTGATTGAGCCGGTAATAAGGTGAGATTCAAATTCCTCTTCTAAGGAGAGCCCTGCTAGTTCATCAGGTGAAATTGGTGAAATAAAATCAGGCAACGCTTGTTTAATTAACAATGGTTTTTTCTGCCAATAGTTAGCTAAAAATTCTTGCTCAGAAACCTGTCCAAAATGTATCAAGATGTTTCCATTATGAGAAAGATCATTTATCAGATTTTACGAGTGCGCCAGGCGTTTTAAGAAATCTTTGCGCGAGCCGGCATTAATCCAACCAGTAGCGATTGTCTTGCTATTTTTATTATTAACTTGACCACGATGAATATGAGAAGGAGAAGCTGGAAAGATAACTAATTTACCACGCTCAGCTTTTTCATGGTACTTTTGCCAGTGAAATTCCGTACCTGCTGCTTCCACAGAATCACAATAGAGAATCCAGGCCAGTACACGATTTCCTGGCTCTGTAACTTCATCGTTAATCGTCCAATCACAATGCCACTGATGAAAGCCTTCGCCAGGTGCATAATGTTGTAGATTAAATATAGGCATTACAAATAGTTCTTGTTCTGGACAAACCTCACGAAATAGAGGACGCTCTTGTAAATAGCGCTCAAGAGCGGCAGACACACCACGCACTATTAAATCAGAAAGAGCGAACGATTCTGGATCAGAACGACTAAGCGCAACTAGACTGATATCAGTTGAAACTTTGGCCGGTTCTGTTTTGCTACTGTTAGAGCCAAAAGCGATGCCAGGACGCTGTAGATCTTTGCGTTTTTTAAAGAATTCCATAACACCATCAGCAACAGCCTCGTATCCAGAATTTTGGTAACGACCAATTAATTGCATACTAAAGTGACAGATGCGTTGAGAATTTAGTGTTTTGAGTGCTATTAGCCGTCATAATTTTTCTTTAGATGTCTTTAATGATTTTACATGTATGCTGCGTAACTTAATTGTATCTGAGTGTTGATCTATAAGATTATAAAAGCGGTTAACCAGTTTTTTAACCGCTAATTCTCCACTCAGTTGATCGTATTGAGTCAGCATTGGTTAAAAGTTATTGGTGGTAGTTTGGCGCTTCTTTGGTAATTGATACGTCATGTACGTGGGATTCAACCATGCCAGCAGAAGTCACTTGTACAAATACAGCATCAGTACGCATTATCTCTAATGTTGGGCAACCAGTGTAACCCATAGAAGATCTAACGCCGCCAACCATTTGATGAATGATCGGGCGAATAGAGCCTTTAAAGGCAACGCGACCTTCAATACCTTCAGGTACTAACTTATCAGCTTTTGATTCAGATTGAAAATAACGATCAGAAGAGCCGTGGGCTTGATTCATAGCGCCAATGGAACCCATGCCTCGATAAGACTTATAAGAACGACCTTGGTAAAGCTCAACTTCTCCTGGAGATTCTTCTGTACCCGCTAGCATTGAGCCAAGCATGACACAATATGCACCTGCAGAAAATGCTTTAGCAATGTCGCCTGAATAGCGAATACCACCATCAGCAATTAAAGGTATACCTGTGCCTTTTAGTGCATCAGCAACATCTGAAATGGCGGTAATTTGTGGAACGCCAACACCTGCAACAATACGTGTAGTGCAAATACTACCTGGACCAATACCTACTTTTACACAATCTGCACCAGCCTTGACTAAGTCAAGTGCTGCAACGCCAGTAGCGATATTACCGGCAATAATATTTAAATTTGGATGCTTGGCCTTGGTTTTTTTAACACGATCAAGAACACCTTGAGAATGGCCATGAGCAGTATCAATTACAATAACATCAACACCAGCATCAACTAGTGCATCAATACGTTCTCCGGTGCCAGTTGCAACGCCAACTGCGGCACCAACACGTAATTGCTCTTGTTTATCTTTACAAGCATTTGGAAAATCTGTTGATTTTTGAATGTCACGAACAGTGATCATGCCTAAAAGGGTAAATTTATCATTAGTAATAATAACACGTTCAATACGGTGCTGTTGAAGAAGGGCGCGCACTTCTGTCATATTGGTACCTTCTTTGACAGTTACAAGTTTTTCTTGCGGTGTCATTAGATTGGCAACAGTTTCATTTAAGTGGGTTTCAAAACGAACATCACGGGCTGTAATCATACCAACAATGATTTTTCCTTCAACCACCGGTAATGCAGAGATTTTGTATTGCTGCTGTAAGGCAAAAACGTCTTTAACAGTAGCCTTAGAGTCAATAGTAATTGGATCGCGAATAATGCCAGATTCATAGCGCTTAACTTTGCGAACTTCGTCAGCTTGTTCTTTAATTGACATGTTTTTATGAATAATACCAAGGCCACCTTCTTGAGCCATAGCAATAGCAAGTTTGGCCTCTGTTACCGTGTCCATTGCTGCAGAAATAATTGGCGTGTTTAATGTGATATTTTTAGTGAGTTTAGTCACCATGCTAACTTCTTTAGGCATGATGGTTGAGTGAGCTGGTATTAATAAAACATCGTCAAATGTTAGTGCGGTTTTTAGTAGGTTCACTTAATATCTCCTGCGGTTGACAAATTTTGGAAAAATAAAGCCAATTAAGATTCCAAAGAATAAGACAAAACTACCAGTAACAAACCAGTTTCTAGAACTGGACTCTTCTGAAGCGGTGTTGTTGTTTTTTAGTAAGCTAATTTCTGTTTTTAGCTGTAAATTTGTAGTAATAAGTTTTTCATTAGAATGTTCTAATTTTAAAGCGTCTCTGTAAACCTGCTCAATATGCTCTTTTTCAGTTTTTGATTTGCTAGTTTGAATTGATAGTTCAGTGTTTTTGATTTTTAGATCTTTAATCTCGGTTTCGAGAGTGTTTTTTCTTTTAGAAAGCCTGGTAATTAATAGCTTATTGGTATTATAGGTTTGTTTCAGTTTTTCTAATTGTGTTCTAGCAGGGGGGTTATTAGATAAATAACGAGAAATAATCCAACCTGTTGAGCCTTCGAATTTAACCTGAGTCCAGCCATCTTCTGTTGCCTGCAATATAGAAAGTTTTGATCCTGATACTAAAGAACGTACAATATTATCACCAAAGGTTTTTTCAGTTCTCATTGGAATGTCAACCTCATCAGTAATATAGACAAAAGATTGTGCACTTGCTAGTGAACTAAGTAGTAGTAATAGAATTAAAAAGTATTTAAATATCATGGTTATAAGCTAGAAATTTTTACCAATTGTTCATTAAGGTCTTTAATTGCACTTAAGGTTTCAGACAGCCTTTCACGCTCTACATTAACAATAGCTTCTGGTGCGCCTAAGACAAATTTTTCATTATTTAATTTGCCTTCAAACTGCATCTTTTGTTTTTCTAATTTTTCAATTTCTTTGTTAAGGCGAGCAATCTCTTGGTCTTTATCGATCAATCCTGACAGTGGAATTAAAATTTTCATCTCTCCCACGAGTGCCATAGCTGATTCCGGTGCATCATCTGTAGGGTTGAGTTTTTCAATGTTATCCATTTTGGCCAGCACATTTAGGATATTTGCGTTTTTTTGCAAATAGGTCTCATCATTAGCATTGAAGTTTTGTACAAAGCAAGGTAGTGGCTTAGAGGGCGGAATGTTCATTTCTCCACGAATTTTTCGAATACCGAGAATAAAAGTTTGCAGCCATTTAATTTCATCTTCTGAGTCTGTAGAGCTTAGCTTTTGATCAACCTCTGGATAAGATTGAGTCATTAAACTAACGCTATCTTTGCCGGTAATAACATTACACTGTTCAAAAATCTCTTCAGTGATGAATGGGATAATTGGATGTAGTAGGGTGATCATCTCATTAAGAACTTTGATTAAAGTGGCTTGCGTACCGGCTTTGGTTTTTTCATCCTGCAATAGTGGCTTAGATAGTTCTAAGTACCAATCGCAATAGTCATGCCAAACAAATTCATATAATTCTTGACTCATTAAGTCAAGACGATAGTCTTTTAGGTGTTTTTCTACGTTCTTTTTGGTATCTTGTAAGCGTGACAGAATCCATTTATCTGCGGTTGATAAATCAGCATTTGGATTGACAGTTTCACCTTCGAGTTTTATTAAAACAAAACGAGAGGCGTTCCAAAGTTTGTTACAGAAATTTCGATAGCCTTCAATACGCTTTAAATCGAATTTAATGTCACGTCCAAATGAAGCTAAAGCGGCAAAAGTAAATCTGAGCGCATCAGTGCCAAAAGCAGGAATACCATCAGCAAATTCTTGCTCGGTTTGCTTCTTGATTTTTTTAGCCATTTTCGGCTGCATCATGCCTTGGGTGCGTTTTTCAAGTAGATCTTCTAAAGAGATACCATCGATTAGATCAATAGGGTCAAGTACATTGCCTTTGGATTTAGACATTTTCTGTCCTTGCCCATCTTTGATAAGACCGGTAATATAAATGTCTTTAAAAGGCACTTCACCTGTAAATTTCAAGCCAAACATAATCATTCTGGCTACCCAGAAAAAGATGATATCGAAGCCGGTTACTAAAACGTCAGTTGGGTAGAAGCGTGCTAGATCAGGTGTTTTTTCAGGCCAACCTAGAGTTGAAAATGGCCATAATGCAGAAGAGAACCATGTGTCAAGTACATCCTCATCTTGTCTGATCTTAACACCTTCGCCAGCTTGTGTTTGAGCCTCTTCTTCAGAGTTGGCAACAAAAATATTACCATTATTATCATACCAAGCAGGGATTCGATGACCCCACCAAATTTGTCTAGAAATACACCAATCATCGATGTTTTCCATCCAATTGTAATAAGTTTTATCCCAATTTTCAGGGATAAAACGAATGTCGCCATTTTTAACAGCATCAATAGCAGGTTTGGCAAGCGGGGCAACCTTAACAAACCATTGGTCGGTTAAATACGGCTCTAAAATTGTGCCTGTACGGTCGCCTCTAGGCGGTGTTAATTTGTGCGGGACAATTTTAACCAATAAATTTGCATCATCTAAATCTTGGATGATTTTTTTTCTAGCAGCAAATCTATCCATATTCTGATAAGGTTTTGGCGCATTTTCATTCATTTTAGCATCAAGCGTGAATAAATTGATAATCTCCATTTTGTGACGCCTGCCAACTTCCCAGTCGTTGAAATCATGTGCAGGGGTTATTTTTACGCAGCCGGTGCCGAATTCTATATCAACATAATTATCAGTAATAACTGGAATTTTTCTATCGGTTAATGGGACATGAACCATCATTCCAGCCTTATCTTGATAGCGCTCATCACTAGGATTGACTGCTAGAGCACCATCTGCAAGCATGGTTTCAGGGCGTGTGGTGGCGATTTGCATAAAACCGCTACCATCTATAAAAGGGTATTTTATGTGATACATAAAGCCGTTTTCTTCACTTGCCATAACTTCTAAATCTGAGAGTGCTGTTTGCAAAACCGGATCCCAATTAACCAGACGTTTACCGCGATAAATCAAACCTTCTTGATGCAGCTGTACAAATACTTTTTTAACTGCATTAGACATGTCTTCATCCATAGTAAAGCGCTCTTTTTCCCAATCAACTGATGAGCCAAGACGACGCATTTGTGAAGTGATAGTGCCACCAGATTGTTCTTTCCAGTCCCAAATTTTTTCGATAAATTTTTCACGACCCAGATCATGGCGAGTAATATCTTGTGTAGCCAGTTGACGCTCAACTACCATTTGTGTTGCAATGCCTGCATGATCCGTGCCAGGTTGCCAAAGGGTTTGGTCGCCCTTGCCACGATGATAGCGCGTAAGTACATCCATAATTGTATGCTGAAAAGCATGCCCCATGTGTAATGAGCCAGTAACATTTGGCGGAGGAAGCATAATGGAGTAGGCGCTCTCACTAGTAGAATTTGCATCAGATGAGAATAGATTTTTATCTTCCCAAAGAGAACGATACTTCGCTTCAATTTGTTCAGGATTGTAGGTTTTTTCCATTAACTTATAAAGATGGATTAAACTTCGCAATTATACTATAAATGGATTAATAAATTGACCAATAAAACTTGGATAGTGTATTTGTTAAAATGCGCTAATAACTCACTCTATTGCGGAATTACCAACGACTTAACAAGGCGAATACGCCAGCATAATGGCGAAATTAAAGGCGGTGCAAAATACACGCGTGCAAATACACCTTGTGAGTTGGTTTATCAAGAGCTGGCCACTGATCGATCAAATGCCTCTAAACGAGAATATGAAATTAAACACATGGATAAAAGTGATAAATTACTACTTATAAAATCAGCATAAGTGATTATCAGAGAATTTCATGCGAAGATTATAGGGTGCCTCCAGTAGTTACTACCACCAAGCCAAAGCCAATGAGTAATACAACAAAATCCATTATTCAATCAATGAAACAAATATCTATTGAGATTAGCTATACTTATGGCAAAAGACGATTAAAACACCATCTGAACGCCAAAGGATATCAAATCGGTTAGCAAACTTAATGAAGAGGATTAATATTAGGCAATAAGACCTAAGAAGCGTCATTATTACCCCAATAGTGGCATGCTACACAGAACATAGGCAATCCTTAATCGTAACTTTAATCAACAAAGTAGCAAAATACCCATTGGGTAGGTGATATTGCTTGTATCAAGACTGGAGTTATTTAGCCAGTGTTCTTGATTTTACCCCTCAAGGGGGTATTGAACAGAAGACCTCAGGACAGATTGTTGGATGGTCTTTGCCTAAACAGCCTAATACTGAATTGGTGCAAAATGCAATAGATAATACCGTTGCAAGACACAAACCAGACGCCAATGATTTAATGTTCCATTCAGATTAAGGAGCTCAATACTCTTCTAAGAAATATGTTGAGTATTGTGCAAACAACAACATTACTCAAAGTATGAGTAGACGAGGTAACTGCTGGGATAACGCTATTATCAAGGCACTATCATGATTAAAGGCATGTTTAAACCATCTAAATTTTTTTACGTGTATTTAATAGTGTTTTTAGCAGAGTCTTGTGGTTTGGTCGGAGTATCGTGTTTTTTGTTAACTGGTGACGTCTTAATTTTGCCATCAACCATTGAAACATTGCCTTTGAAATAAGAGCCATCAGTTAGAGCTACCTTTGGTGCAACTAAGTCGCCAGTAACATTGCCACTATCTTTTACAATGATCTTGTCAATGGCCTCAATATTACCAACAACCTTACCTTTAATTACAACAAGTTTGGCCGATATACTGGCATTAACTTGAGCAGATTCTTCAACCGTAAAGACGTTGCTGTTAATAGAGACACTACCTTGTATTTTACCAAATACATTAATATCGCTCTCTCCAGAGATTTCACCATTAAATACGCAACCTTTAGAAATAACAGTCTTTGTTTGCATGTCTTTTTCTTTTTGTTTATTTTTGTCAAAAATAGAAGGAGGTAGGTCTTTCTTTGGAGTTTCTACGAGCGTAGTATCCGTTTTTTGGTTATTACCTTTTGTTCCGAACATGGTGACTCCTAATTTTAATTAACTGCTACTTTTAAAGCTTTATCTGCCTTAAAGGTAGCTACTCTAGATGCTTTGATTTGAATCTCTACATCTCTGTTTTCGGATTACACCCTGTGCGTGCCGCACGATTTCTTACAACAAAGCTAACAAAGCCTGTTAGTTGCATACTATCGCCACCAGCCATTGCATTTGTTGTTGTATCAATTAGTTCCGATTTGTTCATTTTTTCATTTGTTATTCCTAACTATTTAAAAAAATGTTATTAAACAAATCGTAGTCTATCATATAAGACTTAAATATCAACATCCTTTGCACAATACTTTAGTATTTTTTTATAAACTATGCTACAACAACACCAAAGTATCACTCAAAGTGATATCGAATCGGGTTATTTTAATATTATCTTGCTATAAGGCATAATTACGCTGGTGCTGGTGCATAGATCTTATATCACTGATAAAGATTACCTTGCTCTGCCTCATGAATCTCTAGCATGTGGCTTACATAAGCACGATTCAGTTTTGTTCTGACCCAACTCCAAAATCAACAATACTTATTTTACCAGGACTTATTTTGGCAAAAGACTTTCAATTTGAAGCTTTAAACTCGACCTTAAAAATTGTGAGATTTCTCAAGTCTTCTTTAAAATATGTAAAAAGCATACACTACGCACTCATCGACCCATTAACATCTTTAAGCACACGAATATTAATCATAATACTAGTAAATATCAGATAAGAAAGTTTTTTTAATTCTTTTGGCGAGTATTGCCAACTAATGAATAAACCAAACAACCCTTGCCAAATAACCAAAGCTAGTACCGCGGCGAGCGCACTAATGCCAAAATAAATATGGATTCTGTTTAGATAATGGATGATTTTGTTAACCATCTTAATATCGTCAATTGGAGATACATAATCGAGCAATATTCTTTTTGAAAGTGCACCTTTTCCAAGCGCTAACTTTATCAGTGTACGTGCATAAATAAACAACAGTAACCACAAGGCCACCTCTCAAAGTCCCCCATATTTCGGATAAAAATGTCTCTTTTTCTTTTATACGCGGATAGGAAAACAAGGCATATATATAATAATCAGAATAAAGTTAATTGATATAATCACTAAGAATGGAGTGAAGTTTTTAGTATTTATTGACAAGGAGGATCAATATCAACATTTTTTGTGCTGATCAAATTATTTTTCAAAAATAACCAAGTGCTTTATTTGATTTTTTTAAATAAAAAATAGTTAAAAATCTGGATTGATCCATTAGGATGCAGATGCTTTTCATTAAGGGTTTTTATTAGGCTAAATTTATCGCCAAGTAAGTTGCAAATCTTCGTTTGATCATACTGAACAATGTTTAATTTTGAACATTCTTTAGGTCCATCTGGAGAAAAAGTAGCCAGCAAAAATAACCCGTCTTTTTGAAGATATTGATCAAGTTTTTGCAGGTAAGTTTTCTGATCTTTTAAATCAGTTAAAAAATGAAAAACTGCACGATCATGCCAAAGCTTAAAGGTAGAACCAGGCTTAAAATCTAAAATATTTTCATTATAAAACGTGAGTTTATTAGCTGATTTTTTAAGTCTGTGTTTTAGAGTTTCTAGTGCTATAGTTGATAACTCTAACAGTGAGATATCATTAAAACCTTTGGCTAGTAAATTATCAGCCAATATTGATACGCCACAGCCAATATCAATCATAGCGTCATCTTTTTGAATAGAATCTAAGATCCAATCAAGCGAGATAGTGGATTGATCTTGATGCCAGCTGACCTTTGTATGGTCTTTGGTGTTATAAACCTCATTCCAATGGGAGAATGTGTTTGTCATGTTGAGCTAAGCTTATAATAGAATGCTTAAAATTATAAGCTAGAAATGATGAGAATTTTGCACACAATGTTGCGAGTTGAAAATTTAGATAAGTCCATTGCTTTTTATACTAAAGTTTTGGGGATGACATTATTACGTCAAAAGGAATATCCCAAGGGTGAATTTACTTTAGCATTTTTAGGTTATGGTCCAGAGGCAACTAACCCAGCTTTGGAATTAACTTACAATTGGGGTAAGGCTAATTATGACATTGGCACGGGTTTTGGTCATATCGCCATTAATGTTGACGATGTTTATGAGGCTATTGAAAAAGCTAAAAAACAGGGTGCTACGGTTGTTAGAGAAGCTGGACCTATGAGTGCCGGAACAACCATTGTCGGCTTCTTAAAAGATCCGGATGGTTATGAGATAGAGCTACTTTCTAAAACATTTCAATAGTTTATTACACAACACCAGATTTTTATTATCAAGGCATTTTTTTGTAGAGATAGTTGTATATTTCAAGAAAAATAACACAAAAAATAGAAATTTGGCTAAGTGTAATTTTTACGCCCTGATAAGGCATGGGCAATGGTATTAATATCTGTATATTCTAGTTCGCCACCAATGGGTATGCCGTGCGCAATACGCGTAATTTGTACGTTGAATTGCTTCGCCATATTGCTAATATAATGCGCTGTTACTTCACCTTCAACGGTGGCATTGGTAGCAAGAATAATTTCAGAGATATGATCATCCGCAAGTTTTTGCTCTAATTCATCCAAACCAAGTTCATTGGCACCAATGCCATCAATAGGGGATAGGTAGCCGCTAAGTACGAAATATTTACCTCTATAAACACCACTTTGTTCAATAGCATGAATGTCTGTTGGAGTTTCAACAATACAAAGTTGTGAATTATCACGCGTTGTGTTGGCACAAATATTGCAAATATCTTTTTCACTTAACGTTCGACAAGAGTGACAATGTTGAACGTGCTCCATTGCATCAACCAATGCTTTTGCAAGCTCAAACCCACCGTTACGATTACGCTCAAGTAAATGATAGATAAAGCGCTGTGCGGTCTTACTGCCAACACCTGGCAGCGCACAAAAAGCCTTATTGAGTGATTCAATCATTGGTTCGCCTAAAAGGGTAAATTCATGCCACCTGTCACACCTTTCATTTTTGCCGCTGATGCATCAGATATTTGCTTAGTGGCATCATTTATGGCAGTTAGAATTAAATCTTCTAGCATGTCTTTATCATCCATTACCATTTCATCAATTTTGATATTAGTTGCGAGATGCTCACCATTAATGGTAATTTCAATTGCGCCACCAGCAGCTTTTCCAGTTGCGTTTAACAGTTTAATTTCTGCTTGTGCTTTTTGCATATTATCTTGCATTTGCTGGGCTTTTTTCATCATTCCAGCCATTCCACCTTTAAACATAATTTATCCCTTGATTAGTGTTTGGTTATTTCTCTAATTGAGTTGACATCAACTTTTGCATTAAAAGTTTTCTCTAATTTTTGCACAATTTCATCATTCAAAAACTCTTGCTGAATGGTGGCTAAATATTGATTATGTGCCTGAGTTTCTTTTTGTGCAAGCGTTTGCTCTGTTAGTTTATTTAAATCAATAATCAGTGTTAAATTTGGATATTGAGATCTAAGACTTTCAAGTATGTTTTTTTGCACATGATCATTGAGTAAATTTGCAAATTGCTCGTCCAGTGCCAGTGTTAATGTGTTGTTTTCAAATGAATTGAATAGCGTATTTTTAACCAACATTTTGGCACCACCTGAGAAACTAAGTGCTTGACTAAGCTTTTCCCATTCTTGTTGATTAGAAATTTTTGATGTATTGTCTGGCTGAAGTTTTTCTACTTCTCTAGGGCTTGTTCCTTCTTTTTCTGTGGCTGGTGTCTTGTTGGTGCAATCGCTAGTAGGGCGGTTAGACTTGATTTTTAAAGTTTTTTTTTCCGTAGGAATTTGGCTTTGAATATCTGAATGAAATGCCAGCATTCTGAGTAATGTCATCTCAAAGCCAATTTGTTCACTTGGCGCAAGTGCCATATCTTTAGTGCCATTAATCGACATTTGATAAAAAATATGTAAATCTTGATTAGAGATATTATCAGCCAATTCTTGAATATCAGACTCAACTTCATCCTTGATAATTTGAGCTAAAGATATTTGATGAAATAGCGAGCTTAAATCTTTAAGTGCATTGGTTAGATTTTCGCCGCGATGGGATAAATCTTTGATAAATTCAATCACCGATTTAGCGTCTTGATTAAATAAATGTTTGGACAAAGTGATAATATCATCATGATGCACAAGGCCAAGCATTGCCTTTATGTCTTTACTAGTTACTGTGCCTTTGCCGTAAGAGATGGACTGATCAAGCAAGCTAAGCGCATCACGCATCGAGCCGTTACCAAATCCAGCAATTTGACTCAGCGCAGGCTCTTCATAGGTTAATTTTTCAGCATCCATGATAAACTTCAGCTGACCTAAAATCTCCTCATGAGTAAGCTGTTGCAGGGTGAACTGCAAACAACGAGAAAGCACTGTTACTGGAAGTTTTTTTGGATCAGTCGTTGCTAATAAAAATTTAACATGTTCAGGTGGCTCTTCAAGCGTCTTAAGTAGCGCATTAAAACTACTTTTTGAGAGCATGTGTACCTCATCAATCAAGTAGATTTTGTAGCGATTTTTAGTTGGCATGTATTGCGCATTCTCTAAAATATCGCGCATGTTGTCTACGCCTGTGTGCGACGCCGCATCAAGCTCAATTAGATCTATCGACTGACCTTTGTCAATCTCAATGCAAGTAGCACAAGTTCCGCAAGGTGTTGAGCTAACGCCTGTCTCGCAATTAATAGACTTTGCAAAGATACGAGCAATGGTGGTTTTACCCACACCTCGTGTGCCGGTAAATAAAAAACCGTGATGAAGGCTGTTAGCATCTAGTGCATTGACTAGGGTTTTTTTAGCGTGAGCTTGCCCAACTAATTCGCCAAACGTATGCGGGCGATATTTGCGTGCTAGGACTTGATAATGGTCACTCATACTAAAATTAATAATTTAAAAGTGGCAGCACCTAGGATAACATCCAACACATGAAAAAACTACTACCGTTGCTCCCTTCCGGGCCTGGCGGGGTTTGTAGTCATTCATTGTCGGCGCACCCTAAGCACTACCAAAATTTATTTTACGCGAAATAAATGATTAGGTTTTTGATAAAAAAAAGCATTTCTATTTAATTTTAAAAGTGACCTTTTAACTAATAGCAAAATAAGAAGTGAGATTTAAAATCAAATCAAAAATAGAGTTGTTATTTTTTATGCTTTTATGTTGGTTAAAATAGGGTGTAATTACCTCGATAAATTAATTACTTGTAATGTCAAAATCAGTAGAAAAAGTTAGCACCCAATCCAAAGATATATTCGCGCAGGAGTTGGCTAAATTTAGCCAAATATTCCCTCAATTTGTTAGCGAGGGCAAAGTTGATTTTGATGCTTTAAAGAAATTTTTAGAAGACAAAAATAGTCTTGCAGATGAAAAAGACAAATACACTTTTTCGTGGGCAGGTAAGGATGAATCTTTTAAGGCCATATCTCGCCCATCGTATGCCACACTTAATCCAAAACCTGATGAATCGGTTGATTTTGACAACACTGAAAACCTATTTATTGAGGGTGATAATCTAGAAGTTTTAAAACTATTGCAAACTCATTATCACGGCAAAATCAAGATGATTTATATTGATCCGCCGTACAATACAGGTAACGATTTTATTTATAAAGACAACTTTAAAGAAGGTAAGAGTGATTATTTTGAGCGCATTGGCACAACCAAAAATGGTATTAAGTTAGAAACTAATTCTGATGATGGGGGTCGTTACCACTCTCAGTGGCTTTCAATGATGTATCCGCGTTTGTTTCTCGCCAAGCAACTGCTTGCCGATGATGGTGTGATTTTTATCAGTATTGACGACCATGAGCAGCATCATCTGAAAATGTTGATGAATGAGGTGTTTGGTGAGGATAATTTTATTGAATGCATATCATGGAATAAAAGAATTCCAAAAAACGACAAAGGTATTGGCAATATTCATGAATACATAAATATATATTCAAAAAATAGCAGCCACAAGCATCAATTTATAATGGAAAAAGAAGGTTTAGACGATATTTATAACTTGCTTAAAAAACTTAAAAAATCCAATATAGGTATTAATAATGCAGAAATTGAAATAAAAAAACTCTATAAAAAGCAAGGTTACGATAGAGGAATTACTTTGTATAACTCTCTAGATAAAAATTATCGCTTATGGGGAAAAATCAATATGAGTTGGCCAAATGCAAATACATTTGGCTCTAAATATATTGTGCCACATCCGAAAACAAAAAAACCTGTTAAATGTCCAGAAAGAGGATGGAGGTGGAAATTAGACACTTTTAATGAAGTTGCTCATCGTATTGATGGGGAGTATCAAGATATGCATCGTTTAGATGACGGTTCATATATATGTGGCGGGATATGGTTTTCATCTGATGAGAATATACAGCCGAGTTCAATAACATATTTAGACGATGTTAATGAGTTTCTACTTAGATATATACTTTCTTTAAAGAGCGATGGGGGAATAGAAGTAGAAAAAATATTTGACAATAAAAATTACTTTTCATATCCAAAGCCAACTAAGCTGTTAAAAATATTATTATCTTCATGTTCACTAAAAAATAATAACATTGTATTAGATTTTTTTGCAGGCAGTGCTACAACTGGTCATGCAGTCATGGATCTAAACAAAAAAGATGGGGCTAAGCGCAAATTTATTTTGGTGCAAATTCCTGAAAGTATTGATGAAAAATCAGAGGCTTTTAAGGCAGGCTATAAAATCATTAGTGATATTAGTAAAGACAGACTTAGAAAGGCGATTGAGAAGAATGATTATAAAGACGGCTTTAAAGTCTTTTCACTTGCACCCACTAACTACAACATTGCTAAAGACTATGATGGTGATGATGAGCAAGAATTATTACAACAAGAAATAAGCTTTACTCAGCAACCATTGATTGATAATTTTGAGCCAATTAATTTGGTGTACGAAATTATCCTAAAACAAGGTTTTTCCCTCAATTCTAAAATCAAACAGCAGGATGATTTTTATATTGTTGAAGATGCAGAGCTTGAAAGAAAGCTAGTTATCACCTTAACAAATGCAATTGATACGGGCATAATCGAAGCATTAAAGCTTGATACAGATGATATTTTAGTTTGCCTTGATACCGCACTCACTGACACGCAAAAAATCAATTTTTCACGTAATTTTAAGTTAAGAGTTATTTAAGGAAAAAGAGTCATGGAAAAAGAAATTAGAAATTTAAAAAAAGACAAACTCATTGAGATTATTGAGCAAGGAGTGTTAAACATAAGAAAAGCTGATGCAGAGGCAACTAGTAAATTATCTAACATCAGAGATGCACATAACGAGATACTAAATGATGAGGTAGATTCTTCTATAAAGACCCAGTTAAATGGTTTATTAGAAGATCATTCCAGTCAAATTAAAGCCATTCAAGAAGAAGAAAAAAGATTGTTGGGATATGATGAAGAAGAAAATCATGTGGATGGAATCATAGATGATATTAATAACTTTCACGACCAACAAGTGAAAGAATATGAAGCACTTTATCAAAAGATTGAGGGTTTATTACCTGGTTCAATATCTGTTAGCTTAGCAGAAGCATTTAATAGTAAAGCAACTGAGTACAAAGAAGAGCGAAAAGAATGGGAGAATAAATCATATTGGGCTTTAATCAGTCTTCTTATTGTTTCGATCATATTTACAGGGGTAGTTATTTGGAAAGAGTTAGATGTTAATACGCTTATATTGTATGCAACTCCAATTTACACATTTTCTATATGGCTAGTGATTTTCATTGGAAATAGAAGGGCAGAAAGTAGAAAGTTAGAAGAACTGTATAAGCATAAAGATGTTATGGCTAGTTCTTATATGGGATATGAAAAATCGATTGAAAGTTTATCTAGTGAAGATTCAAAATTAAAGGAAAATCTTATGATGAATTTAATGGATTCAATTAACGACAATCCGAGTGAATTTTTAAGTGTTAGTGGTGAAAAACACCCTGTTATTGATGCTATATTTGGTAGAAAAAAAATCTACTTAAAATCATGAAAATCCACTACGAAAATCTTGATTATCAAACTGATGCTATTAGCAGTGTGGTTGATTTGTTTGATACGGGTGAAAACCTTGCCAATAAAAGTGATTTTCATTTGTTCGATACCTTTGGTGTAGTTGCCAACCAATTGGATATTGACAAGGATAGATTAAAAAGTAATTTGTCTAATATTCAAAAGCACAATCTTGAAAAGCGTGATGTAAAAATAGACGAACAAAATCTATTTGATTTTTCGGTGGAAT
>NZ_FQTP01000015.1 GCF_900128515.1 Bathymodiolus heckerae thiotrophic gill symbiont
CTCAGTATAAACCTTATCACCTCTTTTTAGCAAGCCAAAAACAATGGTTTCCCCTAAGGCGCCACGGCCGCGTTTTCCGCGGACGCGCCGTGCGCCAAAATAGCTTTCATCGACTTCAATCTGCCCCACTAGTGGGGCAGATTGAAGTATGGATAGTTCTACAATTCTAAGCCTAATAGCGGTTAAATATTTGTTGATTGTTTGTCTGCTCAATCCTGTTAATTCCTTGATTTGAACTGCGTTCAAATCAAGAGAAAAATACTTAATTATTTCTCTAAATCTCTTCTCTGAAATACGGGAACGATTTACATACTTATTTTTTACTTTCATAACGGTACTTTAACATGATTTTAAATATGCTTGGGTTGTCATGACCCTTAAATAATTATATTGTTTTAGAATCTAGCAGGCGTTATATTGGTGATATTTTGCACAGTGAGAAGGGTTACAAATCTGGTCAACATGCACTGGATATTTTTCTTAATATTGAAAGTATTTATGGTCGCTTGGAATTAATTGCTTTTGAATTTTTGGGTACTTTTCTAATCGCATTCCTCAAAAAATCAATTTGATGTGTTTACTGATGAATTTGGGCAAATATTTTCTCAGTTAAAAGCGGGGGAGTATCAATTATCCTTTCCAGAGTTTGTTCCTATGAATATCAATATACAACAAAATGACACCACAAAAAATGTGATTGATTTAGCAGAGATAGTGTTAATAAGTAGATAAATTGGATATAATTAACTATTTACTTATTTTTGATAAAATACAACTATGTTAGAGAATTATCTACCCATTATTGTGTTTATTGTATTAGGCCTTGGCTTTGGCGCAGGACCAATGTTAATCGGTTATTTGCTCAGCCCTAGTAAGCCTAATAAAGAGAAGAGCTCTCAGTTTGAATGTGGCTTTCCTCCGTTTGAAGATTCACGCATGTATTTCAATGTGCGTTATTATTTAGTTGCTATTCTATTTATCTTATTCGATTTAGAAGTAGCTTTCGTTTTTCCTTGGGCGGTAGTTCAATCAGATTTAGGCTGGTTTGGCTTTATTGCCATGAGTATTTTCTTATTTTTATTAGTTGTTGGTTTTATTTACGAGTGGAAAAATGGAGCGCTGGAGTGGGAGTAAGTCATGGCTATTGAAGGGTTAATGAAAGAAGGTTTTGTTACCACTTCTCTTGACAGTGTTATCAACTGGGCGAGAACAGGCTCATTGTGGCCAATGACATTTGGTTTGGCCTGTTGCGCCGTAGAAATGATGGAAGCAGGCTCTTCTCGTTATGACTTAGATCGCTTTGGTATTGTATTTAGACCAACGCCACGTCAATCAGATTTAATGATTGTTGCTGGCACTTTAACCAACAAAATGGCACCTGCATTAAGAAAAGTTTACGATCAAATGCCGGAACCCAAATGGGTAATTTCCATGGGTTCATGTGCAAATGGCGGTGGTTATTATCATTATTCTTATGCGGTGGTTCGCGGCTGCGATCGTATTGTTCCGGTTGATGTGTATGTGCCTGGTTGCCCGCCAACAGCGGAAGCACTGCTTTATGGCATCATGCAATTGCAAGACAAAATTCATCGCACCAATACTATTGCACGTACATAGACTATGCAAAAATTATTAGAACAATTAGAAGAATTTTTTGACTCTAGCAATATTACTTCATCTTATGGTGAGTTAACATTGATTGTTGCCAGTGAAGATATTATTGGTACTTGCTTAAAGTTGCGCGACAAACTAGAATTCGATACATTAATGGACTTATGTGGCGTTGATTATCTAACCTATGGACAGTCTGAATGGGTGGGAGATGCAAGCAATTCTGGATATTCTAGAGGTCGAAGTGCTCAAGGTGGTGAAGACAGACATCAACAGCGTTTCGCAGTTGTTTACCATTTGCTCTCTGTCAGTAAGAATTATCGTATCCGCGTTAAAGCTTTTGTTGACGAAGCTGAACCAATTATTAAGTCTGTTACTGATATTTGGGCATCGGCTGATTGGTACGAGCGTGAAGCCTTCGATTTAATGGGTATTTTGTTTGAAAACCATACAGATTTACGTCGAATTTTGACTGACTATGGTTTTGTCGGGCATCCATTGCGTAAAGACTTCCCAATGATTGGTGAAGTAGAAATGCGTTATGATGAAGAGCTAGGTCGTGTTGTTTATGAAAAAGTAAGCATCGAGCCAAATATTAGCGTTCCAAAGGTAATCAGAAAATAACATGGCTGAAATTAGAAACTATACACTTAACTTTGGTCCGCAACATCCAGCAGCGCACGGTGTATTACGCCTAATTCTAGAAATTGATGGCGAAGTCATTGAGCGCGCTGATCCGCATATTGGATTATTACATCGTGGCACTGAAAAGCTTGTAGAGTCAAAGCCATACAATCAGTCTATTGGTTATATGGATCGATTAGATTATGTGTCGATGATGTGTAATGAGCATGCTTATGTTATGGCAATTGAAACCATGCTTGAATTAGAGGTGCCAGAACGCGCCCAGTATATTCGAGTGATGTTTGATGAAATTACTCGTATCTTAAATCACTTAATGTGGCTAGGCACACATGCATTAGATGTGGGCGCAATGAGTATTTTTCTATATGCATTTCGCGAACGCGAAAAGTTAATTGATTGCTATGAAGCAGTGTCAGGTTCACGCATGCATGCAACTTATTATCGTCCAGGCGGTGTTTATCGTGACCTGCCAGATAAAATGCCTAAATATTTAAAAACGGACACACGTACTGATAAAGAAATCGAAAAGATGAATGAAAATCGTCAAGGCTCTTTGTTGGATTTTATCGATGATTTTGTTAAAGAATTTCCGCGTCATATTAAGCAATATGACGACTTATTAACAGAAAACCGAATTTGGAAACAGCGCCTAGTTAATATCGGCATTGTTTCTGTAAAGCGTGCCAAGCAATTAGGTTTTACCGGTCCAATGTTGCGAGGCTCTGGTGTTGCTTGGGATCTTAGAAAAAATCAGCCATATGCAGTTTATGACAAACTAGAGTTTGATATTCCGATTGGTGCCACGGGCGATAGTTATGATCGTTACTTGGTGCGTATGGAGGAGTTACGTCAGTCAAATAAAATTATTGGACAATGTGTAACTTGGCTTAAAGCCAATCCTGGCTCGGTCATGAGCGATGATAAAAAAGTTGCACCACCTAAGCGTGCAGACATGAAAGACGACATGGAGTCGCTAATTCATCATTTTAAATTATTCACTGAGGGTTATTCACTGCCAGAAGGCGAGGTATATCGTGCAGTTGAACATCCTAAAGGTGAGTTTGGTATTTATTTAATTTCAGATGGCGCTAATAAACCTTACAGAGTTAAGATCAGAGCGCCAGGTTTTGCGCATTTAGCCTCAATGAATGAAATGACCAAGGGGCATATGTTGTCTGACGTGGTAACTATTATTGGCACGCAGGATATCGTTTTCGGAGAAATCGACAGATAAATTATGATTTCAAATAACGCAAAAAAACAAATAGATAGCTGGATTACAAAATATCCTCAAGGTAAGCAGAGCTCGGCAGTGATGGAAGCTTTAAAGGCTGTCCAGGCGGAAAATAACAACCAGTTGAGTCATGATTTGATTCAAGCGGTTGCTGATTATCTTGATATGCCGGGTATTGCAGCAGCTGAAGTGGCTACTTTTTATGAAAACTATAATCATCAGCCTGTAGGTAAACACATTATACGTTTTTGTCATAATATTTCGTGCATGCTAAATGGCGCAGATGATTTGATCTTGCATCTTGAGGCTAAATTAGGTGTTAAAACTGGTCAGATCACTAAAGATGGATTGATTAGCGTTAAAAAAGTAGAATGCTTAGGTGCGTGTGTTGGTGCGCCAATGTTTCAAATTGGCGATCAATATTATGAGAATTTAACCACGGATAAAATTGACGAAATTGTGGACGGTTTAAAATGAATGAAGTTTGTTTTAAAAACATAGACAAAGATCAATGCTGGTCATTAGAAAATTATGAAGCGAGTGGTGGCTACAGTGTGTGGCGTAAAATTCTAAAAGGCGAATACACGCCTGAACAAATTATAAATGAATTAAAAACATCAGGGTTAAGAGGGCGTGGTGGCGCAGGATTTCCAACAGGATTGAAGTGGAGTTTTATGCCACGCAATGCGCAAGGTCAAAAATACATTGTTTGTAATTCTGATGAAGGTGAGCCTGGCACCTGCAAGGATCGTGATATTTTACGATTCAATCCACATGCGGTAATTGAAGGTATGGCTATTGGTAGTTTCGTGATGAACGCAACGGTTGGTTATAACTATATCCGTGGTGAGTTCATGGAACCATTTAATCGTTTTGAAGGCGCCTTAAAAGAAGCGTACGATGCAGGCTTATTAGGTAAGAATATTAATAAGTCAAAAATTGATTTTGACTTATATTCACATTTAGGTGCAGGTGCATATATATGTGGTGAAGAAACTGCTTTGTTAGAATCTATTGAAGGCAAAAAAGGCCAGCCAAGATTTAAGCCACCATTCCCAGCGAATGTAGGTTTATTTGGTAAGCCGACAACGATCAACAATACCGAGAGCTTTGCTTCAGTGCCGGATATTATGCTCAATGGCGGTCAATGGTTTGCTGATTTGGGTGTGGCAAATTCTGGCGGCACTAAGTTGTTTTCAGTGTCTGGTCATGTGGCTAAGCCTGCAAACTTTGAAGTATCAATGGGTATGCCATTTAAAGAATTATTAGAGCTTGCTGGTGGTATGCGTGATGGTGCTAAATTAAAGGCTGTTATTCCAGGCGGATCTTCAACCCCCGTATTAACTGCAGAAGTTGCTATGGGTATGACCATGGATTATGATGGTATCGATAAAGTAGGCTCTATGCTTGGTGCAGGCTCAGTTATTGTTATGGATGAATCAACTTGTATGGTTGAAGCATTGACCCGATTAGCACATTTTTATTATGATGAGTCTTGTGGGCAATGTACGCCGTGTCGTGAAGGAACAGGCTGGTTGTATCGAGTTCTAAAACGTATTATGGATGGCAAAGGCAAAGCTGATGATATTAATCTGTTATTAGGTGTGCAAGAAAAAATACAAGGTAATACAATTTGTGCTTTAGGTGATGCAGCTGCAATGCCGGTTGAGAGTTTTATTCGATGCTTCCGTGAAGAGTTTGAATACTACATTGAACACGGCAAAAGTATGGTGAAAGGATAATGGTAGAAATTGAAATTGACGGCCAACTGGTTAATGCTGAGCCAGGCGAAATGGTGATTGCGGTAACTGATAGAGAGAGTATTAGCGTTCCAAGATTTTGCTACCACAAAAAATTATCAATTTCGGCATCTTGTCGTATGTGCCTGGTTGATGTAGAAGGTGCGCCAAAGCCTCAGCCAGCTTGTTCTACGCCAATTGCCGAAGGCATGAAAATTCATACCCAAAATGAAAAAGCCGTTGCTTCGCAAAAAGCGGTAATGGAATTTTTATTAATTAACCACCCATTAGATTGTCCAATTTGCGATCAAGGCGGCGAGTGTGAATTGCAAGATGTGGCGGTAGAGTACGGCTCTGACGTTTCTCGCTTTAGTGAAGGCAAACGCATTGTTGCGCCAAGTGATATCGGCCCACTAATTCAAACAGACATGACTCGTTGTATTCACTGTACACGTTGCGTGCGCTTTGGTAATGAAATTGCCGGTATCATGGAAATGGGTGCTACTGGTCGAGGTGAAGAATTAAAAATTGAGCCATTCTTGGCCGAAGGTATTACCTCTGAGCTTTCTGGCAACATGATTGATGTATGCCCAGTAGGCGCTTTAACCTCTAAGCCATTTAGATATGAACTTAGGTCGTGGCAGATGAGCTCAATTGAGAGTATTGCTCGCCATGATTTAGTCGGCTCAAATTTATACGCACAGACTTATAAGGGTAATGTTAAGCGTGTGGTATCAGGCGATAACGATGCCGTTAATGAAACTTGGATTTCAGATCGAGATCGCTTTTCTTATGAAGGTCTGTCGCATGAAAATAGATTGCTCTCTCCTCAAATTAAAGTAGAGGGTCAGTGGAAAGAAGTTGAATGGGATGTTGCACTAGATTTTGCTGTTAAGGGTTTAAATCGCAATATTCTTAATAGTCGTAACATGGCAAAATTAGGTGGATTGGCATCAAATACAGCCACGCTTGAAGAGTTGTATTTAATGCAAAAATTACTGCGAGAGATGGGTTGTGAGAATATTGATCATCGTTTGAACGTTAAAAATTTAAATAATACTATTCATCTTAAATCTACAATGGCACTAGCTGACCTTGAAGCTGTTGATTACGGGCTTATTATTGGCGCTAATTTGCGTTTAGAGCAACCAATGATCAACCATAGGTTGCGTAAAGCACAGTTATCTGGTGCCAACATAACAGCATTAAACGTAAAAGACTTTGACTACAACTACAAAGTAAAAAGCAATGCTATAGCGCCAAGTGAAATAGCCAATACTTTGGCCGGCGTATTAAAAATATTATTAGACAAGGCTCAACAAGAATTACCTGAATACTTGTTAGCAGTGAGCCCGAATAAGCAAACAGTTGAGCTTGCTAATGAATTGCTAGAGGCTGACAATTCGGTACTGATATTAGGCGAGCATTTAATTAACAATGCACAAGCTAGTAGTATTTCAAATTTAACGGCTGAAATTGCAAAATTAACAAACAGCACTACATTAAATTTAACTGCCACTGCAAATTCAATTGGCGCACAGCAAATGGGTTTTGTGCCAAATAGCACTGGCATGAATACCAATGAAATGTTTGAAGCTGATATGTGTGCATTTTTGCTATTAGATATTTATCCTGAATATGATTTCCATCATTCAGCAACTGCATTGAGTGCTTTATCAAAAAATGATGTATTTGTTATTTCGTTAAATAGCTTTAGCAATGAACTGGTGTCGCAGTATTCTGATGTTATGTTGCCAATGGCAGCTATGTTTGAAACCTCAGGCACGCATATGAATATTGATGGAAAAATGCAATCATTCTCGGCTGCTGTTAGTGCGCCTGGCGAAGCTAAACCAGTTTGGAAAATATTAAAAGTGTTAGCTGACTTGCTAGAATTACCAGGATTTCATTATGAGAATTCAGCTAAGGTGATGGAGGGCATCTCTCATCAATCAGTGCAATCTCACGAGCACGATACAAGTGTTAATTTGGGTGATCGAACAACATTAGTTGAGACTATTTGGATGCATTCTCCTTATCAGTCAGATGTATTGTTAAGGCATGCTGATTCATTAAGCGTCAGTAAAATTGGGCAAATAAACACAGCTTCAATGAATGCATCTACTGCAAAAATACTATCATTAAGTGACAAGGATTCTTATTTGGGTGTGCCAGTTGAAATAATCGAGACCATGGCAGATCAGTGTGTTTTTGTTAGCAGTAATCAAGCAACTAATATAGGGGGCTTGAAATGATGGAGTTATGGCAATCTTTCGTATTGGGTGTGCACGAGATGATGCCATGGTTTGATGGTAATATCGCCAACATTGTTGTTATTTTAATTAAAGCCATGGCGTTAATTATGCCGTTGCTATTAACCGTTGCCTACTTTACTTATGTTGAGCGTAAAGTGATTGGCTATATGCAGCTTAGAATCGGCCCAAACCGAGTTGGCCCTAAAGGTTGGTTGCAGCCCATAGCAGATGCATTAAAGCTAATGACTAAGGAAATTATATTCCCAAGCAAGGCTAATATTTACTTATTCTTGCTGGCACCTATTTTGGCAATTGCACCTGCAATTGCAGTGTGGGCAGTTATTCCATTTGATGAAGGGATTTACATCACTAATCTTGATGTGAGTTTACTATATGTGCTGGCTATTGGCTCAATCGGCGTGTACGGTATTATTTTAGCAGGTTGGGCATCCAACTCGAAATATCCATTATTAGGCGCATTAAGAAGCGCATCATTATTGGTTTCATACGAAATCGTAATTGGTTTCGCCTTGGTAACTGTAGTTATGATTGCTGGTAGTGTTAACTTGAATACAATTGTGGCAGATCAACAAGGCGGAATCATTAATTGGTATTTTATTCCATTATTTCCAATGATGATTATTTTCTTTATCTCTGCTTTGGTAGAAACCAATCGTGCACCATTTGATGTAGTTGAGGGTGAATCTGAAATTGTAGGCGGCACGCATGTTGAATACTCAGGCATGACTTTTGCAGTATTTTTCTTGGCAGAATATGCCAACATGATTTTGATGGCGGTACTAGCTGTGGTAATGTTTTTTGGTGGTTGGCATTCTCCGTTTGAAGGGCTTGGCATATTAGAGTCTACATTTGCCTGGGTGCCTGGCATTATTTGGCTGTTACTAAAATCTACTTTTTTTATGTTCTTGTACTTGTGGGTAAGAGCAACTTTCCCACGTTTCAGATACGATCAAATTATGCGCTTAAGCTGGAAAGTATTTTTACCAATTACGATTGTTTGGATTTTTGTTGTTGCGTTGATGACTCAACTTCAAATCGGACCATGGTTTTCATAGGGAATAATTAGATGTTTAATGGCTTAAAAAAATTAGTAAACACACTGACTCTGAGCGAATTGCGCACAGGTATGAAAATTACAGTCAAAGAGTTGGTTAATACTAAAATTACTGTTCAGTATCCTGAAGAAAAAACACCAATTTCACCAAGATTTAGAGGGTTGCACGCATTACGTCGCTATCCAAATGGCGAAGAGCGTTGTATTGCCTGTAAGCTTTGTGAGGCGGTATGTCCAGCTAATGCCATTACCATCGAATCAGAAATGAGAGAAGATGGCACACGCCGTACAACTCAATACGACATTGACTTATTTAAATGTATTTTTTGTGGTTTTTGTGAAGAGGCGTGTCCAGTTGATGCGATTGTTGAAACACAAATTTTTGACTATGCATTTGAGTCAAGAGATGGCAGTATTATGACCAAAGAGCGCCTATTAGAAGTAGGCAATGATAATGAACAGGCAATTAGCAAGGCCAGATCTGAGGATTCTAAATATCGATAAGGATAAAGTTAATGAGCTCTGAACAAATAATTTTTTATATTTTATCATTTTGGTTTATTGCCTCATCACTGGCAATGATCTTTGCTCGTAATGCAGCAAAAGCAGTGCTATTTTTAGTTTTAGGCTTCTTTTCTGCAGCCAGTATTTGGATTTTATTGGAAGCTGAATTTTTGGCAATTACGCTAATTTTGGTTTATGTAGGTGCTGTTATGGTACTGTTCTTGTTTGTCATCAAAATGCTTAATATTGACAAGTCAACCTTGCGTGCAAAGTTTGCAGGCTACTTGCCTTTGGGGTTAATCGTTGCGTTAATTATTATTGCTGAAATGACCCTAGTATTAGGTGGCGCACAGTTTGGGCTAGAAATCATGCCTTCGCCAGAAAGACATGGTGCTGATTATAGTAATATTACCGTTTTAGCCATGCAGCTTTACACAACTTATGTTTATCCATTTGAATTAGCGGCAGTTTTATTGCTAATTGCAATTATTGCTGCCATTACCTTGGTGCGTAAAAAAGAGTCAACTCACAAGAAGCAAAATGTTTCAGAGCAAGTAAATGTGCGCGCTAAAGATAGAGTGCGACTTGTGACTATTGCCTCGCCATCTAAGGAGAAAAAATAATGGTCAGTTTGAGTGATTACTTGATATTAAGCAGCATCATTTTTTGTATCGGCTTGGTAGGAATTTTTATTAACCGTACCAATATCATTACATTATTGATGTGTGTAGAGCTTATCTTGGTAGCGGTCAATACAAACTTTATTGCTTTTTCGCATTTTTTAGGCAATGAAGCAGGTCAAATTTTTGTATTTTTCATTCTAACAGTGGCTGCTGCAGAAGTGGCAATTGGTCTTGCTATCTTAACATTGTTGTTTAGGGTTCGCGGCTCGATCAATGTTGATGTTACTAATAGCTTGAAGGGGTAGTGATGGAGAAAATTTATTTAATCATTGCATTAGCACCCTTAGTTGGTGCAATCTTTGCCGGATTTTTAGGCTCGTTATTAGGAAAAATGGCAACCAACGTTGTGACTATTTTGGGTGTACTGGTTTCTACTATTTTATCTTTATATGTGTTTAATCATCATGTGCTTGAAGGCGGTGATGTATTTAACGAAAACATCTATACCTGGATGCAAATCGGCAATTTGAACATCAGCGTTGGATTTTTGATTGACAACCTAACTGCCGTAATGCTGGTGATTGTGTCGTTTGTATCTCTGATGGTGCACATCTATACCATTGGCTACATGCATGACGATACTGGCTATACTAAATTCTTTAGCTATATTTCATTGTTCACATTCTCAATGTTTATCTTGGTTATGTCGAATAATTTCATGCAGTTGTTCTTCGGCTGGGAAGCGGTAGGCCTTGTGTCATACTTGTTAATTGGATTTTGGCATCATAAAGAAAGTGCTGTTGAAGCTAACTTTAAAGCCTTCCTGGTGAATCGCGTTGGTGACTTTGGTTTTCTTTTAGGTATTGCATTGGTGTTAATGTATTTTGGTTCGTTGGATTATGTGGAAGTATTCGCCAGCCTAAGCAATGTTGTGGGCGTTACTATGCTTGACGGCGCTTCAGTGATTACTGTTATTTGTATTTTATTGTTTATTGGTGCAATGGGTAAGTCAGCACAAGTGCCTTTGCATGTATGGCTTCCAGGCTCTATGGAAGGTCCAACACCAATTTCGGCATTGATTCACGCTGCTACCATGGTAACTGCAGGTATCTTTATGGTGTCACGCATGTCGCCAATGTTTGAGCTTAGTGAAGTAGCATTAATGGTGGTGATGGTAGTTGGTGCAATTACTGCTTTATTTATGGGCTTATTAGGTATTGTTCAAAATGACATTAAAAAAGTGGTGGCTTACTCAACACTTTCTCAATTGGGTTATATGACAGTTGCCCTAGGTGTGAGTGCTTATTCAGCTGCAATTTTCCACTTAATGACACACGCTTTTTTCAAGGCATTGCTTTTCTTAGCAGCCGGATCGGTTATTGTTGCCTTACATCACCAACAAGATATTCGAAAAATGGGCGGCTTGCGTAAAAAAATGCCAATCACTTATTGGACGGCACTAATTGGAACTTTAGCACTTATTGGTTTTCCAGGATTTTCTGGCTTCTATTCAAAAGATATGATTATTGAAGCGGTACATTTCTCAAGTTTGCCATTCGCTGACTGGGTATATGTTGGTGTTATTGCAGGCGTATTTATTACTGCTTTCTATTCTTTAAGAATGTTCTTCTTGGTTTTCCATGGCGAATCTAGAATGGACGAGCACACGCAGTCGCATGTTAAAGAATCGTCCATGAGTATTGCATTGCCGCTGATTGCCTTAGCAATTCCTTCGCTAGCAATTGGTTATTTCACTATTAATCCAATGCTATTTAATGGTTGGTTAGATGATGCAATTACCGTTGCTGCTAATCACACTTCAATGGCAAGCCTAAAACAAGAATTTCATGGCGCTGCCGGTATGATTCCGCATGCACTTCAAACATTACCATTCTGGATGATGGTCGCTGGTATCGCTAGTGCTTGGGTGTTAACGTTATATAAAACGCAGTGGGCCACTTGGATTCAAACCAAGTTCCATCGCACAAATTACGTGCTTGAATCTTTGTACGGCTTTGATCGATTTAATGATATTGTATTTGTTAAAGGGGTTAAAAATTTGGGTAATTTCCTCTGGAAAGTATCAGACTCTGGCTTAATTGATAAAATGGTTGTTAATGGTAGTGCTAGGTTTGTTGGCTTTATAGGATCAGTGGTTCGACCAATCCAAACAGGCTATGTTTATCATTATGCCTTTTTCATGATTGTTAGTTTATTAATTATTTTAACTTGGGTGCTGTTTGCAGGTGAGCGCCCATTACTTGAGCTGTAGCGATGGATAATTCATTATTAAGTTTACTAATTTGGCTGCCAATTTTTGCAGGCGTCTTAGTTATATTGATCGGTAACGAGCGTGCTAATACAGCACGTTGGATTAGTGTTGCTGTTTCTATTTTGGTATTCATCATATCGTTGAGTTTGTATACCGAGTTTGATTCAAATACGCATCTCATGCAATTCGAAGAAAAAGCTTCTTGGATTTCTCAATTCAATATTTACTATCATTTGGGTGTTGATGGTATTTCAATGCCACTAATTATCCTCACTACATTTTCCACCATACTGGTGTTAATTGCCGGTTGGGAAGTAATAAAAACTCGACCAGCTCATTACATGGCTGCATTTTTGATGATGGAAGGTTTGATTATTGGTGTATTTTCATCACTCGACGCTATTTTGTTTTATGCATTTTGGGAAGCATCACTCATTCCAATGTTGTTGATCATTGGTGTTTGGGGTGGCAACAATCGAGTTTATGCGGCGATTAAATTCTTCTTGTACACCTTCTTAGGCTCTGTGTTCATGTTGGTATCACTCATCTACATGTACAACAAAGGCGGTTCATTTTCTATCTTAGACATGCATAATCTAAGCTTAACTGCCGCAGAGCAGGCTTGGATATTCTGGGCATTCTTTATGGCCTTTGCGGTTAAAGTACCAATGTTCCCAGTGCATACATGGCTGCCAGATGCACACGTACAAGCACCTACAGGCGGTTCGGTGATACTAGCTGCAATTATGTTAAAAATGGGTGGCTATGGTTTCTTCCGTTTTTCATTGCCAATTACGCCTGATGCTTCTTACCAGTTTTCAGAAGTTGTTATTATTCTGTCGTTAATTGCAATTGTTTATATTGGTTTTGTGGCGCTGGTTCAGCGCGATATGAAAAAGCTTATTGCGTACTCTTCAATTTCGCACATGGGTTTTGTCACCTTAGGTGTCTTTGCATTATTCTTAGCTTACAAGCCAGGTGCTGCAGAAGCGGCATTATTGGGCCTTGAAGGCGCCATGGTGCAAATGATTTCACATGGTTTTATATCGGCTGCAATGTTCTTAGTGGTAGGCGTGTTATATGATCGACTACATTCAAGAGAAATTTCTACCTATGGTGGTGTGATTAATTCCATGCCTAAATTTACAGGTTTTGCTGTGCTATTTGCTATGGCCAACGCAGGCTTGCCAGGAACCTCAGGATTTGTCGGTGAATTTATGGTGATTTTGGGTGCGGTTCAGGCAAATATTTGGTATGGCGTTTTGGCAGGTAGTACGCTAATTGTTGGTGCTGCTTATACATTGTGGATGGTTAAACGAGTTTTCTGGGGTGCAATCACCAATCCAGCCGTTGAAACTTTGTCAGATATTAATGCTAGAGAATTTGGTATTCTAGCAGTGCTAGCAATTGCTGTTATTGCCATGGGTCTTTACCCTCAACCAGTGATTGAAGTCATCCATGTAACCATTGAACATTTATTAAATCAAGCCCTAACTTCTAAACTTTAAGAATTATGAATAATATGTATACATTTGATACCTCAACTTTATGGGTGGCGTTACCTGAAATCTTTTTATTAAGCGCTATTGTAGTTGTGCTTTTATTGGATTTATTTTTAACCAAGCCATTCAAACAAGTTACTTATTATCTAACTCAGCTAAGTTTATTGATTACTGGAATATTAGCTTTTAATTTAATTGGCGAGCTAAAAGCAATTATCTTTGGCGGTTCGTTTATTTTGGATAATATGGCATCGGTGTTTAAAGTCTTTATGGCTGGATCCACCATGGTTGCGTTGGTTTATACGCGCCATTACTTAACGTCGCATAAACTGTTTAGAGGTGAGTATTTTGTCTTAGTGTTATTGTCAATGCTAGGCATGATGGTGATGGTTTCAGGCTACAGCTTATTAACCTTATATCTTGGTTTGGAAATTTTATCTCTATCTTTATATACGTTAATCGCCATTGCACGAGAACGTGCAGGCGCTGTTGAGGCGGCACTTAAGTATTTTGTTCTAGGTGCAATTGCATCAGGCTTATTGTTATATGGTATGAGCATGGTTTACGGCATTAGTGGTAGTATTAATATTAGCGATATCGCCACCTTTGCTGCTAATGCGACTCTTGCATCTAGAGAAATGCTAATTCTTAATTTTGGCCTAGTGTTCCTAGTTATCGGTATTGCCTTTAAACTCGGCGCAGTGCCATTCCATATGTGGGTGCCAGATGTTTATCAAGGTGCGCCAACCTCAGTAACCATGTTCTTATCAACCGCACCTAAAATTGCAGCCGTGGCAATGTTGGTACGAATCTTGGTTGATGGTATGGGGGCTATGCACGCTTATTGGTCGGATTTATTTATGGTATTGGCGTTGTTATCAATTGTGCTAGGTTCAGTCGTAGCGTTAATGCAAACTAATATTAAGCGCATGTTAGCTTATTCAACCATTTCCCATATTGGTTTTATTTTATTAGGATTTGTCACAGGTGTTGTTACTGGCTATGGTGCCGCAGTATTTTATGTATTGGTTTATATCTTGATGAGTTTGGCCGCATTTGGCATGATTATTCTTCTCAACAAGCAAGGTTTTGAAGCAGATAAAATTTCTGACTTTAAAGGCCTGAGTAAGCATTCGCCTTGGTTTGCACTGATGATGTTAGTTATCATGCTGTCAATGGCTGGTGTGCCACCATTCATTGGTTTTTACTCTAAATTATTTATCCTTCAGCAAGTTATCTCTGCAGGGTTTGTTACCATCGCGGTGATCGCAGTTGTGTTTGCAGTTATCAGTGCTTATTACTACTTACAAGTGGTTAAATCCATGTATTTCGAAGGCTCTGATCAAGACATAACCATCACTGCGCCAATGGATATGAAACTCATCTTGTCTATTAATGCGGTATTAATCTTAGTAGTTGGAATATTCCCAGATTTCTGGATGAAGTTATCAATCTCGTTGTTTTAAAGTAGGTATTAGAAAATGAAAATATTGATCAGAAATCTACCACGCACATTGTCAGAAGCTGCACTTAAAGAATTGTTTGAAGTCTATGGTGAAGTGCAGTCTTGCACATTGGTGTTAGATAAAAAATCAAGTGCCTCTAAAGGCTTTGGATTTGTTGAAATTGCAAAAGTTGGAGAAGCTAAAGTTGCTATACAAGCGCTTAATGGCAAAGAAATTAATGGCAATAAGATTAGGGTTAAAAAAGCAGATTCAGGCAAATAACCTAAAAATTTAAAGTTTTTATCAGGTGTTGTTTACTTCAATTTTTCCAATAGGATTTACTCTCTTCCAGGCATGCCCGTAAATCACTTCATAAGTAGCGGGTAGCTTTCCATCTTGTCGATACGACTCGTACATTTGTATCATTAGTTGGAACTTACCTTTACCCATTAAAGATTTTGATCGAGCATCAACCGTTTGTGCGCCAATGGCTTTAAGATCTCTTAATAGATCGGTAACGATTTGGTAGGTAAGGGTGAGCTTTTCCATTTCCATGACTGGTGATTGAAAGCCAGCACCGAGCATTTGATCACCAATATCATGCATGTCGGTAAAGGTATTAACATGGGTTTGATTATCGACCACTGACCAGCTCTTTTTAAGCTCTTTAAGTGTATCTGGACCAAAGGTAGAGAATAAGATTAATCCATCATTTTCGAGTACTCTGTGAATTTCTGAGAACAGTTGCTTTAAGTCAGGGCACCACTGCATCATCAAGCTAGAAACAACAATATTAATACTATTATCTGCCAAAGGTAGGTGGTTAGCATTAGCGCAAATTTTGTGTTTTGATGTGTTGTTTTTTAGTGAGTTTTGAGCAAAGTCCAGTGCAATGATTTTTGAGTCTGCAAAGCGCTTTTGTAAATCAGTGCTTAACAATCCAGTACCTGCACCAAGATCTAAAATTACATTTGAACTTGAAGTGATAACTTCCAGCTTTTCATCAAGCCTTAAGGCAATTTCCTTTTGTAAAAAAGCATGATCATTGTAATTGTCAGAGGCTTTATTAAAGGCCGATCTTACTGCAGACATTGATTTACCTTGTTGGCAATGTTATTCATCAGTTTGAAGTATTGATCGGTGCCAGTGTTAAACTCACTACCCATAATATTAATACGTACAGTGCTAATATTTAAGCCTTTGGTTAGCGTATCAATGCGTTTAAGTGGTACACCAGTTGTACTGATAAGACACTTAGTGTTATTGCTGCGTATAGATTTTTTAGCTTTAATGATTTTGTAAATACTTAATCGCTCCTCGTGTTTCGAGGTAATTAGCGTTGTTTGCTTTAACTGGTTTTCAGTAATAAAGTGTCCAAATGCATTTGAATAGCTAGCAATAGGCTGCTGGGTATTCGTTAAGATTTGTTTTATATTTTGCTTAAGTGCTGATAATTTACGCCCAAGCTTCAAATAGTTTTCCTGATATTTTTTTGAATTATCTACGTCTATTGAAATTAATCGAGCTGTTAGTTTTTTGGCAAATCCTTGCATGTGGTTGATACTTGTCCATACATGATAATTCGGGCTATCCTGAGAATGCTCATCATGCTCATCATGCTCATCATGCTCATCATGCTCATCATGCTCATCATGCTCATCATGGGAAACAATGTAGAATTTTTTATCAGACTCTACGTTACTCAGTGTTTTATTCAACCCTTCTTCCATGCGTGGGTGGACAGCAATAATCAGGTCAGCATTTTCAACCAGTGAGCGTTGTGAAGGCTTAAGGTGAAAGTGATGTGCAGATTGATTGCCTGTTAATAATAGCTCTGGCTTAGTGACACCTTGGGTGATGTTGCTAACTAAAGAGTGAATTGGTAAAATACTAACCACAAGTTTGGGTGCTGAAATTGCACTGGTAGATAGTAAAAATAGTGTGGCTAGTAGAAGATGAATCATCGGCATAATTATACGTATTTATTTTTGACAGATAAAGATTGCACGTTTAGGTGCTGGCAAGCCTTCAATGGTTAAATTTTCATCATTTGGATCTAGAAAATCTTTGATAGACTGCGTATTGTCGCCAATCCAGTGCGTAGCTTGTTGCTCTTCTGGTGTGGTTTTAGTGACATCAATTAATTTTATATTTTTAAAACCGGCTTGCTCGAGCCACATGTGTAATGTGTCGATAGAAGGCAGACACCAAACATTTCGCATGCGTGCGTAACGATTTTTTGGAATGATTTGATCGCCATGTTCTTGATTAATAATCAGCGTTTCTAAAATTAGCTCACCACCCTCTTGCATGACATCTCTAAGCTGTTGAAGATGCAATATATGGTTTTTTTGGTGATACAAAACTCCCATAGAAAATACCGTATCAAATAAAGGTTCTTGTGGCACTTGCTCGAGCTTTAAAGGCAATACATAAGCATTGGGTGGGCTGCTCATTAGAGTGCGAATAGCTTGAAACTGGAAATTAAATAGCAAAAAAGGTTCAATGCCTATGGCAATTTCAGCACCTTGCATAGCCATCAGATAAGTGAAATAACCATTGCCTGAGCCAACGTCTAAGACAGTTTTACCTTGCAAAGGTTTGATCGACTTTTTAAGTCGATCCCATTTCATATCACCGCGCCATTCGCTATCCAGATTTAGATCGCCAATTTGATATGGACCCTTACGCCAAGGCATGAGTTTTTTTAATGACTGCATCATTTCATCAGGTTTAATGTTTGTATCAATGGAAATATAAGGATGTTTAAAGCTAACATTACCAAGCTCGTTTCTTTCAATATCAATAATCGCGCCTTCCCATTTTGGAATGTTGCCATTATTAACGCCAAAGGCCAGAGTTGATAAATCAACTAATTGCGCACAAATAGATGATAAATGTGTCGATTGACAATGTTTTTCAAAATCTTTAAGCATACAAGACCAGAGTGATATATAATAGCATCAAAGGAACAATTATAAACTATTTGAAGAAGGACAATATTATGAAAAACACATTAACTTTTGTAGCAGCAATGGTATTAACAACAAGCATTATTGCCGGTGGTGATGATCGCGACATGGGCCCTGTAGATCCAATTTTTGGAAAAGTTGTGATTACTGAGCAAGCGCCAGATACAATGACATTGAGCGATATGTCTAAAGTGATCGGTCAAACACCTTCAGGTTTTGCAGTGACTCAAAGTGCTCATGAAGCTTGTCAAGCAACATTAGATTTGTCGGATGATAATATCTCTAGATTTAAAGATGCATTAGCAGGCGGTTTCTTGTTTAACACAGGCCCAATTGATACAATGGGCACATTGTTTTCACCTGAGCGTTGGGCGGATTACTTCTCCTGTGTAAAGAGTCAGTAAATTATTTGTCAAAGCTATTAAAAAAGGCCTGCATTAGCAGGCCTTTTTAACGTCCAAAGAAATGATTAAATTTCTAGTAGAGAGTTTTCTTTATCGGCTAGCTTGGTTTCAACTTCTTTAACACTGGCGTTAGTTAATTTTTGTATATTGTCCTCTGCATGTCTTGCCTCATCTTCTGATATTTCTTTATCTTTTAATAGATCTTTAAAATCAGAATTTGCATCACGACGAATATTACGGATGGCAATTTTGGCATTCTCAGCTTCATCTTTAACGACTTTAACCAAGTCACGTCTACGTTCCTCAGTTAGCGGTGGCAAAGGAATGCGAATTACCTGCCCCATAGTTTGAGGGTTAAGACCTAAATCTGAAGTCATAATGGCTTTTTCAACTGCCGCTGACATTTCTTTTTCCCATACGGATACTTTAAGTGTGCGTGAATCTTCAGCCACAATATTGCCCACTTGAGAGAGTGGCACCATTGAGCCATAGTATTCAACTTGCACTTGCTCAAGTAGTGAAGGGTGTGCGCGACCTGCGCGAATTTTAGTAAAGTTATTTTCTAAAGAGTTGATACTCTTACCCATGCGATCTTTTGCATCTTGTTGAATTTCAGTTAACATAATTAATTCCTTACAATGGTTCCAAGGGCTTCACCCTTTAAAATATTTGATAACGTATTGGTATCTTCAAGCATACTAAAGACGCAGATTTCAAGATTGTGTTCACGACACATGGCAAATGCCGAAGTGTCCATAATTTGTAAATTTTTTGCAATAGCTTCATCAAAGCTTAGCGTATCGTAGCGTGTCGCAGTTGGATCTTTCATTGGGTCAGCTGTGTAAACACCATCAACTTTAGTGGCTTTGAATACAGCTTGTGCGCCAATTTCAATCGCTCTAAGGGTTGCGCCAGTATCAGTGGTAAAATAAGGCGCACCCGTACCTGCTGAAAAAATAACCACAGTGCCATTACTTAACGCTTGCCTGGCTTTGTTATGATCCATCGGCTCACAAACGCCACCACCAATTGGAAATCCTGACATAACTAAAACGTCAATATTATTTTTACGACATGAATCTGAGATGGCCAATGCGTTCATTACCGTGGCAAGCATACCCATATGATCTCCAGTAACACGATTCATACCTGCTTCAGCTAGAGCTGCACCACGAAAAATATTACCACCACCAACAACAATGCCCACTTCAACACCTTGATCTAGAACAGACTTAATAATACCAACAACTCTGTTTAAGGTTTCTGGATCAACGGTGTTGTCAGAGCTGGCCAATGCCTCACCGCTAAGTTTTAATAAGATGCGTTTGTATTTTCCCATGCTAATATTCTTTAAGGTTGGTTAATAGAGAGTGATTTTACCTATCTTGTTCGTTATAATGAACCCTTTGTCCGACATAATTTAACCATTCATGGATCAGATCAGCATACGTGGCGCTCGCGTTCACAACCTAAAAAATATCGATATTGATATTCCTAGAAACAAGCTTGTTGTTATTACGGGATTATCGGGCTCAGGTAAATCATCATTAGCTTTTGACACGATTTACGCTGAAGGTCAAAGACGATATGTCGAGTCATTATCAGCCTATGCGAGACAGTTTTTGTCATTAATGGAAAAGCCAGATGTTGATCATATTGAGGGCTTGTCTCCGGCTATTTCTATTGAGCAAAAAGCTACTTCGCACAATCCACGTTCTACCGTTGGTACTATTACTGAAATTTATGATTATTTAAGATTGTTATTTGCTAGGGCAGGTATTCCGAAATGTCCTGAGCATGAGATTGATCTTGAGTCGCAAACCATTTCACAAATGGTTGACAGTATCACCTCTTTACCTGAGGGTGAAAAAATCATGTTGTTGGCACCTATTGTTCAAAATCGAAAAGGTAGTCATAAGAAATTACTAGAAGAGCTATCACATCAAGGATTTTTACGAGCTAGAGTAGATGGTGAAATAATCTACATGGATGAGATGGAAGAACTAAACGGAAAAACTCGCCATACCATTGAGATTGTTGTTGATCGACTTAAAATTCGTGAAGATATTGTTTCTCGATTATCTGAATCTTTAGAAACTGCGTTAAATTTAAGTAGTGGCCTGGTTCGAATTGCACCTATGGGCGAAGAGGCTGATTGGGATGAATTGGTCTTTTCAGCTAAATTTTCTTGTGTTCAATGTGGCTATTCATTAACCGAGCTTGAGCCGAGACTTTTCTCTTTTAACAATCCAGTGGGTGCTTGTTCAACTTGTGATGGCTTGGGTGTTAAGAATATGTTTGATGCTGAAAAAGTTGTTGCTAATCCAGGACTTAGTTTAGCCGATGGCGCCATTTATGGCTGGGGTCGATCGAATGCTTATTTCTATCAAACGCTTATGTTGGTTGGTCAATATTACGGGTTTGATATCGAAACAACCTATGAAGAGTTGAGTGATGAGCATAAAAAAATTGTTTTATATGGTAGTGGTGAGGATGAAATTGATTTTTCAAAAATAAAAGGCAGGAAGGGCTGGTCTAATAAAGCCAAGCCTTTTGAAGGGGTTATTCCACGCATGATGCGTCGTTATGAAGAGAGTGGGATTCGCTCTGTTCGTGAAGAATTATCTCGCTACGTGGTTAGTCAAAGTTGTGTGGAATGTAATGGCGAGCGACTCAACGAATCCGCTAGAAATGTTTTTATTGGTGGACAAAATTTATCCTACATTACCAAGCTATCTATTGCCAATATCTATGAATTTCTTAAAGACTTAAAACTAGAAGGCTCAAGAGCCCAAATTGCCGATAAGATCCTAAGTGAAATCATCCAAAGACTAGAGTTTTTAATCAACGTTGGTCTTGAATATTTAAGTCTTGATCGTCGAGCAAATTCTTTATCAGGCGGTGAAGCTCAACGTATTCGTTTGGCTAGCCAAATTGGCGCAGGTCTTATGGGTGTTTTATATGTATTGGATGAGCCTTCTATCGGCTTGCATCAACGAGATAATCAAAAACTACTTAATACATTGACCTATTTACGCGATATTGGTAATACGGTAATTGTTGTTGAGCATGATGAGGATGCGATTAAACAAGCAGATTATGTGATTGATATTGGTCCAGGTGCGGGTATGCATGGTGGTGAAATCATTGCAGTAGGTACGCCAGAAGAAATTGCCAATAATCCAAAGTCACTCACAGGTGATTATATTAGTGGCAGACAAAGTATCGAGGTACCGAGTACGCGTAAAACTTCAGATCAGTGGATTGAAATTAAAGGCGCTAGAGGCAACAACCTCAACAATGTTGATTTATCAATCCCTGTAGGTGTATTGACTTGTGTTACTGGTGTTTCTGGGTCTGGAAAATCAACCTTAATTAATGATACTTTATATGCATTGGCAGCTCGTGATCTGAACCGTGCACAAACTACACCAGCGGATTTTGATTCAATCGATGGATTAGAGTATTTTGATAAAATTGTTAACATTGACCAAAGTGCTATTGGTCGTACGCCACGCTCTAATCCAGCAACTTACACAGGCATGTTTTCTCTTATTCGTGATTTATTTTCACAAACGCTCGAATCTAGAACTCGAGGTTATAAAGCAGGACGCTTTAGTTTTAATGTTAAAGGGGGTCGTTGTGAGGCCTGTAAAGGTGACGGATTGATTAAAGTAGAAATGCATTTTTTGCCAGATATTTATGTGCCTTGTGATGTGTGCTATGGTGATCGCTATAATCGTGAAACTTTGGAAATTACCTACAAAGGTAAAAATATTTCAGAAGTGCTGAGTATGACGGTTGAGGTAGCGGTAAAGTTCTTTGAACCCATTCCTAAGATTAATCAAAAATTACAAACACTGATGGATGTTGGTTTGTCATATATTACCCTAGGGCAAAACGCTACTACTTTGTCAGGCGGTGAAGCACAGAGAATCAAGCTGGCAAAAGAGTTGTCTAAATTAGACACAGGCCAAACACTTTATATTTTGGATGAGCCAACAACTGGCTTACATTTTCATGATATTAAGCAGCTGCTATCGGTCATTAATCGCTTGCGTGAAAGAGCAAACACGATTGTAATTATTGAGCATAATCTAGACGTGATTAAAACCGCCGATTGGATTGTTGATCTAGGGCCAGAAGGCGGTGACAAGGGCGGTGATATTATTGCTACCGGCACGCCAGAACAAGTTAGCGAAGTTAAAGGATCCTATACAGGACAATATCTAAAGTCACTACTTGATTCAAAAAACTGATAAGCTCGACTTATAAGTTTTTTGAGAATTATGGTTGAAATTGGACAGATTGCAATTGGTAAGTGAAGTTTTTACGCTGGATTAGGATGGGCAAATAATGTTGATCAGCATCAAAATAAGCTTCCAATTCATCTTCTAGATTAATAATTTTAATTATATTTTTAAGTTTACTTTTAACTTGTTGATAATGCTTTTTTTTCACCGTTTCACCATTGTTAACCATAAAATAAAAATCAGTTTTGGTGGAGTCTTTTGTTAATAAATCGGTAAAAGATAAAAGTAAACTTAACGGATCAACTTGTTGATCTTGTAAGCGAATGTTAATATTTTTTTTCACTTGGTCGCCATCACGCTCAAAATATTGATAATGTGTTGAGTGTAAGCCAAACTGGTTAAGGATAAAAGTGGATTTAGCATTAATCTCATAATCTTTAATTAGACTTACTAAATCAGAAGTTTTAGCATTGGCTGTGTAAAAATACTTATCTTCTAGCTGGTGTAGCGTTCTGACCTCTTCAGCAATTTTTAAGCCATTGACGGAAAGTTGATAGTGAGCAGTATGAGGCTTAAAGGCTAAAGCGCTGGCACTAATTAAAACAAGCAGTGTAAATGTAAAGCCTAGTTTCATAAGAGTTGACCATCTAAAGTCGCCTGATTTTTTTCAAGCTTTAACCTATCCTGGGTAAACCAGTGAATTACTTCTGGAAAGAGTTTGTGCTCTTCTATTAAAATGCGTTTGGCCAATGATTCAACATCATCGTTAGCCAAAACTTTAATTTTTGACTGCGCAATAATTGGCCCACCATCAAGCTCAGCGGTAACAAAATGCACACTAACACCATGTTCTTTTTCTCCAGCATCAAGTGCACGTTGATGCGTGTTAAGTCCTTGAAATTTTGGCAATAGAGAAGGGTGAATATTTAGCATTTTTCCCGTATATTTTTGCGTAAATTCAGCAGTAAGGATGCGCATAAAGCCAGCTAAAATTACAATATCTGGATTATATTGGCCAATGAGTTGGCTTAAATTTTGATCAAAATCCTCTCGAGAAGAGAAGAGTTTGTGATCAAGTGCATGGGTAGGAATATTAGATTGTTGAGCGCGCTGAAGGCCAAAAGCTTCTTTTTTATTACTAATAACAGCTTCAATGCTGAGGTCAATACTAGATGCATTGTCGATAAGTGACTGGAGGTTTGAGCCACTTCCAGAAATTAAGACAACGCCCTTCATTTAAATAATGACTTGATTGCCTTCATTGCTAACAATTTCACCGATCAGCCAAGCAGTTTCGCCTTGCTCATTCATGTGTCTGATGGCATCGTTGCTTTGGTCAGCTGGAACTACTAACACCATACCAACACCACAGTTGAATACACGGTACATTTCCATGATATCGATATTACCATTGTCTTGTAAAAATTGGAAAATTTCCGGCAATGTCCAAGATTGATCGTCTAATTTTGCAGCTAAGTTATCTGGCAAAACTCTAGGAATGTTTTCTAGTAAGCCACCACCAGTAATATGTGAAATAGCATGCACTGAATATTTTTCAATTAATGATAGAACAGATTTAACATAAATTTTTGTTGGCTTAATTAATGCTTGCAATTGAGTATCTGTTGGTTTGGATTGTTCTAATACTTTGCGAATTAGAGAGTAGCCATTTGAGTGTGGGCCTGAAGATGCTAGTGCAATAATATGGTCGTCATTGGATACTTTAGAGCCGTCAATTACTTTATCTTTGTCGGCAATGCCAACACAAAATCCAGCTAAATCGTATTCTTCACCTTGGTATATACCTGGCATTTCAGCAGTTTCTCCACCGATCAATGCACAACCAGAAATTTTACAACCTTCGCCAATGCCGTGAATCACTGAAGTAGCAAGTTCGATATTAAGCTTTCCAGTTGCGTAATAGTCTAAAAAGAATAATGGCTCTGCACCTTGCACGATTAGATCATTGACACACATAGCAACCAAATCAATACCAATAGTGTCATGTTTGTTTAACATTTCCGCTACTTTTAATTTTGTGCCGACGCCATCAGTGCCAGAGATTAATACTGGATTTTTATATTTTTTAAGATCCAGTTCAAACATGGCGCCAAAACCACCAAGACCAGCTAGCACGCCTTCGCGCATAGTGGATTTTGCAATAGGTTTAATTTGTTCAATTAGCTCATTACCTTTGGTAATGTCTACGCCTGAGTCTTGGTAAGTCAATGATGACATATGGTTTTTTCCGTATAATGAATTTCTTTAAATTTTGATTTAAGCAGCTAACAAAATGAATTTTTCTAGTGTGCCAAATGCGCTATCAATTTTACGCATTATTTTAACAGTACCTGTTGTAATGACTTTATTAAATCACCAATATTTTTTAGCAATGGTGTTGTTTTTTATTGCAGGCATTACAGACGCTCTGGATGGCTGGATTGCAAAACGCTATTCATTTCAAACACGTCTTGGCTCTATTTTGGACCCAGTTGCGGATAAGTTATTGCTAGTCAGTAGTTTTTTAACTTTGCACGTGATTGGTTTATTACCAGCATGGTTGTTAATTTTGATTTTTTTGCGTGATGTTATGATTGTATCAGGTATAGTGGGTTGTTTTATTGGCACTGAAATGTCAAAAGATGAGCTACTTTCCCCTTCTAAATTATCAAAAATTAACACCGTTTTGCAAATTGCGCTGGTTCTATTTTTAGTAGTAGTGCAGTTGCATCCAATTCAAGAACAATGGAGTACTGTGTTTTTTGTGATTGTTGCCACTTCAACTGTATTGAGTGGTGCAGATTATGTATGGATCTGGATTGAAAGGGTTATCTCGCAAGAGAAAAAATAAAAAATTAATGATGAGACAACTTGGATTGCCAATTTCACTCGATTCAAAATTACTATTAAGTAATTTTTTGGGTGATAAAAATCAATCACTATTAACTTTTATTGATGTTTTATTTGGTAACAATGACTCATCCGTTGTATTTATTTCAGGTGCAAACTCTAGTGGCAAGACGCACGTACTTCAAGGGTGTGTATTTAAAGCGCTAAATTTGGGTTTGAGCGCTATGTATGTTGATATTAAGCAAACACTTCCTGCTGGATTTTTAAATACATTGTCTGATTTTGACTGGGTGTGTGTTGACAACATTGATCAGCTTGATGATACTCAGCAGCAAGAATTGTTTGATCTTTACAATCAAATTAAACACACTAATACTAAGCTTGTCGCTTCTGCACTGGTGCTGCCTAGTGAGCTAGAACTACTAAAAGATCTTAAAACACGATTATCTTTGTCTGTGGTTTTTTCACTTGAACAATTAACAGATTTAGAAAAAATTGAGCTAATCAAGCTTAAAATGAAAGATAAAAATTTAGACATTGATGAAAAAGTCTACACTTATTTGTTTAAAGTTTATTCTAGAGATTTAACAACAATATTGCTGGCTATAGATCGGCTTGATCAAGAATCTTTGCAACAAAAGAGTGTTATCTCTATCCCTTTTACCAAGAAAATATTGAATATTTAAGATTTTCTTCTAAATTTAAATTTAGCAATTCTAGGCATAAGATCTGAAAAGGGCATGTCACTAAGATCAGGATAAGTCAGTTTAATTTTATTGGCTAAATTAGCAATATCATCAATTTTATCGCCATTATCAACACCCATAACTTCTTGCAAAGCAAGCAGTCCACCCATTTTTATTTTTGACTGTTGGCCAACAGAAAGGTTGTTGGTGTTATGTGTTTTTAAAACAAAATTACTATTTTCTCGTAAATTTTGATAGATGGTTTGGCACAGGCTAGAGGTTTCATGATCTTGGCATGCGCCAAATTCTTTTTCTGCCACACAGTCTTTAGCGCCAAATTGACAGCCGCATCGACCGCTAAGAATTAAGTGAGAAAAAGGGCAAGTAAAGTGTGCTTGGACCATAACAATAGGCGTTTTGTGTATTTAATAAAGGTTAAGACATTATAATATAAGCTTTAAATTTCGAACAGTCGTAATAACACATGAATTACTTACCTATTTTTATTGATATTAAACAAAAGCCCTGTCTAGTTGTTGGTGGCGGTGATATTGCCTTTCGAAAAATAACACTTTTATTAAAGGCTCATGCTCAAATAACATGTGTTGATAGCTCGGCCTGTCAAAGTGTCAAGGCATTGGCTAATGATGGAAAGATTGCCTTAATTGAAAAAGATTTTGAGCAGAGTGATGTAAATTCTCAGGTGTTGATTATTTCAGCGACTGACGATACTACGTTAAATGCACAAGTTTCAAAATTAGCACACGAGGCTAATATTCCAGTTAATGTGGTTGATTCACCAGATTTGTGCTCGTTTATTATGCCGTCTATTGTTGATCGCTCACCCATTGTTGTTGCTATTTCTTCTGCAGGAAAGGCGCCAGTTTTGGCGCGCTTAATTCGCGCTAAATTAGAAAGTACCATTCCTCATGCTTATGGAAAATTAGCAGAATTAGCGGGTAATTTTAGAGATCAAGTTAAAGCTAAATTTAAAAATATTGAAGATAGGCGTTATTTTTGGGAGCGTGTTTTTTCAGGTATTGTGGCTGAAAAAGTTTTCTCTGGTAAGGTGGATGAAGCCAAGGCTGACATGCAAAAACAACTTAATGACTCAGCTGATACTGAAGTGGGCGAAGTTTACTTAGTTGGTGGTGGCCCAGGTGATCCTGATCTATTAACATTTAAAGCGTTACGTTTAATGCAGCAAGCAGATGTTATTTTGTACGATCGTTTGGTATCAGAAGAAGTGATGGAACTTGTTCGTCGTGATGCAGAACTTATTTATGTCGGTAAAGAGCGTGATAATCATAGTGTGCCGCAAGACGGCATTAACCAACTACTGGTAGATTTGGCAAAAAAAGGTAGACGTGTATGCCGCCTTAAAGGTGGTGATCCATTTATCTTCGGTCGTGGCGGTGAAGAGATTGAAACCTTGGCTGAGAATGGCATTCCGTTTCAGGTGGTGCCAGGAATTACTGCCGCTTCAGGTTGCTCAACTTACTCAGGCATCCCATTAACACACCGTGATTATTCTCAATCTTGTCGATTTGTCACTGGCCATCTTAAAGATGGCAGTATGAATCTACCTTGGAGTGAGCTTGCTGTTGAGCAACAAACCATCGTTTTCTATATGGCGTTAAAAGGCGCTCAGCATTTATCAGACAAACTGATTGAGCACGGGCTGCGTAGTGATATGCCAGTCGCACTAGTTGAAAAAGGCACAACGCCTGATCATAAAGTATGGACTACAACCTTGGGCGAATTGCCAAATGTTGTAGCTACACAACCCATTAAAGCACCCACTTTAATCATTGTTGGTGAAGTGGTTAAGCTAAGAGAGAAGTTGAATTGGTTTGATACTAGCGATTAACTCAGTAGTATTGTATCGACTAGTCCTTAACGCAACAATCGCTGTCTTTAAAACCAATTGCTTTAAAAATTTTGGCTGCTGGGCAAAATCCAGTAAAGGCTGATTGGAATAGATTAAAACCAACAAAAAAAGTTAGCCAAAGCCAATTTGTTTCTGCAAACATACTTGTATTATTTAATAATAATGAGGCCATAATAATAGTTCCTACCATTGCTGATACTGCGTTTGTAATTGTCATTTTAATATTCCTGTGTTTGAAAGTGCCTACTTTACCATTAATTAGGTATAATTTCAAATTCTTCACCCCTCAAGAGGGTGCCAACACAAAGCGCGGGAGTGGTGGAATTGGTAGACACGCTGGATTTAGGTTCCAGTGTCGTAAGACGTGAGAGTTCGAGTCTCTCCTTCCGCACCATATTAATCCTTTAAAATCAACGTTTTTAAAGGATTCACATTAAAAAATTGATGACATCATTATTTTATAATGGGAGTATATTGCTCTGTCTTTTTTTAACCATTTTAACTGTTCATTAAAAATACTTCTTTAATACAACCTTATTGTATTAATGCAACTGATAAGCCCGGCTTATCAGTTGATCGAGTAGAGGCTTCTTTAGAGAGTATTCAAATCTAATTGTAAAAAAGTTTTATTATTAAGTAAATTAATACTGCATATTCATTCTTTAAAGCCGAATAATCCTTATACAAAGGCTTTTTAAATTATTTTTAGCCTAAAGCAAAAAAAAATAGGTGCAAAATTACATTATAATAGCGAGTATATTTTTTAAGACATATAAGATAAAGATGAAAATACAATTAAAAAACATTAACACCCTTAACGTTATCAATACAACTATTGATATTGCGAAAAGCAGTATTTCTAATACATCAAGCAAGCTTAAGCACT
>NZ_FQTP01000016.1 GCF_900128515.1 Bathymodiolus heckerae thiotrophic gill symbiont
TTTAAAGGAATGAATAAAAATATGTTTAATTTACACTTGAAAGAATGTGAATTTAGATTCAATAATCGCAAGCAAAATCTTTATAAGATTTTGCTTGAAATGTTCAGAAAAGAGTCGCTTAAGTTGTCATAACCCAAGAACATTATCCGGAAATTGATTTGTCTGAGTCTGATTTTAAGAAAATTATAAGTAGTTTACAGGCTACTATGCAGAGCGAACTTAAAGAAATAAAAGACGATTACGCAGAAATATATACTTCATTAATTGATTTTTACACTAAACACTCTTGGACCTCAAAGAGGCTGGCTGATGAAGTAGTAAGTTTGGCTTCAAAAAACAATATCAAGGAGGTTGTATAATGCTGTCGATAGTGATACCAATTTTCCTTGTTATACTTGCAGGGTATTTATTTGCAAAGAAAAATAAATTTTCTAAAGATGCTGGAAAGCTGATCAATGACTATGTCTTATTTGTTGCGTTACCTGCATTACTGTTTCTATCTATCGCCCAAGCTAAACCAGCAGAGTTATTACATTGGGAGTTTGTAATTGCAACTTTAGCAGGCATATTTGTTGCTTATATATTGGGTATAGTTTTATCGATGTTTAAGTCGATAAGTGCGCCTAAGTCTTCTATAGTTGCAATGGCCGCATGTTATGGTACAACTGGCTATATGGGTGTGCCTATCGCAATTGCCGCTTTTGGAGAGGCAGCGGCAGTTCCCGCTGCAATTGCAACTATCCTGCACAATATACCAGCAATTATGGCTGTTATTATAACTTATGGTGTATTTAGTAATGATGGAAAAAAGAAGTCAGGTTCCTCTATATTGCTGGGCGCTATAAAAACGATTTTATTAAACCCACTAACATTGTCTGTTATTGCAGGCATGTTTTTCTCTTTTTTTGCAATACCACTGCCAGATATTTTAAAAATATTTACTGGATTCTTGGCTGGAGCAGCAGGACCTACTGCTCTATTTGCACTAGGTATCGGCTTGTCAGGTTTAGATACAAAATCTCACATAAACATCAAAAACATTATAGATTTAAGCCCTATTATTGCTATTAAGATATTCATTCAGCCTTTCGTTACTTTTATTGTTGGTTATTATTGGCTTGGAATGGAATCTACAGATATATATTTAATTGTAGCAATTTTGATGTCCGCTCAACCAATTGGTGCGGGAGTTTATGTTTTTGCAAACAAGTTTGAATATTTTCAAGAGCATACTGCTGTTTCCATTATTATTTCTTTATTAATTACTGTATTTAGCTTATCTTTCTTGTTGGAAACAATGACTAAACTTATATAAAGACACCTAATTAGGCGTTATGTGTAAAAAACCAATCAAACAAATATAATGAAATTCGCACTTATCGATGGCATAAAAAAAGAAGCAAATAAAGGTGCTACAGGTTTATGTCAATTTTGTAGTTCAGATTTAATTGCAAAGTGCGGAGATATTAAAATTCATCACTGGGCACACAAAAGTAAGCGAAATTGTGACATATGGCGGGAGAACGAAACTGAGTGGCACCGCCACATGGAAAGATAACTTTCCTACAGAGTGGCACGAGAAGAAAAACAGATAAAAAACAGTTTCAAAGCATGTTGGATGAAAGCAAAAAACTAAGTACAAATATCCCTATTATGAGAGCGCATTTCCCCGATGAGTGCAGACTAATAAAAGAGTGGCATACTAATAAGTCTCTAGTATTTTTCGATTTTAACGAAACAGGCAATAACGAACACTCTATTCTGTGGCTCCTATTTCCAATTACACCATCTGGTAGCGCCTATTTATCACCATTTTCACGCTCAAGCTTTATTGAATTATTCAACCATGATAATTTCGATGAATATTTTAAAAACATAATTGCACCAATTCACACAGAGTTAGTAAACGGTGAGCGTAAACAACAAGCCATAAATTCACATAACAGTACCAATACTATGTCAGGTTTTGATAAATACTTGAGAAACAAGCAAAGAAGACAACGGCGCTTATAACCCAATACAATGTACGCAATACCAAAAGCACATAACAAATCACTGCAGTTGACCAATAATACGCCGCTTCGCTCTGTATTATGGTCAACTGAACTCAAACATTAGGTGTCGCCTTCCATCTTTCTATTTTTACTAATAGAAGATCCTGGATAAAATTTATATGTTTAATAAATTAAGTTTATGTTTTATGGTTATTTTAATGTCTGGATGTGTGACTCCAATTTTTAATATTAAAACATCTACCCCTGCATATATTGAAGTTAATGGTGAAATAGTTTGTAATAAAACTCCTTGTAAAATTACCCCTCCTCACTATGTCAGAGGATTTGGAGAATGTGCTACTGGCTCTAGAATGAAATCCACAATAATGGTGTTTCCTTTGGATAAATCAAAAGGTCTAGTTCAGCATAAAAATGTTTATGCGACTTGTGATAACAATAAAAGTATATATTTTGATATGGATGTAAATGATGAACTTAGAAAAATACAACTTGTTGAATAAGGTAAAATAAAAATTTTACTTCTATACATTACTATGAAAACAATTGTTAAAAAAGATGGTGATGGTTATTTAGCTAAGGTAGAAGGATATCAAAATTTATTTGCATTTGCCTATTCTGAGAAAGAGGCTGTTATAGAATTAAAAAATGTTGTTGAAATGATGATGGATTATCATCTTGAGCAAGTAAATGATGAAAGAATCATCAGGAATGAATTGACTTCTACGGTAGAAAAATATGCCGTTCAAGTATAGAGAATTTGAAAGAAAATTAACAAAACTTGGATATAGAATTGTGCGTCAAAAGGGTTCACATGTTATATTTTCAGATGGTAAAAATACTTTTCCAGTGCCAAGTCACGGCTCAAAAGATATCTCTCCTGGTGTTAAAAGGCAATTATTAAAAATACTAAATTTAACAATAAATGAATTTAGAAATATCAAATAGAACACCTAACAAATCATTCCAGCCGACCGCTAACGCGTCGGCTGAATTCAAGCATTAGGCATAAAAACACATGAAGTTTACACTTAAATCATATCACCGAAATGTTCCCGACGAAGAACTGCTAAATGATGTAATTGCAGTCTCAAAAATGACGGGGAGAAATACGGTTACTATGGCTGAGTATGAACAGCATGGTAAATATCATCCAAGCACTTTACATAGGCGTTTTCATTCATGGTTTAAAGTGTTGGAAAAAACAGGTTTAGAGAAAAGTAGATCAGACATCAATATCCCAGAAAAAGAACTATTTAAAAACATTGAAGACATCTGGGTTCAGTTGGGTAGGCAGCCAAAATATGATGAAGTTAAAAAGCCTTTTTCAAAATACTCGGCTGGAACATATGATAAAAGATTTGGGTCATGGCTAAAAGCGTTGGATAAATTCGTTGAGTATATAAACGAAGAAGATGATGACTCAAATGAAGAAAACACAGAAAATAATCAGCTAAACAACAATCCAGAAAAGCCAACCAGAAGAAAAACCAAAAGGAACATATCAGATAGGCTTCGTTTTACAATTCTAATGAGGGATGGTTTTACATGTCAATCATGTGGTGCAAGCCCTACAAAAGAACGAGGCGTAGAATTACACGTAGACCATATACTGCCTTGGTCAAAAGGTGGTGAAACAGAAGAAAAGAACCTGCAAACAAAATGCAAACAATGCAATTTGGGTAAAGGCAATGCATTTAATAAATAAAAAATGCCTAACAAATAGCTCCAGCGGCAATTTAAAGCGTCACTTGTTTTGCATTCGCAAAAACGTACCACTTTAAATTGCCGCTGAGCAAGGCGTTAGGGTTCTTAAAATCGTGAAATTTATAAAATATTTTGTTATAACGATTGCTGGGTTTTTTGTGATTACTTCAGTTTACTCAAAAACAGCCTCTCCTGAAAGTATTAAAAAAATGCTACAAACGATTAGTTCTAGTGTTGATATAAAGAAGCAGATAATAACCAGAACAATTCCCGCTGCGAAAAAACAATTTCCCAAAAATACTTAACGCAAGAAGAGGTTATTAAAATTAACTTGCTCTATAACTATTCTGTTGGCAAAAAACTAATAAAAATAACGCCTATAATTGATCAAGAAGCGACAATTAAAGGTGAAAAGTGGATAAACGATTTAATGATTAAAACTGTTAAGGAGTATATTGAAAAAAATAAACCCTAACAATTCACTGCACCTGACCGCTGTCGCGGCTGCTGAATTTAATCAATCGATAGCCCACCGGAGGCTAAGTGTCCATTACAAGTAAATCAATCAAATTACTCTGGTCTAATGCTGCTGGTATTTGTTCTTTCACGGGATGTTCTGAAAAACTTACCGTAGGTGAGGCAGCTGATGTAGCACCTTATACACTTGGGGAAATGGCACATATCAAAGGCAATAAAGCGGGTTCAAACCGTTACGATGAGTCACAACCTGCAGTTGAAAGAGATAGTTACGAAAACTTAATTCTCTTATGCCCTACACATCATACAATAATTGATAAAGTAGAAAACGAAGCAGATTATCCAGTTGTATACCTTCATGAAATGAAAGTAGAACATGAGGCTTTTATCTCAAATAGACTTGGTGAAGATAAGTTTGAAAACATAGAAAAGTTAAAAGATCAGCTATTCATTTATATGACTGAAAATCATCAAGCCTGGGAACAATATGGTCCATTGTCAGAAAATGCTCGTAGAAATCCAAATAATGACCAAGTTTTTGCTTTGTGGACTTCCTCTCGGCTTTCCACGATTGTGCCAAATAATAGAGAAATAGCGAAATTATTGCAGGAAAATAGAAATCTGTTCTCAAGACGCGAACAGATAATAGTTAGTAAATTTATAACGCACGTAGAAAGTTATGAAAAATGGGTAAGTGACGAGATACCTTATCAAGCCGTTCTACGCTTCCCTAGAGATTTTAATGAATTAATTATTGGAGAATAAAATGCCTGCACATAACGAGCATTTCCTATGGATGAGTTACTACCAAAACTATAACTTTTTTGTGCAACGTATGAATAAGCATTCTAAAGTCAATTCTATTAACAGTGCTAACCCAAGCCTTTATAATATAGAGTTAACAAATGGAAAAGCGCTAAAGGTATTTATTTGTGAGTGTTATGCTTTTGACGTAGCTGAGTATGTTGAGGCTTGCGAAAACTATGATGAGTTGGATGCTGTAGTTATCAGTTCCAACTGGTGTAGTTACTCTTTAGATGTTAAGCGCCGCTGTATGTCTGAAAACGTTGGTGTATTTGATACTTCAGGATTTATGGCTGCAATTAACCGAAATGAATTTTGGACTTACCTTACACAATACGAACAAGAACGATTTCAGGAAAATGGATGGCTTTAATTTTTGAGACCCAAATATATGGTTTTGGCTCGTATTTTTATAGCTCTGGCTCATATCAGGATATAGATATTCTAGTGGTTCATTCTTCAACTGATCGAACGCCTTGCCTAATGGCTATCTCATTAAAAAAGTCTATCGTGGAACAAATTGAAAAATCAGATGTTTCAATTCTTTCAAAATCGGCGGAACTAGACTTTGATTTTATAAAAAAATCAAAGGGTATTTTACTTTATGAAGAGTCAGATTTAAAAAAGATAACAAACAAAGTTAATTCTCACAGAAAAAAATATCAAGGCGACGCGCTATAAGACGCGCGCGTCTTATATAAAGCGTTAGGTGGACATCTCTCACGCTTTTCTATTTTCTTAGATAGAGGGCCTGGAGAAGTAAATAATGATTAAGTTGTTACTTTTATTAGGATTAGTAGTTACACCAATAATTGCCATTAAGAAAAAGCATACCTACAAGATACCAATTATTATTTTGAATGTAATATCAATTGCAATAGTTGTTCTAACTATAGTGTTAGTTAACAACAGAGAAATTGGACGAGATAGCGAAATTACACTCGGAATAATTGCTGGTTTAATGTGGCTTAGTTCATTTATTTGGTGTTTTATCACGCCAAAAAACAAAGAATAAAAAATATGTTAAAATTAACCCATGATAAATAGAAATGAAAACCAAAGTAGGCATATTGCCAATAGCCTAAGAATTATTGGCATGACTCAATTTGCTGTTTTTGGTTATCCATCTTTAATTAAGGGTAATTTTTACGAGGTGCTATTTTTTATTATTATGTATGCTATTGCTGAAATAGCTGCTTACAAAGTTTTGAAAACTGAAAAGGAATAAATAATGGATACACAAATAATTGTACAGGGTGTCTTTGTATTGGGGTTGATTTTTGTAATTTACAATATTCCATATATTGTTGAAAAAATAGATTCTTTTAAAAATAAAGGGCATTCTCATTCATAAAAACACCTAACAAATCATTCTAGCCGACCGCTAACGCGTCGGCTGAATTCAAGCGTTAGGTTGAATAGAATGAAAGCAATGAAAATGATGATCAATAGATTTTTTTGAATTATTTTTCTCATGCGTTAATAATAACGCATTAACAGCAATTTAAAATTATGCTTTTTCTGGTGCGTGAGTTTCTTCAGGTGGTGTGTAATCTGGATCATTAGGATTCATAAATACAAAACTATATTCCTCTCCCGCTTTCAATTGGTCAAAATCTACAACCATGCCCTCAAGTAAAACTTTTTGTTCATAGGCAAGAATGTACTCTACCCCATTTGACTCTAAATGAATATCACCATCATGACGCTCATCAAACCCCATTAAGTACTGAAAGCCTTCATCCGTTTGATCAGCAGCAAAACGAATGGTTAGACCTTGATTTTCTGGATTATGTGTTGATAAAGAAATTTCTTCTGCGGCTTTTTTAGTAATTGTAATCATGATGTTTTAGACTTAGTTTTAATGAAATCAACAAATTGCGTCACCCACTGATTGCCAGCAAGATTGCGAAGATGCGTATACGAGGCTAGTAAATTATATTTAACAATGCCATCGCGCTTATTATCCACGCCTACGCCACGCAAAACCTTAAAAGCATAACGTGTATTCACACTGATATTTTCTAGTTTAGAATAGTGAAATTCGTGCGCTTTAATATGTTCAGCGACACCCCTCCAAGGATGATCATCAAGTGGTGCAAGCTGTACATAACCCCTGCCAATTGGTTTTGGCGTCATTCGGGTGTCGGCATCAATTACACCGACCATAGAATAACTACCTTGCTTAGTGATAATTTGATTAGTAAGATACATCAAGCCGCCGCACTCAGCATATGTCGGTAAACCCCGCTCGATTTTGGTTTTAATATCCTTTAATAAAGAGACGTTGCCACTCAGCTTATCCAATTGCATTTCTGGAAAGCCACCACCAATAAACAAACCATCACACTTTGGCAATTGTTGATCTTTTAGTGAGTCAAAATAACTAATTTTTACACCCAGTTTTTTAAATTGATCAATGTCATCCTGATAATAAAAGCCAAAGCTAGCGTCTTTGGCTATTGCCACTGTCAACTTAGTATTAACAATGTTAATCACTTCTTTTTTGGCTTTAGACTTAGAATTTTCAAAATTAAGGATTTGATCTAAATTCACTTGATCTTCAATGATATGCGAGGCAGTATTGATAAATGCTTGAGACTGCGGTGTTTCATTCGCTGGCATCAAACCCAGATGGCGTTCATCAATGATCAACTCTTTAGATCGACGAACCGAGCCAATAACTTTGATATCGGTGTAATATTCAATCGCTTGAATGAGTTTCGATTCGTGTCGCTCACCCGCTACTTTATTAAGAATCACGCCAGCAATATTGACATCAGTATCAAAATTTTGATAACCTTTAACCAAAGGCGCTACACCTCGAGTAATGCCAATGGTATCTATCACTAACACTACAGGGATATTAAGTAGCTTGGCTAAATCAGCATTAGCATCGCCACCAGCAACACTCATGCCGTCATACAAGCCTTTATTACCCTCAATAAGGGAAATATCCGCCAAACTGTTTTTTGACCCATATAGCTCAATTATTTCAGTTTCAGTCATATTATAAAAATCAAGGTTATAACATGATTTATCACTAGCCTGAGATAACCAGATTGGATCGATATAATCAGGGCCTTTCTTAAAAGGCTGAATGATGAGATTTCGCTGGCTTATAGCACCACAAATCCCCAGACTAACAACTGTTTTGCCTGAGGATTTGTGTGCTGCAGAAAGATAAACGGACATTAACCCGTGCTACTTTTCGGTTTGCTTATTTCTTATGATGTGGATCAACAACATCATCAGCCAAACTTTCTGGCAAAAATGGCAAGAACTTAACTAAGTAAGTGATTGCAATCACTGCTACTGCAATACCACCCAAACCTAACATTAGCTCTGGCAATGTCGGTGTATAAGCAGCAATACCAACATAACCTTCTAGAATTTCTTTACCTGGAAAAAGCTCCATTGGATAGGCCTGACCACCAATAATAATAATGTAAAGCTGAACAATACCACCTAGAATAATTAACGCAGATGCCAAGCCCAGCATAGTACGATTGCCTTTAGTTGCTGGTGAATATAACAATGCTAATGGCACTAGACCGCCTAAGATAATTTGACCATACCAAAATAGCTTGGTGTAGATGCCGCCGTCAACCAAAATGAAGTTTTCAACACCAGAGTTCTCAGCCAAGTATAGATTACCCAAATGATACACAGTAACAAAATACATGACTGCGGCAACGAACACACCTAGTAAATTACTTAAACGATTAACGATTGCATTGCCTAGAGGGCGAGCTGTCCATTTATAACTAGCCATAAGCACTAGGATAAAGAATGCCAAACCAAAGGCAAACGACATAATCACAAACATTGGCGCCATGATTACTGCATCATAAGCTTGACGCGCCACCAAAAATCCGAAAATTGAACCTGTACCGGTTGTTAAGATTAAGCGCCAAGTAAAGGCTGCAATACCAATTGTACGACTGTATTTATTCATTCTACGTTCAAACATCATCCACAAGTAAACACCGATAATAACGAAAAATCCATTATATAAAATGATGTTCCAAGCAAAAATAGAATTAAAATTGTACTCAGTCATAGCAATAATTAAACGATCTGGGCGACCTAAGTCAAGCACCAATACCATCAAACCACCCGCCAACAATGCCAAAGCAACTAAGCCCGATAAACGAGACAAAGGCTTATAAACTTTCTTATTGAAAACTGATGCAATAGAAGCAATATTTAAAGCACCTGAAGCTGCAACAATTAAAAATAAAGCAAATACGTGAGGCAAGCCCCAAACAATACGATTACTCATGCCAGTGACATGATGTCCGTTATGTTCCATGAAGTAAACAGCACCTAATGCTGCTAAAATAAAAGCGCCTAAACCCGCAATTAACGCATAAAAACCTAAGCTCTTACCTTGTGTTTGTTCGTAACGAATAATACTCATAAACTTCTCTTAAATTCCACTATAACGTACAGCCGTATTCAGATTTAAATCTGCACGGATTTGAGCACTTTGAATTTTCTTCAGTGTTTGATTAATCTTGCTATTTGAATCGTAAAGATCGCCAAAGATAACTGCATCGCTATCAACTGCTTCAACACAAGCTGGCTGCTCGCCTTTGTCAACTTTATGAACACACATTGTGCATGACTCAACAGTACCTTTGCCACGTGGCATATGCTCTCTTTGATCTGTTAATTCTTCATGAACAAATGAACGTGCATCGTATGGACATGCCATCATGCAGTAACGACAGCCAATACACAAATGCTTATCAACCAAAACAATGCCATCTTCACGTTTCATACTTGCATTTGTAGGACAAACATCGACACAGGGTGGCTCTTCACAATGTTGACACATTAATGCAAGATTGCTGATTCGATCCGTTGCGGTATCTTTAACTTTTATTTTTTTAATCCAACCCGACTTTTGATCGCCTGTAGAAAGTATTTCACTACCCCAACCCTGCTCTTCTTGACACGCATCGATCATATCATCAATATCAGTTTCGGTAAGTTTATTGGTATCAATTAACATACCCCAACGTTTTTCATTAGTTACAGGATTTTCGCTTGCTACATTTGCATAGGTTGTTAGCGTAATGCCGCTGGCGATAGTTGCAACACCCGCCGTTGTAGCTGCAGTTGTTTTAATAAATTCACGACGATTTAAATTTTTATCCATCTGGACTGCTGTTTGACGCTTGTTCATTACAAATCCTCTTTTGGCGTACTACGATGACAAGAGAAACAATCTAAACTTGTACCCACCTTTTGGTGACAAGTCGAACAAAACTGCCCTTGTTGATTAATAGGGATATACTCATCATTTTTATCAGTTGAGCTATGGCAATTAACACACGCTTTCAATGAATTTCTCTTAGTACGAACACCTTGACGCAAGGTTTTATCACGCTTATGCATCATAAAATCTGGATGCATAATTCTGATTTCAGTTAGATCAGGATGGATATTTTTACTCTCACCTGCTTCTTTCAACTCTGTTGCTCTATCGCCAAGATTGGCGTGCGAATCTGAATCCGTATGTGCGAACACAGTCGTCGTCATCAAACTAAATAAAACCATTAACCAGCGATTCATAATTACTCTCTTCAAAAAAATTAAATCGTATTACTCACCAAGACCCATCTGGATATAACCAGTAGGACATACGTCAGCACAGATATGACAACCAACACATTTGTTGTAGTCAGTATCAACATAACGACCTAATGTTGCTTTATCTTTCTTAACTTTAAATACCGCATCTTGAGGGCAATACATCACACAGTTATCACACTCAAAACATAAGCCACAAGACATACAACGAGCCGCCTCAGTTTGAACTTCTTCTTCTGTATAGCCAATTAAACGTTCTTCAAAGTTGCCCAATACATTTTCAGTATCAACCACTTTATGGCTACGTGCATTACGCTCTTCGTTATCAAAGTGACCTAAAAATAATTCTGTATGAGAAATGATTGATGCATACGCACGATCTTCATAGTTATGAATTGCGTAATCTGCTGAGTCAGTTGCCTCACCAGCTGCACCACCCTTTTCGTAATCTGAAGGAGATAAGTCCCACTCATCAAGCTTTTTAGCAAGATCGAAGTAATGTACGTCCACTTTATTACGAGCTTTTTGCTTGCCACCTGTCAGGTAGTCATCAATACTTTCTGCAACAATACCCGCTTGGCCAATAGCAGTTGTCAATAAGTGAGGACGAACAACGTCACCACATACGAAGAAGCCTGGCTTATTAGGAACTTGATAGTTTTTGTCAGCATCAATAAAACCGTATTCATTGAAGAATGAATCATCCATGCCTTCTGAATCAACACTTTGACCAATTGCAGATACGATTAATTCACATTCAATGTCAAATTCCGAACCTTCAATCGGTGTATTGCCATCATCTTCTAAACGAACAAAGCGTAGTGCAGTTGCACGGCCATCAGCACCAGTAATCACTTCAACTGGGCTTAATTGACCTTGAATATCAACACCTTCACGAGTTGCATCATCAATTTCTTCTTGCGCTGCAGGCATGTCTTCAACAGTTGAACGCGTTGTTAATAATACATCTGCACCAAGACGCTTAGATGTATCAACAACATCATGCGCTGTGTCATTAAAGATGATGTGCTCTGGACGATCTTTCTCAGCAATATTAGTAATATTACCTAAACGACGAGCAACTGATACAACATCAATAGACGTATCACCACCACCAATACAAATTACTTTGCCAGTAATGTGTTGTAATCGACCCTGGTTGTATGCTTCAAGGAAAGCAACACCAGATACACAGTTAGAGGCCTCGCCACCCGGAATTGGTAACGTACGGCCACTCATTGCGCCGATAGCAAATAAAACTGCATCATAATTTTTTTCTAATTCTTCAACGGTTACGTCAACACCTACTTTAGTGTTCATTTTAGTTTCAACGCCAGTTGAAATAATGCGCTCAATTTCGTGAGCTAATACGTCACGTGGTACACGGTAATCAGGAATACCGTACATCATCATGCCACCTAATTGATCATACTTTTCAAATACGGTAACCGCATGACCTTGACGACGAAGCTGTAAAGCTGCTGCTAAACCACCACAACCACCACCGATAATTGCAACTTTCTTGCCAGTATCTTTAGCGTTAATTTCGAATGTGTAGCCTTCTTTTTTAGCGTTATCACCAATAAACTGCTCAACAGCATTGATGCCAACTGTATCTTCAACTTCATTACGGTTACAACCATCTTCACAAGGCGCAGGACATACACGACCCATCACTGATGGGAACGGATTAGCATCTGTAGAACGACGGAATGCATACTCTTGCCATGACATATCGCCAACAGGCTTTTCCATACCACGCACAATATCTAACCAACCACGAATGTTGTGACCAGAAGGACATGAACCTTGACAAGGAGGAGTTTGAGTAACGTAAGTAGGGCACTTATGAGTAGTATCTTCCTTGAAAATCATCTGGTTCCATGGAACCTGACCTTCATCATCATCCTTATATAATCTAAAAGTATGGTTTTCACCTTTTGTAGGTACTCCGTAAGCATTCTTTTGCATAATAAATCTCCTTGTTTTATTCAGTTTCTGCTGTTTCTTCCGCTTCAATTGCAGGCTCTTCAGCATCAGTTTGTGGCTTGTCCAGAATAATTGCAGCACTCACTAATTGATGAACACTGACAATCATGTATGGATCAAAATCAAATTTCGGCAATACTTTGCTAAATTGCGACTTACAAATAGCACAAATCGCTGCTAAAGTATTAACGCCTTCGTTCTTCTCTACTTCTTTAAGCGCCTGCATTCTTGGCATAGCACCCTTAACACGAATTTCCATAAGATCATCGGTTAGAAGGCCGCCGCCGCCTCCACAACAGAATGTAGACTCTTTAATAGTAGATCTTTCCATGTCAACGTAATTATTACAAACTGCTTTAATCACTTCACGTGGAAGAATAAATTGACCACCTTCGACACCACCCATGTTAGTTGCACGAGCAACGTTACAAGAATCATGGAAAGTAACCGTACGGTCATCGTTTTCTGACTTATCAAATTCTAGCTTACCTCTTTGAATTAAGTCATAGGTATATTCAATAATATGTTGCGGCTGTGGATATCTATCATCCAGCTGCTTTTGCAATTTCATTGCATATTCGTCACTTGATTGAGCACCAGCACCAACACCGCTTAAGGTATTCCAGAAACTGTATGCAACACGCCATGCATGGCCACACTCACCAACCATTACACGAGAGACTTCAAGATCAAGTGCTGCTTTACGAATTCTTAAAGCAGCTTTGCGCATAATGTCGTATGAACCAATAAACATACCAAAGTTTGCACCTTCAGAAGCGTACGAACTCATTGTCCAGCTAACACCATCTTGGTAAAAAACTTTACCATAACCAATTAAGCCATCAATATGAGGCTCAGCGAAAAAATCTGCCGATGGTGTAATTAGTAAGATTTCAGCACCTTTTTGATCTAATGGGTACTTAACTGGCGCACCAAAATCTTCTTCAACTTCTTCTTCAAGATCAAGCAATGTATCTCTAAGTGCAGGCTCTGGAAGACCAAGGTTGTTACCAACAGTAAGTGCCTTACCTAGGATTTGGTTACAATATTTTTGACCAACACCGACAGTGTCTAATATTTCACGAGCGGCCATTGAAATCTCTGCCGTGTCAATACCATACGGGCAAAATACTGAACAACGACGACACTGTGAACACTGATGAAAATAGTTGTACCAATCATCAAGCATATTGTCGTCTAACTCTTTTGCACCAACTAACTTAGGGAAGTATTTTCCAGCAAAAGTAAAATGACGACGATATACGCTGCGGAATAAATCTTGACGTGCAACTGGCATATTTTTAGGATCAGATGAGCCTAAGAAGTAATGACATTTATCTGTACAAGCGCCACATTTAACACATGAATCTAAAAATACTTGAACTGAACGATACTTAGATTTAAGCTCACCCATCTTGGCAATAGCAACTTCTTGCCAATTGTCTATCTTCTCACCCGGAAAACCTAAAGGCTTTTGGAATTCTTCAACAGATTTAAACGGACCATCACCATCCATTACCCCTGGATTTAACTCAGGAATCTCGATGTATGTTGGTAACTTAGGGATATCAAATTCTTTAGCAGCCATCTTATTCGTCCTTGCCTAATGTTTGATCAAGCTTTACAGCATGCTCTTTTTCTTGTTTTAATGCCCAAGGAGAAATATGACGTTTTTTACGTGCATCGTCAACTTGGTTACGCGTCGGACTAAAGAAAACACCGGGTACGTGTAATAATTTTGAAATTGGGAAAATAGCCAATAATACAAACACTAAAAATAAATGCACCAAGAAATGCGTTTCAGTTGGTAAATTAGCCCAATCAAAGGTTACTAGACCAGAAGCAAAAGCCTTGACCATCATTACATCGGTATGATTTTCAGTAAATGTCATGATGACACCACTCACACCAATAATGATTAACATTAACAGCATTAAGTAATCACTCGGTGCTGAAATATAACGAATACGTGGTATAAAGATACGACGTACTAACAAGCCGCCTAAGCCAATCACCATAGCAAATGCTGCATATTTAAATGGCTGCATAAGCAAGAATATTTCAGGCAAATCACCTGGGATGAAATAACGTAAATGACGCACTAAAACTAATAACAAGCCAAAGTGAAATAAGAATCCGAATAACCAGATCCATTTGTTTGAACGAAAAAGACTTTCAAATAAAGTCACTTCACGGATCATTCTAAAAACCACACCTGTTTGTGTTAATGGGGTTGGTGCAGTAGGAATTTTTAACGGCGCAGGCGTAATTGAAAATTGATAGATTTTTCTACCCATTCCGACGATAAAAATAAATAAGGAAATGTAAAATAAAGCGGTAAATATAATGCTTATTGTTGACATATTGTTCTCAAACTTTATGTTTAAAAAATAAAAAACACCTGTATAAAAAATACAGGTGTTCTCATTAATTGTATCTAATTAGATACAACCAGTTGGCTTTGGAAGACCAGCGAAACGACAACCTTGCTTACCAGGACCATACGGGAACAAAGAGTAAAGGTACTTAGAGTTACCTTTGTCTTTACCCATTTTTTTAGCAATTGCCTTTGTAAGTACGCGTACTGCAGGTGCAATTTGGTACTCTTCAAAATAATCACGTAAAAAATCGATAACACCCCAATGCTCTTCCGTTAATTCAACGTCGTCATCTTTTGCCATTTGAATGCAAATTTCTTTATTCCAATCTTTAAGATCTACCAAGAAACCTTCTTCATCTACTTCAGCGCCACAAATTTGTGCCATAGTTATACTCCTATATAAAAATTATAGTTAAACCCAAGAAACCGCAGTTCCATGTTCAACAACTAAATCAACAAAACCTGCGTAATCAACCAATTTGATATTGTCCGCAAGCTTTGAAGAAATTCCTCTCGCTTCAACATCACCCTGAAGTGCAAATACACGGCCTTGAGCCGCAAGATCTGCAATCATTGATGATTTTGAATTATTCGCTGCATTAATCACACCGTCTTCAATAAATAAAATAACGCTGGTATCGTCAATAATATTTATACAAGACTGTAATGAGTTACGCTCGAAAGATGATTTATTTACTGTATGTAACATATTAAACCTCTCTTAGAAACTCAAGCAAACGTCTTGTTCAGACATAATTGCTTTAAGTTCATCATTAGAAACAACTTTGATAGAAGATTTCTCTGCCCAGTCGTCATCTTCATCTTCATACACTAGCGGCATAATGTCAGACTCAGACAAGCCTCTTTCTTCTAAAGATTCTTTAGAAATATAAAGCTTGTTGATATCGTAATCACCCAGTGCGTGAAAAGTTTTAGAAAAGTTTTTCATGCCAATGCCATCAGTATTTTGACCTTCAACGATTTGATAAACACCATCATCGATAAAAGCTAAAGATACATCTTGCTCAAAAGCAGCAGCGATTAACACTACTTCTAATGATTCGATTGCATAAACGGTGCCAAATGAAGATCGGCGATTTAAATACATAAATTTCTTTGTAATAGCCATCTTAATCTCCAAATACCACTAAACGATCACTTTGAATACCTGCTTCGATTAACTGACCTAAGCCAGAAATACGAAATGCAGGATGCAGATTATTACCCTCGATAGAGTTCTTAGTTGCCTCTGACTCGTCAAGCATACCTCGACGAAGTGCAGCAGCCACACAAACTACTAATTCAGGATTGCCGTCAGCATCTTTAATATCTAAAGAAGCCCAGTTGTTGACAACATGGCGATCATCTTGTGGTGGCAAAGTAAAGCTAGATGCATTATTCACACCATCATGGTAGAAAAATACACGCATAATCTCATGTCCATTTTCAATCGCTGCCTTAGCGAATTGAAAAGCCGTATCAGACGCTTGGTGCTGGTACGGACCTTCGTTAACTTGAATAGCAAACTTCATATCTAGTTAACCTTAGAAACGGATATGTGCAGAAGAGTTGAGCTCGTGACGTGCACCTTTCCAATCATTGATATGGAATTTAGTGAACGGTAGGCCTGTCTTCTCAAAGAATGCTGGCCAACCGATACGGTCAACCCACTCGCCAACTCTTTCCCAGTCACGTGCATCATCTTTATATACAGCTAAGATGTTCTTAACAACCGCACCAACTTCCGGCCATCTTGGCGGATTGTTAGGCAGGTTAGAAGCAACTAACTTATGGAATGAAGGCTTAGAGCGTGCATTTGAGTTCTTACCACCGATCCATAAAGCGATCTTAGAGTTTTCAGGATCGTTAATCTGCATTGGAGGACAAGGTGGGAAACATGCACCACAACAGATACATTTTTTCTCATCAACTTCCAAAGTAGGTTTGCCGTTAACCATTGCAGGACGAATCGCAGCAACTGGACAACGAGCAACAACTGTAGGACGCTCACAAACCATAGATACTAGATCGTGGTTAATCTTAGGCGGCTTAGTATGTTGAATGTTAAGTGCGATATCACCCTGACCACCGCAGTTAATTTGACAACATGAAGTTGTCATGTGAACACGGTTAGGCATTTCTTCACGAGTAAACTCTTCGTGCAACTCATCCATTAGTGATTTAACAACACCTGATGCGTCAGTACCCGGGATGTCACAATGTAACCAACCCTGAGTGTGTGAAATCATTGTTACTGATGGACCAGTACCACCCACTGGGAAACCCGCTTCAGTCAATGCTGCAACTAGCGCATCTACTTTAGAGCCATCTGCAACCATAAATTCAACATTCGAGCGCATAGTAAAGCGAACGAAACCATCCGCATACTCATCAGCAATATCTGCTAATTTCTTAATTGTGTAAACATCCATTTGACGAGCTGTACCACAACGAACCGTAAAGATTTCTTCATTGTTCTTAGATGTATGGTGCAGTACGCCAGGTTGAGGACGGTCATGGTATGCCCATTGGCCGTAGTTACGGCGCATAGTTGGGTGCATGTATTGAATAGGATCTGGACAACCAGATTCGATTGGCATTCTTGGTGCTTCAGCCATATTATTTCTCCTGTTTATTAATGTTGGGCAACTTTTATTACCCTAAAAATTTAATGTTTTTTTTAAATACTAAGCGTTAGCTTCAGCTTTATTCTCAAACCATTTAACTGCCTCTTCATCCCAATCGTCCATACGAACGTAAGAAGATGTACGAGTAGAGTTAATCATGTTTGGATCAACATTGATACCAATACCTTCAAGGAAGTTAACAACACCAATACGCTCAATCATTTCACCCGTTCTTTCGTGCTCTAATGCATTCTCAGCAAAGAAATCAACGACTTCACCAGCAAGATCTTCAATTGCTTCTAAATCGTCAGCTGTGTCCATCTTCATGAACGGAACGATTACTGAACCGAATAAGTCACCAATCTTCAATGTACGCTTACCGCCCATAATAATCATTACACCTTTATCGTCGCCAGTAGCTAGGATAGGCTCTACATCGCCTTGTGCAATGTACTTGTGAGTTAATGGAGAAGTAACATTTAAACAATGCATACACTTCACACAGTTTTTGTTATCGATTGTTAACGAAGTATCTTCGTTTAATGTCATACAGCTAGTAGGACAACGAGAAGTGATATTGTCAACTACGTATTGAGTACCTTTGTCAGCAACCATTGCTTTGAATAAGTCTTGGTTGATTTTAATATCATCTCTCCAAGTACCAATCGTTGCAAAATCAGCACGCTGTACTGTATTCATACAGTCGTTAGCACAACCAGAAACTTTAAATTTCATTTTATATGGTAATGCAGGTCTGTGCATGTCATCAAGGAACGCGTTTACTAATGTACGTAAAACCGCTTGCTCATTAACGTTTGACATTTCACAACGTGAAGCACCAACACAAGACATACCTGTACGTACCGCTGGACCAGCACCACCTAAATCAAAACCGTAGTCATTGAATGTGTTAAAAATCTTCTGAGTAGTTTCTTCAGTTGCACCTTGCAACATGATATCACCCGACTGACCGTGGAATGCGATTAAGCCAGAACCACCGTTATCAACAAACATATCACACATATCACGTAATAACGTTGATGTGTAATGCATACCTGCTGGTGGTTGAATGCGTAATGTATGAAACTCACCTGCTGCAGGGAATTTGTAATCGCCGTTGTCGTCTTTTAACTCGTTGAAACGAGGAATAATACCGCCACCGTAACCGATAACACCCACTGTTCCACCTTTCCAGTAACCTTTTTTAGTTACGTAAGATGTTTCAAGTGTACCTAGTACGTCGCGTGCCATGTCAGCACCTTCGTGTGTATCGTTAGCTAGACGTTTAAGTCCAGTAACAAACGAAGGCCATGGGCCTTTTTCCAACTCATCAAGGTTGGGTGTGTTATATAGCTCTCTTGCCATTTTTATCTCTCCGATGTATTTAATAAATCCAAAAAGTTATTTACTTTCTGGATGTGAACGGGACAAATTATACTTAAATGCAAGTAAATATCACTGTTTTATAGTGATATTACTACCTATCCCTTAGGAGGTATAAATGATTTTTTTAGAGTAAAAAGAGTGTGTTAGCTACTAGATTTTTAACTTAAATACTCATTAACACGTTGTGCCACACCACGACCTTCATTAATAGCCCAAACCACTAATGATTGACCACGACGACAATCACCTGCGGTAAAAATTCCGTCTTGTGACGTTTGGTATTGACCATATTCAGCCTGATAATTTCCACGACCATCAAGTTCAATATTGGCATCATTACTTAAGTAATGTTCGGGTGAAACAAAACCCATTGATAACAAGACAAGTTGCGTGTTCCAAGTTTTTTCAGTGCCTGTGATTTCAGATAATTGACCATTGTTAAATTCAACATTAATTGTATTTAATCCAGTTAAATTACCTTGCTCGTCTTTAATAAATGACTTAGTCATTAATTGGTACTGCCTTGGATCTTCACCAAACACAGATTGTGCTTCAGCGTGTCCATAGTCCACACGATAAATCAACGGCCAAAGTGGCCATGGATTATTATCAGCGCGTTCAACTGGTGGTTGACTCATTAACTCAAAGTTAGTGACTGATTTAGCACCTTGACGAATCGCTGTACCAATACAATCTGTGCCTGTATCGCCACCACCAATAACAATCACATCTTTATCTTTGGCGGTTAATTCGGACATATCGCCACGACCTGTATCTAACAAACTCTTAGTGCTCATGGTTAAATATTTCATTGCCAAATGCACACCATTTGCATCACGATTTTCAACGGGTAAATCTCTAGCTTCACTCGCACCTGTAGTAAAGATAATTGCATCAAAATCTTTTTGTAAGGCTTCAGTTGTAATATCTTTACCAACATTAACATTGGCAATAAATTCAATTCCACTGTCTTTCATTAAATCAACACGACGATCAACCACATCTTTGCCGAGTTTCATATTTGGGATGCCATACATTAGCAAACCACCAATACGATCATCGCGCTCAAATACGGTAACGCCATGACCTAATTTGTTAAGCTCATCTGCCGCTGCCAATCCTGCAGGACCCGAGCCAATAACAGCAATCTTCTTACCCGTTCTGTATTCAACGGTGGCTGGTTTAATCCAGCCTTGCTCAAAACCCTTATCAATAATGGCTTGTTCAATATTTTTAATGGTTACCGCTGGGTTGTTCACGCCCAAAACACACGAGCCTTCGCAAGGTGCAGGGCACACTCGGCCGGTAAATTCAGGGAAATTATTGGTCTTAAGAAGTCGTGTTAATGCTTCTTGCCATTTGTCGTTATAAACCAAATCATTCCATTCAGGAATTAAGTTGTTAACTGGGCAGCCATCGTCTGATTGGCAAAATGGCACGCCACAATCCATGCATCGTGCACCTTGTTCTTGTAATTGCGCCTCATCATGAGAACCAGTAAAAATTTCACCATAGTCTTTAAGTCGTAATTCAACAGGGCGATACGCCTCTGTCTTTCGATCAAACTCTTTAAATCCAGTTACCTTTCCCATCTCTCAAACGTTTTAAAACTAAAGCGCATCATTATACACCCTATCCAAACCCTAAATAAAGCGCCATATCCACTATTAAGTTGCGACTTCAAAAAGAGTCAATAGTTTGCTTGTTTGCTGGTTTGTTTAACGGTATAATTGCCCTTTTTTAAGAGTCAAATATTTAAGGATAAGTTCAAATGAATTTAATTGATCAAATTGAAAGCGAACAACTAAGAAGCGATATTCCAGATTTTTCTGCTGGCGATACTATTATTGTACAAGTAAAAGTACGTGAAGGCGATCGTGAAAGATTACAAGCATTCGAAGGTGTTGTTATCGCTAAGAAGAACCGTGGTATCGGCTCAGCATTCACAGTAAGAAAAATTTCTCATGGTGAAGGCGTTGAAAGAGTTTTTCAAACACATTCTAAAATGATTGATTCTGTTGAAGTGAAGCGTCGTGGTAAGGTTCGTCAAGCGAAGTTATACTACTTACGCGAGCTTACTGGTAAGAAAGCAAGAATTAAAGAGAAATTGGCTAAGAGATAATCTAAGCTTAATTCTTTATAAATACCGACTGTTAGTCGGTATTTTTTTGTCTAAAATTTAACCATGGAAAATAATACAACACTTATTGAACAATTCTTAGATCATTACTGGCTTTCTTCTGGTGCTAGTAAAAATACTCTGGACGCCTATCGTTCTGATTTAAATTTATTTTCAAAATGGATCAACACCCCTTTAACAAGAATTGACGATCAATTGATTAATCAATATTTTTCATACAGACAAGAAAATAAATTTAGTAGTGCCACTCAAGCACGAACACTCGCCTGCTTTCGTATTTTCTTTCAATACCTGTTAACCCAAGGTAGCATTAGTATCAATCCAACGGGGAAATTACACCATCCCAAACAACAACGAAAATTACCGGTTTTTTTAGATGTTAACGAAGTAGAAAATCTACTCGATGCACCCGACAGTAAAACTCTATTTGGCATGAGAGATCGAGCCATGCTTGAACTTTTATATTCGTGTGGCTTACGAGTTAGCGAGCTAATCAATTTACAACTAACGCACCTTAACACCAATGAAGAATATATTCGAATCATTGGCAAGGGTGGTAAAGAAAGATTACTACCGCTAGGAGAAATGGCGATCGAATATTTAGAGATTTATGAAAAAAACGCACGTCCTTTTCTACTTAAACAAGGTCAAATAAACGGTTACTTTTTAAGCAATCGTGGCTCGCCAATGAGCAGGCAGAATTTCTTTTATATTATTAAAGCTTACGCACTTAAGGCTGGCATAAACAAGCCGCTATCACCACACTCATTACGCCACGCCTTTGCCACACATCTTGTTCAACGTGGCGCGGACTTGCGCAGTGTTCAGCTGATGCTTGGGCATAGTGATATTTCCACCACGCAGATTTATACGCACATTCAAAATACACAGCTCAAGTCTCAGCATGCAAAACACCACCCGCGTGGCTAGTTTTAGCCTCATCTTTTTTACCAGCTACTGTGTTGTACTTATCTGTCACTTAGTCGTATAGTTTTATCTATACTCCTTCGCTCAATCTGTCGCGCGCCTTGTATTTGAAAAAAATATTCGCTAAAACCCAATATGAAACAACCTTAAAATATCAGGATTTATTGAAATCAATTGAGAAAATAACAAATTTTAGTTAAATAAACTGAAATTTAACGATTTTTATGTACTTTTAGGGTAAATATCATCTTTTATTGGCTTATTTTCTAAAATTTCAGAAATTTTCACTTTGTAGTGACTTACAAGGATTTTTACCAAAACTGTAATTATTTTTAGTATTTTTCGAGACAGAGTTTATTTACTTAATAGGAGTGTGCAAGTAGCACATAACTAAAAGTCAAAAAATTCTAACAAAGAAAAATGCAGAAAGAATTACAAATACTGAACTTCAAGTATTTCATAAACAATATCGCCTCTAGGGGCTTTAACAGTTACTTCATCACCCTCTTCATTACCCATAAGTGCTGAAGCAATAGGCGAGTGACATGAAATTTTATTTAAACCGATATCTGCTTCATCCTCACCAACAATTTGATAAGTAATTTCACTATCATCTTCGACATTCATCAAGGTGATTGTGGTGCCAAAAACACAACGACCATCTTGAGTTAGTCGTGAGACATCAATCACTTGCATGTGTGATAATTTAGATTCGATTTCTTTAATACGACCTTCACAAAAGCTTTGCTCTTCCTTAGCCGCATGATATTCAGCATTTTCTTTTAAATCACCATGTGCACGAGCGGTAGCGATATCTTCTACAATACGCGGTCGCTCAACATCTTTAAGCCTTAAAAGCTCAGTCTCTAATGCTTTTACACCTGACACTGTCATTGGAATACTTTGCATGTTAATGTCCTATTGGTTTAAAGATTGAACCGTTCTTACGGTAATTTGCTCATGAGTCTTTAAGCCGTCAAGCATCGCAAAAGCAGCGGCAACTGTCGTTGTAAATGGCACTTTATGCACCAACGCCTGACAACGAATGGCAGCCGCATCTTCAACACCCTGGGTGTCTTCGGTAGAGTTAATAATAAGATCAATTGTATCATTTTTAATCATATCAACGATATGTGGAGAGCCTTCAGAAACCTTGTTAACCATTTCACATTCTAAGCCAGCCTCAATCAGTGTTTCCCTATTGCTACGAGTTGCAACCAAGCCAAAACCTTGTTTTGATAATTTTTTACCAAGATCAACTAGATCATCACGATCTAATCGTCTAAGACTCACAAATACAGTTCCGCTCTCTGGCGCACGTGATCCAGCCGCCAATTGTGCTTTATCAAAAGCTGAAGCAAAATCATCACCAATACCCATTACTTCGCCAGTTGAGCGCATTTCTGGGCCTAAAATTGGATCTACGCCTAAGAATTTATTAAACGGGAATACTGCTTCTTTAACACTATAATGCTTTGGAATAATTTCTTTAGTGAAGTTTAGATCCTTAAGGGTTTTACCTGACATCACACGCGCAGCAATGCTAGCGAGTGGTGCACTAATGGCTTTAGAGACAAATGGCACGGTGCGCGATGCACGAGGATTAACCTCAATTACGTATATCTCACCATCTTGGTAGGCTAATTGTGTATTCATCAAGCCAACTACATTTAGTGCTTTTGCCATAGCAACCACTTGTTCACGCATTTTATCTAGCACTTCATCAGATAAAGAGTAAGGTGGTAATGAACAAGCAGAGTCACCTGAGTGAATGCCAGCTTGCTCAATATGTTGCATAATACCGCCAATCACCACATCTTCACCATCACAAATCACATCGATATCAACTTCAATGGCATGATCTAGGAACGAATCTAATAAGACCGGCGAGTCATTTGATACTTGAACAGCAGTATGCATATAATGATCTAGAGAATCTTTATCGTAAACGATTTCCATTGCACGACCACCAAGTACATACGAAGGACGAACCACTAACGGAAAACCAATTGCATCAGCAATATCTCTTGCTTGTTCTAATGAACGAGCTGTGCCATTGTGCGGTTGCTTAAGGTCTAGCTCTTGCAATAAAGCAGAAAAACGTTCGCGATCTTCAGCCAGGTCAATTGCATCAGGACTAGTACCAATAATCTTGGCACCGCTCTTTTCTAATGCTTCAGCTAGCTTAAGTGGCGTCTGACCACCGTAATGTACAATAATACCATCTGGATTTTCAACATCAATCACCGCCAAAACATCTTCCAAGGTGACTGGTTCAAAATATAAGCGATCCGAAACATCGTAGTCTGTTGAAACAGTTTCAGGATTACAGTTAACCATAATAGTCTCAAAACCATCTTCACGTAGTGCAAGGGAAGCATGTACACAGCAATAATCAAACTCAATACCTTGTCCAATTCTATTTGGGCCACCACCAAGAATCATAATCTTCTTGTTACTGGTTGGATTGGCTTCACATTGCTGCTGATAGGTTGAGAATAAATAAGCAGTTTGTGTATCAAATTCTGCAGCACAACTATCAACACGCTTAAAGACTGGTTTAATGTTTAATACCTTACGTCGTTCACGCACCGATGATTCACTACAGCCACACAACTGAGCCAAACGTGCATCAGAAAAACCTTTGCGCTTCAATCCAAACATAGTATCGGCATTAATATCTGAAATACTGGTGCCATTAATTTGCGCCTCGCTTGAGACGATATCTTCAATTTGCGCTAAAAACCATGGATCAATTTTAGATAAATCAAATACTTCATCTAATGTCATGCCCAATCTAAAGGCATCCGCTACATAGAAAATACGTTCGCCACGTGCAGTAATACATTCTGAGCGAATTTTATTACGTGCATCATCAGCGCTCAAATCTACAATTGGATCTAAGCCAACTTTATCAGTCTCTAGACCTCTTAAAGCCTTTTGTAATGATTCTTGAAAAGTTGAACCCATAGCCATTACTTCGCCCACTGATTTCATTTGCGTGGTTAGACGATCATCTGCTTTTGGAAATTTTTCAAAGGCAAAGCGTGGAATTTTTGTAACAACATAATCGATGCTTGGTTCAAACGAAGCGGGTGTTTTTCCACCGGTAATGTCATTACCAAGCTCGTCTAATGTATAGCCTACCGCTAATTTTGCAGCAACTCTAGCGATCGGAAAACCTGTTGCTTTTGACGCTAAAGCTGATGAACGAGAAACACGAGGATTCATCTCAATAATGGTCAAACGGCCATTTTCAGGATTAACAGCAAACTGCACGTTCGAGCCACCCGTATCAACACCAATTTCACGCAATACAGCCAATGAAGCATTACGCATCACTTGGTATTCTTTATCAGTTAGCGTTTGTGCAGGGGCTACCGTAATAGAGTCGCCAGTATGAACACCCATTGGATCAAAATTTTCGATCGAACAAATGATAATACAATTATCTTTTGTATCACGAACTACTTCCATCTCGAACTCTTTCCAGCCTAGAATCGATTCTTCAACTAATAACTCATTAGTAGGCGAAAGATCCAAACCACGCTCACAAATTTCAATAAACTCTTCTTTGTTAAAAGCGATACCACCACCTGAACCACCCATAGTGAATGATGGACGAATAACCGTTGGATAACCAACTGTTTCTTGTACAGCGAATGCTTCTTCTAGCGTATGTGCAACAGCTGCTTTAGGCATATCTAAGCCAATTTTTAGCATAGCTTCTCGGAATAGATCACGATCTTCGGCTTTGTCAATTGCTTTTTTTCTAGCACCAATCATCTCAACATCATACTTTTCAAGTACGCCATGGCGTTCTAAATCAAGCGCACAGTTAAGCGCCGTTTGGCCGCCCATTGTTGGCAATAAAGCATCAGGCTTTTCAATTTCAATAATTTTCTCAACTGTACGCCATTCAATCGGCTCAATGTAGGTTGCATCTGCCATTTGCGGATCAGTCATAATCGTCGCTGGATTGGAGTTAACCAGAATAACGCGATAACCCTCTTCACGTAATGCCTTGCAAGCTTGAGCGCCAGAATAATCAAATTCACAAGCTTGTCCGATTACAATCGGCCCAGCGCCGATGATTAAAATACTTTTAAGGTCTTGTCTTTTTGGCATAGGTTTTTAATTAATCAGGGTTAGAAGTCGTCGTCACTAACTGGCAAGTTGCCATCATAAACGTCGTAATTTCTTTTTTGTAAATAAGACGAGCGCATCGTAATATATGGATCGTCTGATTGAGATAATAAATCAGTTACGGGTAATAGCTCAGTGCGTTTTTCAATAACATTCACACTGTTAGCGGTAATAAAACTGATATCATCCATTTTATTAATCATATTGACATCAGAGCTAGTATCAACATATAAACCGACACCGTCTCTAGTAGTGGATGGGCCTAATAATGGTAAAACGATATAAGGACCTTCTTCAACACCCCAAACAGCCATGGTTTGGCCGAAATCCTCATCATCAGTGGTTAAGTCAATATCTGATGCTACATCAAACAAGCCACCCAGCCCAATAGTAGAATTAATTAGAATGCGCCCCAATGTTTCAACACTTTCAATGGGTTTGAACTGCATTATTTGATTTGCTAAGGTTGTCACATCAACCAAATTGCCAAAAAAATCACTCACTCGACTTTGTGCAAAATTTGGAATATTGTCTTTATATGCACGGGAAGCTGGCTCTAAAAGATTGTCATCAATAGTTTCATTAAAATTATAAATAACTCTATTGACATCCTCAAATGGATCGATATCTTCCGCTACAGCAAAAGTACTAGATATTAACAATAGAAAACTAGTTAATAATTGTTTCATTAGCTCATCTCCTTAATAAAAGTATCAAACAAACCGCTCACATCGTGAGGGCCTGGCGAGGCTTCTGGATGCCCCTGAAAACTAAAGGCTTTTTTACCTTTAACGCGCACACCTTGAATAGTATTGTCAAATAAAGAGCGGTGTGTTACTTCAAGATTTTCTGGTATGGTTTCTTCAGCTACCGAAAAACCATGATTTTGAGAAGTGATCATTACTTTCATACTATCTAAATCTTGCACAGGATGATTGGCACCATGATGACCAAATTTCATTTTTTCAGTCTTTGCGCCACTAGCCAATGCTAATAATTGATGACCCAAACAAATACCAAAAATTGGCATGTCTTTTTCCAATAGAATTTTAATATTAGCGATGGCGTAATCACACGGCTCAGGATCACCTGGGCCATTAGATAAGAACACGCCATTTGGATTCATTGCCAATACGTCAGCAACTGGAGTTTGTGCATTAACCACAGTTAAATCACAACCACGATCCACCAACATTCTTAAAATATTTGTCTTAACGCCGTAATCATACACAACCACTTTAAACTTAGCTTCTAAATTAGAAAATTCACCCGTTTCTAAAAAATAAGAGCCTTTGTTAAATGTATACTGCTTGGTAGTAGAAACCACTTTAGCCAGATCCATATTTTTTAAACCAGCAAAAGATTGCGCCTTAGCAATGGCTGCAGCTTCATCGATCTTATCACCAGAAACAATGTAACCCTTAAGAGAACCATTTTCACGCAAATGTCGTGTTAGTGCACGAGTATCAATATCACTAATTGCAACAATATTATTGGTTTGCAAATATTCATCCAAAGGCATTGTATTGCGCCAATTGCTATGCAGCAATGGCAAATCACGAATAATCAATCCTGCTGCATAAACTTTAGAAGATTCTTCATCTATTACGTTGGTACCAGTGCTACCAATATGAGGGTAAGTTAGCGCAACGATTTGTTGCGTGTATGAAGGATCAGTTAGGATTTCTTGGTATCCAGTCATCGAGGTATTGAAAACTACCTCACCGAGTGTTTCACCTGTACTACCTATAGATTTTCCGCGAAAAATAGTTCCATCTTCCAAAACTAATATAGCTAATAAAGCAACTTGTGACACCGGACACTCCTGAATGAAAAACTTCGAGAATTTTACCATATTGTCCCGCACTGCTGAATGTAATCCTCCCAAAAATTAACACTCAGTAAAAGTAGAACTTTCTTATAATAAAAACATAAGGAGATTCAAATGAAGACAACACGTAAATCAGATTCACAAATCATGCACTCTTTTTAGTAT
>NZ_FQTP01000017.1 GCF_900128515.1 Bathymodiolus heckerae thiotrophic gill symbiont
GAATGTAGTAATGGCACTTGTGGCGCATGCAAGGCTAAGCTTATTAAAGGTAGTGTTAAAAAATTAAAACATCATGACTACACACTTTCTAAAGATGAATTAGACGACAATACTTTTTTAATGTGTTGTTATTCTCCAAAATCAGATATCAAAATTGATGTTGATTTGATTGGTGATGTTAGGTCAATTCCACTTCAAAAGATTCAAGTTAAGATTGAAAATATTCACTTTATTAGTGATGATATGGCAATTGTTAGTGTGCGAACACCCAGATCTAAAACTCTACAATTTATGGCAGGCCAAGACGTTGAATTAAGCTTTAAAGGTGTCACTTCTCGCTACCCTATTTCCTCATGTCCTTGTCATGGAATGGAGCTTGAGTTTCATATTCGCTTACTTAATGAAGACAGTTTTTCTCAAGCCATCTTCTCTAAATCAATTAAAACTAAGTCTAAGCTTGATTTAAACGGCCCTAAAGGCATTTTTGTTTTAAAAGAGTTATCTACCAAGTCCATGGTTTTTATTGCCTGGGATAGTGGTTTTGCCCCAATTAGAAGCCTTGTTGAACATGCATTTTCACTTGAAATGCCCAATCCTGTGTATTTTTATTGGGCCTACCCTGCTACTGACTCAATTCCCTACTTTGACAACTACGCTCAATCATGGAGTGCGGTTATGGATGAATATCATTATCAGACAATTGCATGTGAGTTTGATCGCTCAAGTCATAATGATTGCCATAAAGTGGCCAAACAAATTTATGATTCACTTGATCATCAGGTTATTAATCAATCAGAAGTGTACATTTGTACCCCTGCTGAAGTGTTGATTTATTTAGGTGAAATATTGCTTGAAAACGGCCTAGACGAGTCTCAATTAATCGCTTCTCCAATTTAAGTTTTTTTGACTTAAATTATCGTTTTTCTGGGTAATATTTTTGCTAATTTTTAACAAAAGTTGCTGTGTCAGGCTTTGCGCTTTTTATTACTAAAAAGTAATATTATGACATCATAAATTGATGATATTTAAGGTTAAAAATAGCCAAAATTATTTTAATTTATTTTCATTCTCGCAATCCCTTTTGCACCAAGTTGTTTGGCGTTTTTGAGTGTTTTTTGATGTTTTTAACACTTGCAAAAAAGTATGAAATACACTATATTTAGTTGCAGTTATCTTTTACAAACACTATATGTAGTGTTTACCACTCGGGGAATAAATGAATCAAAATATCAAAGTCACCAAGCGAAATGGCCAGCAAGAGCCAATCGATATGGAGAAAATTCACCGTGTTGTACACTGGGCTTCTCAGGACTTAAAAGGAGTAAGCGTTAGTCAAGTTGAGATCAATGCTCAATTGGCATTTTTCGACGGAATTAAGACTGAAGATATTCATGAAACCATTATTAAATCTGCAGCTGATTTAATCTCTACAGATTCCCCTGATTATCAATATTTAGCAGCGCGTTTAGCAATCTTTCATTTACGTAAAAAAGCCTTTAAATCATTCACCCCGCCAGCACTTTTTGAACACGTTACAAAATTTACTGATCTTGGTATTTACGATAAAGATATTTTGGACAAATATACTCAGGTTGAAATTGAGGAGCTTGATGAATGTATTGATCATTGGCGTGATATGAAGTTTTCTTACGCAGCTGTTAAGCAGCTTGAAGGTAAGTACCTTGTTCAAAACCGCGTCACTGGTGCTATTTATGAATCTCCACAGCAGCTTTACATGTTGGTGGGTATGTGTTTATTTCAAGAATATGAAGCGCAAGCTAGAATGGCTATTGTTAAGCGTTTTTATGATGCTGTATCTTTGTTTAAAATTTCATTGCCAACACCGATTATGGCAGGTGTTCGCACACCTACGCGTCAGTTCTCTTCTTGTGTATTAATTGAAACAGACGATGATCTTGATTCAATCAGCGCAACAGCAGGTGCTATTGTTAAGTATGTTTCTCAGCGTGCAGGTATCGGTGTTAATGCTGGTCGTATTCGCGCTATTGGTAGCCCTATTCGTAATGGCGAAGCAACACATACAGGCTGTATTCCTTTTTATAAGCATTTTCATACGGCGGTAAAGTCTTGTTCTCAAGGTGGTGTTCGTGGTGGTGCGGCCACCCTCTTCTACCCGTTATGGCATTTAGAGGTTGAGAGTTTATTGGTGCTTAAAAATAACACGGGTACTGATGAAAATAGAATTCGCCATCTAGATTACGGTGTTCAGTTTAATGGTTTGATGTACCAGCGATTTTTGGCGGATGGCGATATTACGTTATTTTCACCACATGAAGTGCCAGGCTTGTACGATGCTTATTTTGAAGATCAGGCTGAATTTAAGCGTTTGTATGAGCTTTATGAAGCAGATGATTCAATTCGAAAGCAAACTATCAAGGCTAGAGATTTGTTTGCTAAGTTTATGCAAGAGCGTGCCAATACAGGGCGCATCTACTTGCAAAATGTTGATCATTGTAATACTCATGGCGCTTTTGATTCAAAAATTGCACCGGTTCGTCAATCAAACCTTTGTATGGAGATTACCTTACCGACCAAACCATTGCACTCTGTCCAAGATGAAAAAGGTGAAGTGGCCTTATGTACGCTTTCAGCTGTTAATTTAGGCGCACTTGAATCACTCGATGAGTTAGAAGACATTACCGATATTATTGTGCGTGCTTTGGATTCGCTGCTTGACTACCAAGATTATCCGATTAAAGCAGCGAAAATTGCTAGTATGAATCGCCGTACTTTGGGTATTGGTGTAACAAACTTGGCTTATTATCTAGCCAAAAATAATGTTAAATATTCAGATGGATCAGGCAATGAGTTGATTCATAAAGCTTTTGAAGCTTTGCAGTATTATTCTCTTAAAGCGTCGAATATACTTGCTAACGAAAAAGGCGCCTGCCCATTATTTAATGAGACCCAGTATGCAAAAGGCGTGCTTCCAATCGACACTTATAAAAAGGATGTTGATGATTTTTGTGGTTTCGAACTAAAACTAGATTGGGATCAGTTGCGTAGTGATATTAAAAAAACTGGCCTAAGAAACTCTACCTTAACAGCACTTATGCCGTGTGAAAGCTCTTCTCAAATTTCTAATTCAACTAACGGCATTGAGCCACCGCGAGGTTTTGTCTCTATCAAGCAATCTAAAGATGGCATCTTAAAGCAAATTGTGCCTGATTATGAAAACTTAAAAGATAAGTATGAATTGCTTTGGGATATTAAAAACAACGAAGGTTATTTGCAATTATGTGCAATTATGCAGAAGTTTGTTGATCAGTCAATTAGTACCAATACGCATTACGACCCATCTCAATTTAGTGGCAACAGAGTGCCGATGAAGTTGTTTTTAATGGATCTTTTAAAAGCTTATAAATATGGCGTTAAGACGCTTTATTACCATACTACGCGTGATGGTGGTGGTGCTGATATGCTTGAAAAAGACGACGACAATGCCTGTGCCGATGGCGTTTGTAAACTTTAGGAATTAATTATGTCATATTCTATCTTTAATAAAAAAATTGTCGACACATTAACTCAACCCATGTTTTTTGGTGAGAGTGTGAACGTTGCCCGCTTTGATAAGCAAAAGTTTGAAATGTTTGAAAAATTGACAGAAAAGCAGTTGTCATTTTTCTGGCGCCCCGAGGAGATTGATGTTTCTAAAGATAAGATGGATTTTGCTAAGCTTTTGCCTAATGAAAAACACATCTTTTTATCAAACTTACAATATCAAATTTTGTTGGACTCTGTCCAAGGTCGCAGTCCAAATATTGCTTTTTTGCCAATCGTCTCTTTGCCAGAATTAGAAAACTGGATTGAAACTTGGAGTTTTTCTGAAACCATTCACTCACGCTCTTACACGCATATTATTCGCGCTATTGTTAATGAACCTGGTGCAGTATTTGACGACATCATGAAAACCGAACAAATTATTGAACGTGCCGAGAGCGTTTCCAAGCATTATGATGAGCTGATTAAATGCTCTCAAGCCTACTTGTTGCATGGCGAAGGTACGCATGATCTAAATGGTGAGCAAACAACCATCGATCTTAAGTGCCTTAAACGTAAATTATATTTAACCATTATGTCGGTTAACATTCTTGAAGCGGTGCGTTTTTATGTATCTTTTGCTTGTTCGTTTGCTTTTGCCGAGCGTAAAGTTATGGAGGGTAATGCCAAGATTATTAAGATGATTGCACGTGATGAAGCGCTACATTTAACCGGCACTCAGCACATGATCAATCTTATTTGCGAAGGTAAGGATGATCTGGAAATGGCCAGCATTGCTAAAGACTGCGAAAAAGAAGTGGTTCAAATGTTTAGGGATGCTTGCGAACAAGAGAAAAATTGGGCGGAATATCTATTCCGTGATGGCTCAATGATTGGCCTAAATGCTGAAATTCTAAAACAATATTTAGAATATATCACTAACATTAGAATGAGTGCTATTAATCTTAAGCCAATTTTTGAAGAGCGTAGCAATCCTCTGCCATGGATCAATCATTGGCTAGATTCCGACAATGTACAAGTTGCTCCTCAAGAAACTGAAATCACCTCTTATTTGGTGAGTGCAATTGATAACACGCTAGAGCAAGATGATTCTGATTTTGGTGACTTTAAACTATAACTAATCTATGTTTAAAATCGATGTTAACAATGTTAACGGCAAAACTGAATCGCTGTATGTATATGGCGAACAATCGATTCTTACTGAGCTGGAAGAGCATAGTATTCTAATTAGCCATTCGTGCCGACAAGGGCATTGTGGCTCTTGCATTTTGCAGCTGCTAAAAGGTGATGTCTTGCATCAAGATTGTTTAGTGCCGTTATCTCATGGTGAAATATTAGCCTGTCAGGCTAAGCCTATTACTGATATTGAAATAGGATCAAGAGATTGATAAGTGATGAATATAGTCTAACACCTCTTGGCTGTTGCCTTTAAAAACTACACGATCTAGTTTCTTTTGAATTTGGTAGTTGTACATCGGATCATAATAATCAACTAATAGTGATTTTACAATAGGTAAAAAACCATCAAAATTATTAGTATTTTGGTAGTCGTTTAAAGCTAACGCAACTTCTGATTTCATGATTTTATAGCGCTTTAATCCTAATCGTTTCTGAATTTTTTCTAGACTTCTAAGCCAATAATTGGCAAAATTATCAAAGCCATTTTCAGTATTTTGATTTATAAAGTTATCATGCATATGAATCACGTAAGCATTCATACTAACCTCAATACGCTCTTGCGTGGTTGCCTCCAATAGAATTAAATCAGCCTGAGAAGTTTTGTTTTTAACACAATCAGGGATATGCACAGTGCCAACATTAGCACCCTCATCTTCAAAGATCAAATGAGAATAATCTTGTTTTTTAATTAGCTCAATAGCAAGCTCATTTTCAAATGCAATTTGAGTAGGTTGAGAAGTTGTGGTATTACCAAAAGCAGAGCCTCGATGATTGGCCAAACCCTCTAAATCAATTTGTTGATGGATTTTATCTAGTAGTAAAGTTTTTCCACAGCCTGTTTGGCCGCCAATCACCACTGGGGTGATTTTATTCATAATACGATCAGTTTCATCAATTAGATAACGACGCAGTGCTTTGTAGCCACCCTTTAGTCGTGGATAGTCAATGCTTGTCGCTTCATAAATCCACTCTTGAGTGATTTGACTACGCATGCCACCTCGAAAGCAATATAAAGCGCCATCAGGGTGTTTTTTGATAAATTTAAGCCAAGCATTAAGCCGAGCTTGTTTTGCCTCGCCTTGTACTAATTCATGCCCTAAAACAATAGCCTGCTCTTGGCCTTTGTTTTTATAACAAGTGCCAACTAGCTCACGCTCTTTGTCACTCATTAAGGGTATGTTTTGAGTATTTGGAAAAGCGCCTTGTATAAACTCAATCGGCGCACGCGTGTCAAACATCGGGGTGTCGCTTGTTACTAACGAGCGAAAATCTTCAATTTGAGTGAGTGTTTTATCCATTGATGGTGACAGTTGCTACCTTATTGTCTAATTGAGTAATTTCACCAATAGCCTCAAGCTCAAATCCAGCTGAGCGCATAATGCTTTGAAATTCATTTTGAGCATTATCATTCACCATAATGAGCAAGCCACCACTGGTTTGTGGATCGCAAATAATGGATTGAACTTCGCTATTCATTGGGCTTAAATGTTGGCCGTAGCTATCAAAATTACGCTGTGCGCCACCTGGTGAACAGCCATTGACTAAATAGTTTTTAATGTTTGGCAAGGTGGGCACTTTGGCATAATCGATAGTAGCAGACACTTTAGAGCCTTGACAAACTTCAATCAAATGCCCGCCCAAGCCAAAACCAGTCACATCAGTAATGGCGTTAACACCTTCAATCTTAGATAGTTTTGTGCCAATATCATTTAAAGCGCACATAGTATTAATAGCGCGAGTTTCGTCCTCGAGGGTAATTTTCTTTTGTTTTTGCGCGGTGGTTAAAATGCCAATACCTAGTGGCTTGGTTAAATAAATTTTGTCACCCACTTTTGCTTTTGAATTTTCTTTAAGGTGTTTGATCGCCACCCTGCCAGTTACAGCTAGGCCAAAAATAGGCTCAGGTGCATCAATACTATGTCCACCAGCCAATGAGATGCCTGCCTCTATACAAACACTGCGTCCGCCTTCAATCACTTGTTGGCCCACTTCTGGCGGGAGCTTATCAAGTGGCCAACCAAAAATGGCAATGGCCATAATCGGTGAGCCGCCCATAGCATAAATATCACTAATAGCATTAGTCGCTGCAATGCGCCCAAAGGTAAATGGATCGTCAACAATCGGCATAAAAAAATCAGTGGTACTAATGATTGCTTCACCATTGCCAAGATCATACACAGCTGCATCATCACGCGATGCATTGCCTACTAATAAATTAGGATCGTTAATATCGGTAAGTGAAGATTCTAAAATTTTATCTAAAACTTTAGGAGAGATTTTACAACCACAGCCTTGTCCATGGCTATATTCAGTTAGTTTGATTGTGTTAGACACCTAGCTAACCTGCTTGTAGGCTTCTTCTAGTTTTTTGTATAAATCCTCAGGTGTCAATTCAGGATTGTCATCCATAATCTTAAAGGCAACAACGTTATCTTCTACATCACCCCATATTTTTACATATGAACCATCTTTATAGCCGTTATCTTGTCTGAATGTATTAAGCTGGTTTTTAACCAGGTAGCGCCTGTACAATTCTGGCACATCCATTTCCATGTGTGCAATCGCTTGGAAAAATAAAGCAAATAATTGGTACAAAGAATTTTGTGATTGATCGACGTTAGCGCTTGCTGCAACAGCAATCATTTTTTCTAAAATTTCAACTAATTTTTCAGGATCGGTGTCGCGCTCAGGCTTCATATCGTTGTACATTTCAGCAAAGCCAGCATCGCCAAAATGAATGGCTTCAGACATTATGAAATGCCAGATATCAACTAACTCGACTCTGGCATTACCAAGATCAGGTTTGGCGTCAAGATCTTTCCAATGCTTCCAATTAAATGAATCAATGGCTTCAGCAGCTTCCATATAAATACAACGCAACCATGAAATCTGACGACCCTCTTTGGTTGCACCTTCGGTCCATATTTCGCCATTTGTGGCATCATTAAGCTGCTGTTGCAACTCGAACATTTGTTTAATGTAATTCATAGTTTGCTTGTGATTTATTTCAGCTTTGTATTATATACAAGTCGCTGCTAATACGCTATGCGTACCTTTGTTGAAATTTTAAAATACTCATTGTAATTAGACTTCCAACAGTTAGAGAAATTCCAATAGGTACAAAAAATAATTCCATGGCCAGCGGTAGGATTGACGGCAAGTCATGACCTAAAATTACCAAAAAATGCAGCTGATCAATATTATGAATAATGATTGAGCCGCCAACCATGAGCATGGCTACCATACCAATCCAGCCTAGTGATTTTAATATTTTTGGCATAGCTCTAATTAGAAAAGAGCCAATGGCTTGATACAATTTATTTTGTTTTTCTTGTAGATAAAAACCCACATCATCCATCTTAATAATCATACCGACAATGCCATACACCGCAAAAGTGGCAATCAGTCCAACAATAATCAAAACGCCTAATTGGGTTGATAAAGACTCTGTCGCCACCGAAGCAATGGTTAGGGCTACAATTTCAATTGATAAAATGGTATCTGTCCTCACTGCTGAATTAACCGTTTGATCCTCCGCTGCAGTTAAATCATCAGTATTAGGAATTGAATGTTCATGAGTGTTTTCATGCGGCTTAATGAGTCCTAGCTTCTCACCTAAAGATTCAGTGCCTTCATAAGCTAAGTAAGAGCCGCCTAAAATTAATATTGGTGCCATAATCCAAGGTGCAAAATAGGTAATGAGTATTGCAATTGGAATCATGATGGCTTTATTGCGTAATGACTTTTTGGTAATTTTCCAAATAACCGGTAGCTCACGTTTGGCAGCTGTGTTACTAACATATTGCGGAATGGTGGCCGTGTCATCAATTAAGATACCGGCGGTTTTTGATAATGATTTAGCTGTTTGATTGGCGATATCATCCAGTGATCCCGCTGCTACTTTTGCAGCGACTGCTGATAAGTCATCAGCTAAGGCGCCAATATATCCAATTAATCCTGACATTTTTTAATTCGTGATTGCTTTATAATTTGTAACCATGTTAATGATTAATTGCGATCTTGGGGAATGTTTAACGCCCAATCCAGATGCACAAGTAATGCCACTGATTGGCATGGCTAATATTGCTTGCGGTGGGCATGTGGGTAATGATAAAAGCATGATTGACGCCATTAAATTGGCGCTAAAAAATAACGTTAAAATTGGTGCACATCCTAGCTACAACGATAGCGTTAATTTTGGCCGTGTTAGCTACATGCTATCGGATGATGAATTGTTTGATTTGATTCAATCTCAAGTGTCTCATTTTCAAAATCTTTGTATTCAGCACGGCGCAACTTTGGCGTATATAAAGCCACATGGTGCTTTGTATCATGACATGACTCATCAGCAATCAGTGCTAGGGGTTATTTGCAAGGTAATTGAGTCAATCGATCCAAGCTTGATTTTGGTTGTGCAAGTGGGCAATGAAGAACATTTTAAAAATTTTGAAAATAATCAAAATGGTGGTTTTTTACGCGAAGTGTTTGCTGATCGTGGCTATAACGCTATGCACATGATCGCTAGAAGTGAGGAAGGTGCAGTTTTAAATGAATATAATGCCATTATTGAGCAATTTTGGCGATTTAGTAACGATAAAACCCTAAAAATTGATACAATTTGCTTTCATAGTGACAATCCAGCTTCTGTAGAGGCCTTAACAAGACTTAAAGATGCATAAAATCATTCTTGCAGGGGAAGACTCGATCCTTATATACTTTGGTAGTAAGATCGACAGTGCACTGCCTAAAAATATCGCAAATTTTGCAAATGCGTTAAAAGCTGAATTTTCTCAGCTAATTATTGACTTAACACCCTCTTATACATCGTTATTAGTGCATTACGATTTAAGTAAAGTTAACTATTTAACCTTTTCAGCTGAGGTGCAAAACTTATTAACTAATTTTGAATTTTCAAACACTACCGAAGATTCCAACTTAATTTATATTCCAGTTTATTATGGATTTGAATCAGGGCTAGATTTGGAAAGACTACTTGCTGAAAAAAACTTGAATTTGGATGAATTTATCAAGATTCATAGTGATAAAGAATATTTAGTTTATGCTATTGGTTTTAGTCCGGTATTTACTTTTTTAGGTGAAGTAGATATACGCATACAAGCGCCACGCTTAGCTACACCAAGAATCAAGATTCCTGCAGGTAGTGTGGGTATTGCCGATAGTCAAACGGCCGTCTACCCAACTGATTCATCAGGTGGCTGGAATATTATTGGTAGAACTGTGCAAGATTTGTCACTTAAGAATCCTGATAATTTGAATAAATTTAAAACCGGTGATCGAGTTAAATTCTACTCAATTACACGCGAAGAGTTTATTGAGCATGGTGGGCAGTTATGAGTTTTAAAGTTATTAAGCCTGGGTTTTTAGCCACTATTCAAGATTATGGCAGATTCACCCATGGTGCGCATGGATTGAGTCAATCAGGGGTGATGGATGAGCATGCATATGGCTGGGCTAATCATCTACTTGAGAACAGCCCTACTGACGCCGTTTTAGAGATTACGTTCGGTGGCGTTGAATTACAAGCACTTGATGATTGCGCTATAAGTGTTTGCGGTGCAGATTTGGATTTTAAGGTTAACAATCAAACCGCACTTAGTTGGCATAGTGTGCAAATACAAAAAGGCGATGTTCTTAGCTGGACTTTACCCAAGCATGGGATACGTGCTTATTTGGCAGTTAAAGGTGGGTTTGATACTGAGGTTTTGTTTGATTCTAGATCGGTTAATTTACGAGAAAATATTGGCTCAAAACTTAAAGCTGACGAGATGCTTATTTGTGACTCATCGAATATTGAGTTTGACCATTTTATTGCGCCACAATACATTCCTAATTACGATAAAGACATTGTATTAAGATTGTTGCCGAGTTATCAATATCATCAGTTTAGTAAGGCTCAAAGAGTTTTATTTTTTAATCAAACTTACACCATTAGCAACGCTAATGATCGTGCTGGTTGCCGACTAAACGGCGTGCCAATTGCAATAGAAAAAAGTAAGATGATTTCTGAAGGGATGAGTTATGGTAGTGTGGAAATTGCCACAGATGGCTTGCCTATTGTTCTACTTAAAGATGCACCAACCATTGGTGGTTATCCCAAGATTGGTACGGTTTTCTCGCTAGATCTGGCCAAGCTTGCACAAAAACAACCTCATGCAAAAGTCCGTTTTGAGCTAATGGATATTCATCAAGCGCAAAAACAGCGTTTGAAGTTTAATCAGTTTTTTGGACTGGATTAAATTCAAAATTATTAAAAATCTGACAAAACAATTCAGCGGTTTTAACCGTGTCATACAAGGCTGAATGTGCCTGTTTGTTGTCAAATTCAATACCTGCTTTAGCAATGGCCTTGGCTAGTACCGTTTCACCAAAAGCTAGAGCTGATAAGCTTACTGTATCAATAGTAGAGAACTGATGGAATGGATTTTTAAGCTTTGATCTGTCGCTTAAAAGTACACTATTTTAATCTAAAATATAATGCTTTATATCAATACAAAGTAATTATGTCTAATACAAGAAAATTCTCCTCTCAAGTTGTGGATGGCTATGAAAGAGCGCCTTCGCGTGCAATGCTCTATCCAGTTGGATTTAAAAAGGAAGATTTCAATAAGCCACAAGTAGGTATCGCCTCTACTTGGTCGATGGTTACCCCTTGTAATATGCATATTAATAAACTAGCAGACGAAGCCGAAAAAGGCGTTAATTCAGCTGGTGGCAAGGCTGTTATTTTTAATACGATTACAATTTCAGATGGTATTTCAATGGGCTCTGAAGGCATGAAGTACTCATTGGTGTCTCGTGAAGTGATTGCTGATTCAATTGAAACGGTAGTCGGTTGTCAGGGTTTTGATGGCGTGGTGGCGATTGGCGGTTGTGATAAAAATATGCCAGGTTGTATTATTGGCTTATCTCGATTAAACCGCCCGGGTATTTTTGTTTATGGTGGCACTATTCAGCCTGGTAAAAATCATACGGATGTAGTGAGTGTATTTGAGGCAGTAGGTAAATATGCTAACAATGCTATTGATGCGATTGAACTTGAAAACATCGAAAGAACTGCCATCCCTGGTCCTGGCTCTTGTGGTGGTATGTATACCGCTAATACCATGGCTTCAGCCATTGAAGCCCTAGGCATGAGTTTGCCAAATTCTTCTGCGCAAGATGCAATTTCAGCGGATAAGAATAACGATTGTGTTCGTGCTGGTGAGGCGGTACTTAACTTACTTGAAAAAGACATTAAGCCGAATGACATCATGACCATGAAAGCGTTTGAAAATGCTATTACTGTGATCATCACTTTGGGTGGTTCGACTAATGCAGTATTGCATTTAATCGCTATGGCAGATGCTGCTGGCGTTGATTTAAGCATTGATGACTTTACTCGTATTGGCGCTAACGTACCAGTAATTGCTGATCTTAAGCCATCTGGAAAATACCTGATGAGTGAGCTAATTGAAATTGGTGGAACATTGCCATTAATGAAAACACTACTAGATGCAGGTATGCTACATGGTGATTGCATGACGGTAACGGGTAAAACCATGGCTGAAAATTTAGCCGATGTTAAGCCGTACGACGAGTCTCAAGATATTATCAAATCACTAGACAATCCTATTAAGAAGGATTCACACTTACGTATTTTGCGTGGTAACTTGGCTTCTGAAGGTTCAGTTGCTAAAATTACTGGCAAAGAAGGTTTGAGTTTCAAGGGTGTGGCTAAATGCTATGGCCGTGAAGAGGACGCACTTGCTGCTGTACTGAATGATGAAATTAAATCGGGCGATGTGATTGTTATTCGTTATGAAGGTCCAGCCGGCGGTCCTGGTATGCGTGAAATGCTTGCGCCAACTTCAGCGGTAATGGGCAAAGGTTTAGGTGGTGAAGTTGCACTAATCACTGATGGTCGCTTCTCTGGTGGAACGCACGGGTTTGTGGTTGGCCATATCACGCCTGAAGCTTTTAAAGGCGGCGTGTTAGCTGTAGTTGAAGATGGCGATGAAATTCTAATTGATGCTGAGAATAATATATTAGAATTATTGGTTGATCAATCAGTTATTGATGAGCGCTTAACCCATTGGGTTCAGCCTAAGCCAAACTACACTAAAGGTGTGTTGGCAAAATTTGCCAAACTTGCGAAGTCAGCTTCTAAAGGCGCAGTAACAACTTAAGCTTAAATCTAATGTATTAAAAAAAAGGAGGCGAAAGCCTCCTTTTTTATTGACAGTTAATTATTTAGCACTCTGTCATGCTTAGTGCTAGCCCACCCAATGAGGTTTCTTTGTATTTTTTAGACATGTCAAAACCCGTTTTCTTCATAGTTTCAATACACTTATCCAATGATACTATGTGCTGACCATCCTCTTTAAGTGCAATTGAGGCGGCTAAATGCGCACTAATTGCACCAAAGCCATTGCGCTCAATACAAGGAATTTGAACCAAGCCCTTGATTGGGTCACAAGTTAGGCCCAGATGATGCTCTAGCGCAATTTCTGCTGCATTCTCTATTTGTGCACTACTACCAGATTTAACAGCGCACATCCCTGCTGCAGCCATTGAAGATGCAGAGCCAACCTCACCTTGACAACCCACTTCGGCGCCAGAAATAGAGCTGTTATGTTTTATCAGCCCACCAATAGCACTCGCTGTTAGTAAAAAATCGCGAACTTGTTGAGCATTAATTTTTTGATGCTCAACCAAATAATACAATACTGCAGGAATAATACCTGCTGCACCATTGGTTGGCGCTGTTACCACCATATGCCCTGCTGCATTTTCTTCATTAACTGCCATAGCATATGCACAAAGCCAATCATTAGCATCGTTGTCTTTAGAGTGCCTAAGTTGTTGGTATAGGTTTTTAGCACGCCTTGGTGTATTAAGTCCGCCTGGCAAAATACCTTCAGCTTTCAAACCTCGGTGAATGCAAATTTTCATTGCCTGCCAAATTTTATCCAATCCATTATCAAGCGATTGTTGAGACTGGTATTGAGCTTCATTGACACGCTTCATTTGCGTAATTGATAGATTGCTCGTGGTAGACATTTCTAACATTTGATCAGCAGAATCAAATGCATAAGGATGCTTAGTGGTAGGCTTGCCAATTAATGGCGCTTGCAATTGATTAATCTCTTCTAAAGGTAGAATAAAGCCACCACCAATAGAAAAATAAGTCTGCTGGCATAAAATTTTTTGATCGGCATTTAGATATTCAAATACCATGCCATTTGGATGTTGCTTTAAGGTGTCTTTAGTATCAAATATAATGTCTGTCTTTGGGTGAAAAGCGACGGATTTTCCACCTAGTGTTATAGATGACTTTCCCCAGAGTTGTTTGATTAACTCATTAGGATCAATCTTTAAGAGGTCCTTGGCTTGGTATCCATGCAATCCAAGTGTCACGGCACAATCACTAGAGTGACCTTTCCCTGTATAGGCTAAAGAGTCTTTTAATGTACAACGAATTGAACAACCTTCTTTGATGGGGTTTTTCTGAATGCGAGTGATAAAATCTTGCGCAGCAACCATTGGCCCCATTGTATGGGAGCTTGAAGGGCCGATACCAATTTTAAATAATTCTAAGGCACTGATAAACATAACACCATCATATAAATAATATGTGGCTATACTACCCTTGTAGCGAAAAAAGTACACGCATTATAAAAAAGAAAGCTAAAAAATACTTTGATTAAAAAACTTATTTTTGTGCTACATATTTAAGCCATAAAAATCCGAATAATCCTGCAAATAATGAGGCTGATAAAATTCCGATTTTGGCCTGAAAGATTAAATCAGGTGTATTTAAAAATGCCAAATCTGCTATAAATATAGACATAGTAAAGCCAATTCCACCCAAGAGTGCAACACCAAAAATTTGGCTCATGCTGCTTTGATCTGGTAATTTTGCAATTTTTAATTTAATAGCCAACCAAGAGACCCCAAATATTCCAATTACCTTTCCCAAGATAAGTCCAAAAATAATCCCCATTGATACCGGCTCAATAATAACAGAGCCAGTAGAATTAAAGTCAATCGCAATACCAGCATTAGCAAGTGCAAATAAAGGAATAACAATTAAAGCTACTGGTAGGTGTAGATCATGCTCCAATCTAGCAGCTGGGGATCTGACCGCATTAATTCTATCTTGTATATTAGTTAGAATAGATTTCTGCTCTTCATGTAATGTGTGATTTTCATAGATAGGATACGTGTCATATTTATCTAGTAATTTTTTAGTATCTTTGGAGAGATTTAAAGAGGTTTGTTTGGGTTTTGAAGGTATTGTCATGGCAGCAATAACGCCTGCAATAGTAGCATGAACACCTGATTCAAGCACAAAGAACCACATAAAAGATCCAACAATAAAATAAGGTAGAATCATGTGAATGCCAAAACGATTGAATATCACTAAAATCAGGAAAGTTACACCAGATAGAGCAAGTGGCACCATATGAATTTGATCAGTATAAAATATTGCAATCACTAAAACAGCACCAAGATCATCAACAATAGCAAGTGCAACCAAAAATGTTACTAATGCGGTAGATACTCTTTTTCCCAATAACACCAATATACTAATTGCAAAAGCAATATCTGTAGCCATTGGAATCCCCCATCCGCCAGCACCAATTTCATTCACATTAATACCTAGGTATATTAATGCAGGAAAAAGCATGCCACCAATAGCTGCTAGAATAGGCAAAATAGCAACCTTTATATTTGAAAGCTCTCCTACTAAAATCTCTCTTTTTATTTCTAATCCGATAATGAAGAAAAACAGAGTCATCAATCCATCATTTATCCAATAATGAAGACTATACGATAATTTCCACGAGCCAACATTGAAATCTATCTTTGTATGGAACAATTGTTCGTAGTTTTCAGTTAATGGTGTGTTGGCTAAAATTAACGCCAGTACTGTCATAAACATTAAAATCTTGCCCGTTGTAGTTTGGGCATGAATAAAATGTTCAAAGGGTGTCGACACTTTTTTAAAGGCTTTCTCCCAAGGAGCATAGAGTTTCATTTTTATTAACTTTTGCTATCTTCCTCTGGCGCTGGAACAAAGACCATTTGTCTATCGTCCAAATTAACCGAGGCAATTTGGATTTTAATGGTGTCACCTAAGCGGAAAGTTTTTCCAGTACGGTCACCTTTAAGCTGATGATGAATATCATCAAAGTTGTAATAGTCATCTTGTAGGTCGCGTACAGAAATCATACCTTCGACAAATACCTCAGTCAGTTCAATGAAGATACCAAAGCCCGCAACGCCAGAAATAACACCATTGAACGTGTCACCAACTTTGTCGCGCATGTATTCACATTTAAGCCATTGCTCAACATCGCGAGAAGCCTCGTCTGCACGACGCTCTGTTACTGAAAGGTTTGCACCCAATTCAAGCATTCTTTTAGAAGGCTCTTTCTTTTTATCACCTAGAACTTTTTTAACTAATTTACCCATGAATGATGGGCTTTTCTTATTTAACACACGATTAATTGCGCGATGAACAAGTAAGTCTGGATATCTTCTAATTGGCGAGGTAAAGTGAGTGTAGTCTTCAAATGCTAAGCCGAAGTGACCTTCATTTGCTGGTGTGTAAATTGCTTGCTTCATAGTACGAAGTACTACGGTTTTAATGATATTTTCATCATCTCTACCCTTGGCATCTTCCAATACTTTTGCGAAGTGCTTAGAATCTGGCTGATCGCCACCTTCTAGCGTTAGACCAACAGCCGTTAAGAACTGACGAGTCACTTCTACTTTTTCAGCTGTTGGTTTGGGGTGGATTCTGTATAAGAAATCTTCTTTATTTTCACCTAAGAATTTTGCTGTGGCTTGGTTGGCCATTAGCATACATTCCTCAATCAATTTATGTGCATCGTTTCTTGAGCGAGCAACAATGTTTTCAATTTTGCCATTATCATTAAAGATGATTTGTGACTCAATACGATCAAAGTCCATGACGCCACGCTTGGTTCTGGCAGCTTTTAGAACTTTGTATAAATCATATAGGTCATTTAAGTTATCCAATACTGGAGCAAATTCAGTTTTCAATGCTTGATTATCATGTTCAAGGATATCACTTACTTTAGTATAAGTTAAACGAGCATGTGAGAACATAACTGCTGGGTAGAATTTGTAATCAAGTAAATTACCCGATTTATCGATGTTCATCTCACACGTCATACATAGGCGCTCTACATCGGGATTAATCGAACACAAGCCATTTGAGATGGCTTCAGGCAGCATTGGCACCACACGACGTGGGAAGTAAACTGAATTACCTCGTTCAATAGCATCAGCATCCAGTGCCGTACCTTCTTCTACATAATAAGAAACGTCAGCAATAGCAACGACTAATTTCCAGCCATTGGCTGTAGACTCTGCAAATACCGCATCATCAAAGTCTTTAGAATCTTCGCCATCAATAGTTACTAGCTTCATGTCAGTAATATCGATACGCCCAACTTTATCTTGTTTGGTTACTTCGCTAGGAATTTTTGCCGTTTGGGCTAGTGCTTCTTTTGAGAATTCGACAGGAATACCATTGCGATATAAAGCTGCATCAGTTTCTACACCCTCGTCCATATACGAGCCTAAGATTTGAGTGATCTTGCCTTCTGCTAGTGATTTGAATGTCGGCGATTTTGTAATTTCAACAATAACAATTTGCTCATTGGTATTTTCATCAGAAATATTTGGAATGTTAATGTTGTTACGAATGCGCTTGTCATCAACGACAGCATAAGTGCCTTCGTCAGAAATATGTAAACGTGCAACAACTGTCTTAACACTCTCTAATACTTCGATAATTTTGGCATCGCCACGCTTGCTAATTAAGCGAGCTTTGACTTTGTCACCATGAAAAACCAATTGCATTTGACGAGAGTTAAGACGCAAATCACGACCCCCCTCTTCCAATTTAAGAAAGCCAAAACCTTTAGGGTTAGCGACAACTATGCCAATTTTAATACCTGCTTCTGGATCGAAGATAACGAAGTCACCTTCTTTGTTGTAATCTAGTTGCTCATCACGAACCATAGCTTTTAAGCGATGTGTTAGCGGCTTTTTTTGTTTGCCATCTACTTCTAGTAGATCAAATAAGTCGTATTTTGATAAAGACTTTTTCTTCTTAAAGAAAGAAAGAATATACTCTCTTGAAGGGATGGGGTTGTCGTACTTTTCAGATTCTCTTTTTTGGTGCGGATCTTTTTTCATGAATTACTCGTCAAATGGGTTATTAAGGATCAGCGTTTCATCACGATCTGGTCCGGTTGATAAAATATCAATTGGTAAATTTGAGAGTTCTTCAATTTTACGAATATAGTTTTGAGCTTCGATTGGTAAACCATCAAAAGCAGATGTGCCAATGGTTGATGTTTTCCAGCCTGGCATTTCAATGTAGATAGGGTCAGCATCTGCATAGCCTTGTGCATCGTATGGCGGCGTTGTAACTTGCTTGCCATTTAATTCATAAGCAATACAAATTTTAACACTCTCCAATGAGTCTAATACGTCTAACTTAGTTAGGCAAATACCTGTTACTGCATTAAGCTTTAATGAGCGATTTAAGGTGACCATATCTAACCAACCACAACGACGTTGGCGCCCTGTTGTTGCACCAAATTCATGACCGATCGTGCCTAACACTTTACCGATTGCATCGCCCTTATCAGTAGCAACATCATAAATTAATTCTGTTGGGAATGGGCCACCACCAACACGAGTTGTGTAGGCTTTAACAATACCACATACGTAGTCAATGTCGGTTACACCAACACCAGATCCAGTTACTGCGCCACCTGAAGTGGTATTAGAAGAGGTTACAAATGGATACGTTCCTTGATCAATATCAAGTAGTGCGCCCTGGGCGCCTTCAAATAAAATACTTTCATTATTCGCAATATGCTGATGAATCTTTTCGGTGACATCAGTAATCATTGGAATAACAGTATTGGCTTGCTCTAAAGCTTCGGCTAATACTGTGTCAAAATCTAGTGCCGGTGCATTGTAATAATTCGTTAGTGCAAAGTTATGGTATTCCATTACGTCTTTTAGCTTTTCAGCAAATGATTCAAGATTAAGTAAATCGCCAACACGCAAGCCGCGACGAGCGACTTTATCTTCATAAGCAGGGCCGATGCCATTACCCGTTGTACCAATTGCTGCTTTGCCACGTTTAGCTTCACGAGCATTATCTAGTGCAACATGGTACGGCATGATCAATGGACAGCCTGGTGCGATCATTAAGCGTGACTTTGCATCAACACCTGTAGTATCAAGCTCACCTAATTCTTTAATCAAAGCTGACATTGATAGTACAACACCATGACCAATTAAGCATTCAACATGGTTGCGTAAAATACCTGATGGAATTAAATGTAGTACTGTTGTTTTACCGTCAATAACCAATGTATGGCCTGCGTTGTGACCGCCTTGAAAGCGTACAACACTAGAAACCTTATCAGTAATTAAATCTACAATTTTACCTTTACCTTCGTCGCCCCACTGGGTGCCGATGATGACTACATTTTTTGACATACTAATTCCTGACTATATAATTTATTTGTTAATAATAACTACTTTGATTGGGATAAAAATTTCAAATCAAATGAAAATCCTGTCGCTGCTCTTGATTGACCAAAAGATTCGCCAATGCCGTTGTAACGACCGCCTTGAGCCAATGCTTTTGAATAGTGTTTGTTGTAAGCTGAGAAAACTACACCCGTATGATATTCATAAGTTTGCAACTCGGCTAAATCATAGCTAGCTTGAATGCCTTTAGCCTGAAGTGCTTGGTCAATGGCTTGTAAATCTTTAATTGCTACTTGCGCTACTGGAAAATCTTTAAATAAATCTAGCGCCTTACTCAGCACACTTGCATCACCCTCTAGTTGCATTAAAGCATTAAATAACGCAGCGTTATTTAATGTATTGTTACCCATAAATACGTTTAAGTCTGGCGTAGAACGATGGGCAAAGATATGACGCAATTCATTAGTTTGTACTATATTTAAAGTTTCACTAGTAATAAGTGCATCAAAGATAGCCACATTGCCTAAGCTAATGACGATTGAATCAATAGCTAGAAGGTTTAAACTTTCTAGCATTAATTCAATAACCTCTACATCAGCTGAGGTGTCTGTCGAGCCGTAAAGCTCTGCACCCGCTTGAATTGGAGATCTAGAATCATAAAAGTCATCCGCTCTGGTTTGTAAAATTGCATTGATATAGCAATATTTTTCAACCTTGTTACTGTTGCGTTTTGCGTCAATGCGAGCAATTTGAGGCGTAATATCCGCATGTACGCCAAGCATCTTCCCACTTGCTGGATCCAAAAACTTAAATGTTTTTTCGTTAACCGCATCACTGGTTAATAGCAATGAATCAACGTGTTCTACCATTGGTGGCACAACCAAGCCAAAACCTTTGTTTGTGTATAGGTCAATTAGCGAGCGACGAAGCATTTCAAACTTCATTGCTTGATCACCACTTAATTCGTCAATACCCTCAGGCAGTTGCCATGTACTCATATAAGCTTATTTAACTTGCGGGTTAAAGTGACGGAAAAACTCTGTATTCGGATTTAACACCAATACGTTATTTTGATTGGCAAAAGATTTTTTGTATGATTCTAATGAACGATAGAAAGAATAAAACTCAGCATTTTTACTATACGCCTTGGCATAGTTATTTGCTGAAGTCGCATCACCTTCACCTCGAATTATTTCAGAATCACGGTAGGCATCTGCTAGGATAATCGTTCTTTGTTTATCTGCTGCTGCACGAATTACTTCGGCCTCTTCTGCACCTTTAGATCTAAACTCTTTAGCCACACGCTGACGCTCTGCTTGCATACGACGATAAACTGAGTTTGAAACCTCTTGTGATAAGTCAATACGCTTAATACGTACATCAATAATCTCAATACCAAATTCACCAATATCTTTTTTAGCCAGTGTGGCAATATTAGCCATAATTTCACTACGCTCGCCAGATACTACATCAGCAATGGTGCGCTTTGAAAATTCACTTTTAAGACCGGTTTTAATAATTTGAGCTAAACGGTTGTTGGTACGAGCTATGTTACCGCCGGTTGATTTATAGAACTGCTCCGCATCAACAATACGCCATTTAATGTAAGAGTCAACAATTACGTTTTTCTTCTCACCCGTTAAAAAGCGCTCAGCAGGTGCATCTAGCGTTTGCACACGACTATCAAATTTAACCACGTTGTTTACAAATGGCATCTTAAACTTAAGGCCAGGTGTGTTATCAACTGCAACAATTTCACCCAATCGAAGCTTGATGGCTGTTTGCGTTTCGCTAACGGTATAAAGTGCTGAACTCAGTACAAAAAATACAGCAGCAATTATTATTAATCCTATTTTTTGCATTATCTTACTCCTCTGTTACGAAAAACATCTCTGGCGTTGTTCGGATTGTTTATTTGTTGTTGTGATTCTTGAATGGTAATTTGAGTGTTTGACTGCTTGGCATTGATTAACTTGTCAATGGGTAAGTACATCATTGAATTAGCTTTTGAATCAACCACAACCTTGCTAGTTGAAGCAAACACGCTTTCCATCGTTTCACGGTATAGACGCTCTCTAGTTACTTCAGGGGCTTTTTCATACTCTGTTAAAATTTGCTTAAATCTTGATGATTCACCCTCTGATTTAGAAACCACTTCTGATTTATAAGCTTTTGATTCTTCAAGTAGTCTTGCTGCCAAACCACGAGACTTAGGCAAAATGTCGTTTGCGTAAGTTTGCGCCTCGTTGATTAAACGCTGTTTATCTTCACGCGCTTTAACTGCATCAGAAAAAGATGCTTGAACTTGCTCAGGCGGCTGAGCATCTTGCATGTTTACTGTAGTAATAAATAAGCCTGTTTGGTACAAGTCTAGTAATTCTTGCGAGCGATCTTTAATTCTATCAGCAATATCAACACGACCTTCGGTTAGAATGTAGTCCATGGTGTTTTGACCCACCACTTGGCGAATTGCACTTTCTGATACTTGACGTAATGTTGTATCAGGATTGGCAACATTAAACAAATAAGCTTGTGCATCGTTAACTTTATACTGAACCGCAAACTTGGCATCAATCATATTTTCATCTTTAGTTAACATGATTGACTCAGAAGAAACGTTGCCACCTACGCGACGACTACTAGCATTTCGGTAGCCGATTTCAGCCGTTCTAATTTGCTCTACGTTAATTCGATTAACAGTTTCAATTGGAAATGGTATATGCCAATGAGGACCTTGTCCAGTCTCTTCTTGGAATGCACCAAAGCGCAATACAATACCTTTTTCAGCAGGGTCGATAATATAAATGCCTGATAACATCCAAATTAAAACACCGATAATAGCAATAAACTTTACACTGCCTTTAGGTGCGCCTGATGGCTTGTTAGAGCCAAACATACCATTGAATTTATTTTTAAATTCCTTAATTACTTCGTCCAATTCTGGCGGCGTTTGATTGTTGCCGCCCCAAGGGGTTTGATTGTTGCTATTAGCCATTTAAATACTTCCATTGTTGTTAAAAACCTCAGTTATTTTACCCAAATAAACACCCGTCTATGTAACTAATATATGCCAGCTTTTTTTCATTTAGTTAGTGTTAAAATAAATGCATTTTAAAAACTCTAATTCAGCATGAAAAAGTCAATTACTCTTTGTTCGCTAATCTTTTTTTCAGGTGTAGTAAGCGCCCAAGACTACATACTTAGTTGTGATGATTCACGTTTGCTTTTTCCTAAGCAAGCGCTGTCTACTGATGACAATCTAGATGTCGTTGCAGATCGTAGTGAAATTACCACAGGTGATACATACTTATTAACCGGCAATGTCTCGCTTAATTCTAGTGCTTATTATTTGGCCGCTGATGAAATTACAATCAAAAAAACGAATAAAACCTCAACTGCTAAAGGCGGTGTTAAATATCAAGATAATGAGCTGATGTTTATCGGTGACAGTGCTGTGGTTAAAAAACAAGCTGATAACAATCATGTGACTTTACAACAAGTGCAATTTCATTACCCCGAGACTAAAATAAATGGCCGGGCTACTCAGGTAGTTAATGATGGCACCAAGCAAGTGTTTGATTCAGTTAGTTACTCTTTATGTCCATTGGGCAATACTGATTGGCAAATGAAGGCTGATAAAATCACGCTAAATTCAAACACTAATCGTGGTGTTGCAAGTGATGTGGTGGTTGAATTTCTAGGTGTTCCAGTTTTTTATTCACCACATCATGAATGGGTACTTGAAGGTAGAGGTTCTGGATTTTTAGCGCCTGCATTTGGTAGCTATAATGAATCAACCGCCAATCAAGGTAGTAATTATCAGGTTAGAATTCCTTACTACTTTAATATTGCGCCAGATCGTGATTTCTTATTAACTTTAAATCAACTGTCAAGTCGTGGCAGTATTGTTGAAGGTAAGTACCGACAACTAATTGCCGCTAATAACTATTTAGATGAAAGTCGTTTTGAAATCGAAGGTCATTATTTAAATGAAGACGATATTACTAAGAACAAGCGCTGGTTGTTAAATTCAAGTATTGATCTAATTCTCAACGAAAAAACAGAATTAAATGTTACTACTAATCGTGTTTCTGACAAAGACTACTTTAAAGAGATTGCTCATTCCAACACCTCTGATTCCGCGCTTAATTCACATATTGACCTAACTTTTAATGATGCTGATCAAGATCTAAAACTAAATTTCTTTGCTGAGTCTGAGCAATTGGTTAATTATGATACATCTGGAGATGCCTCATACACCAGAGCGCCAGAGCTATCTATTTCAAAAGGTTTTGTTGGGCTGGATAATCGTCGTATGGATTTGTCATTAGTAAGTACAAAATTTACACATAAGACTTCTAGCAGTACAGGTATTCGTACCCACGCACAAGCAAATTTTAACCGTTCAATTACAACGGATGTTTACTCATTAACGCCGAAACTTAGCTTATCAACTACGGATTATGCTTTAGACAATGCTGTCAATGAATCTCGCTCAATCTACAGTTTTGGACTAGATTCAAAACTATTCTTAGAAAGAGAGGTGAATTTATTTGGCACAGATTTAATTCAAACGTTAACACCAAGATTGGCTTACAACTACACGCCTGAGAAAACAGACCCAAGTGTAAACTTTGATTCAGAAAGTAAGTCTGACTCTTATGAGTCTTTATTTTCTGGACAAAAATTTACCGGTATTGATCGAATTGGAAAAGCCAATGATTTAACATTTGGACTAGAGTCAGATTTTATCGATGAAGAAACCGGCGAAACTTATTTAAGCTTAAAATCTGCTCAAACATATTATAGTGATGCCATATCGACAAACAATGGCACAAGAAAATACTCTGATATTGTCATGTCAGCTGATATTGGCTTTGACAGTTACACCTTTAATAATTCACTACAGTATGACCCAGAGACTAACAAAATTGATAAGCGCGATAGTTCGATGAGCTACATTCTTAATCCTAGAAAATTCTTAACCTTGGCGCACCATTATGATGGTACTAAAAAATCAGCCGAATTATATGGTGCATATCCACTAACGCAAAATATCCATGTATTTGCTGGTATTAATCGTTCAATCACTGATTCGATCACCAATAAAGAAACCACTGGTATTGCTTATGAATCTTGCTGTTGGGCACTGCGTTTAGCGCACTTTAAAAAGTACATGGGTAGCGGTAATGGCTATGATTACGTCACTAATTTTGAGCTAGTGCTTAAAGGCTTGGCAACAACCTCACCAGGTTTGGCTGCTCGCCTTGAAGAAGAAGTGCCTAACTATCTTGCTAATTTAAACGACATATAAAATGAAAAAACTTGCTTTACTGGCGTTACTCGCCTCGCTAAATGCATTCTCTGCAAGCAATAGTATTGTTGCTATTGTTGATGATGAGTTAGTGACTTATGATGCAATTAATATTGATAGCAATTCCAAGGCAGCTAAGTTAGCTGCAGTTAATCGTCAAATCGACATTATTTTAAAAATGCGACAAGTTGAACGATTGGGTGTTGAGCCCAAGGCTTTGGCGATCAACAATATGCTTAAGCGTGTCGCCAAGCAAAATTCTCTAAGCCTTTCTCAATTGCAAGCAAGTCCAGCATTTGGGCAAGTAATGGCCGACATCAAACAAAAACTATCTTTAAACGGTTTAAGAGAGTTTGTTAATAGCAAGGCTAATTTGGTTTTAACTCAGGCTGAAATCGACCAAGCGCTGAACAATAATCCAACTACTCAACAAGATATTGTTAAGCAAATTCGTATTGCTCAAATTGCCATTAGTTCGATCGATGAGTCAGCTTCGTTATTACAATCTGAAGATGAGCTTATCAAGGCTTCGTTGACCGATCTTGCTAGTCAGATTAAAAATGGCAAATCATTTTCTGATTTAGCCAAACTACATTCTCAAGATGAATCTTATAAAAATGGCGGAGAATCGGGCTGGTTGGTTCAAAAACGACTACCTAAGTCTTTTGGCCAAGCTTTAAATGGGCTAAAAATTAATGAGATATCACCCCCGTTTAAAGCTGGTAATGGCTGGAGGTTGATTAAAATTATTGAAAAGCGCAATGCTGATAATCATCTTAACAATATTAAAGCCGCATTGATTCGTCAGAAAAAAAATACCTATTTTAACAATTGGGTTAAAAAGCTTAGAAAAGATGCTTATATCGAAATCTTTGATCACAAACTTTAATCTTTAATTTCTATGTCTAAAACACTTATTATTTTTGGCTTTCATGCCATTCAAGCGCAACTTGATGCAGCTCCAGAAGGCTTTGTTAAAGTCTTAACTTTGGATAATCGTAATGACAAGCGCATTAGTCAAATCACTACTGCGTTTAATCAGCTCAGTATCAAGATTACCAAGGCTAATAAACAGCAGCTAGACAAACTAACGAAAAATCAAACTCACCAAGGCATTGCAGCGGAGGTTTTGCTACCCACCCTGCCCAACCAGGATGAACTGATTGGTTTTGTTTCTAGACTAGAAAGTTCAGCCCTAATCTTGATTTTAGATTCTATTCAAGATCCTAGAAATCTTGGCGCTTGCTTGCGTAGTGCTAATGCGGCTGGAGTTGATTGTGTGGTCATTAATAAAGACGGCTCTGCACCGATTAATGCACTGGTACACAAAACTTCGGCAGGCGCTTTAAATCAATTAAAAATATTTCAAGTAACTAACTTAGCCAGAACCATTAAAGCACTACAACAAGAAAATGTTTGGGTGGTTGGCGTATTCCAACCAAC